>JAIOPT010000088.1 GCA_021413765.1 Betaproteobacteria bacterium
TAGACTTCTCTAAAAATGAGGGCATTTTAAAATGAACCATGTCATTACGTTTTCTTGTTTGATTGCGGCTGCAATTGCATATCTCGCTGGCAGTGCATCGGGAGCCATAATCTTCTTCGTAGTGGGCGTTGTTCTTGAGGGGGTATTCTGGTTGCGGCTTTGCCGACGCCAGGAAAACTCGTAGCGCTTTTGTTTGCCCAAAAGTAAATGCTTCGGCGATCAAGAAAGATATGAGGAAGCCTAATCTACGCCAAGGGGGACTGCGCAAAAGCGCACAGCCCCGTAGCTGCATTACTTTGGGTGCCTTAACGTCATCGAGTATGCTAGTTTGGCCTGACCATAGGACAAAGGAATATCACGAGGAGCTCTCATGCGTCAGTTGAAACTGAGCAAGGCCTTTACCCTGATGGAACCAGGACCTGTTGTCCTCGTGACGACCCATGATGGCCAGAAAGACAACATCATGACTATCTCCTGGACCATGGTGATGGATTTCACTCCGGTATTTGCCATCACCACGGGTGAATGGAATCATTCTTTCGCGGCGTTGCGAAAGAATAGGGAGTGCGTCATTGCCATTCCCACGGTTGACATGCTGGATAAAGTCGTCGGTATAGGGACGTGCTCTGGGGCAGACACAGACAAGTTTGCCAAGTTCAAGCTCACACCTTTGCAAAGCAAATTCGTCACGTCGCCCTTGATCAAGGAGTGCCTCGCCAACATTGAGTGCAAGGTCATCGACATCGTCAAGAAGCACAACATCGTCGTGTTAGAGGGGCTTGCCGCATACATCGATACCGCACGCAAGGAGAAGCGTATGGTTCACGCTGTTGGCGACGGAACGTTCATTGTCGACGGGCGCAAGATTGACCGGAGGAAGATGATGGCCTCCAAACTCCCATCTGGCGTTTAACGTTCTTTGGCAAGCTACGAGGAAATCCTGGGAGCCAAAATGAAATGCACGGTTGGACTGAATGTAATGAAGCTCAACATCCCACCACTCACCAATGGATCAATGGGGTGAGGCTCGATTGATTTTTTTATATGCTGTTATCCGACACGCTATATTATGTGTTTGCTTTATCCTAGCGGCATGTGCGATACCGACCCAAACTTTAGCCGAGGTTATCAAAAAATCTCCTGAACCTGCTCCAATCTCTAACTTTCAAATTGTAAGCTCTGGAGATGCTGATGGTGCGAATGCGGTATACCGAAGCGGCCAGCCGAAGGGAGATGCAGAGTGGGCCTATTTGGAAAAGATAGGTATCAAGACTGTCATCAAACTAAACGAGTTTTCCAAAGAGGCAGACAAATCTGAAGAGTTTAGTCTCGCCAAAAAACACAACATCAATGTCATCCCAATTTATATGCCGCCGGAAGACTTTCCACATAACTGGAATCTATGGGCTCATCCTGATGAAAAGGCTCTCATGCAAGCGGTAGAAGCATTAGAGAACAAAAATAATTTGCCGGCCTTAGTGCATTGCAGTCATGGAAAGGATCGGACAGGACTGGTAGTCGCGGTCTATAGAGTGCGCAACAAAAAATATTGTAAGGACGCAGCCCTCAATGAGATGAGATATTATGGAGCCAACCCTTTTTTATTTGGGCTCAAGCCTATGCTAGATAGCCCAAATATCATACAAAATCCTAGATGTATTCACGAATTGACTGTTCAATGATGAGTCTGCTGGAAACTAATGCCCAACGAGTAAGGTTAGATTGTGATCGAACCATCATTCCGTAGGACCTTGCGTATAAAGCCCCGCAAGCCAGGTGAATTCAAACGTTAGTCAAAAGAAATGTCAGGCCAACTATATGTTTAGAGAAGTATTAAAATTTTGGTTAGAAGAAACTGACCCGAAAATGTGGTGGGTTGCAGACTCAAGCTTTGATAATGAAATTAAAGATAGATTTACCAATCTTGTTAGCCAGGCAACTCAAGGCGAGTTATATGCTTGGAGAAAAGAACCAAAAGGGCGACTTGCAGAGATTATTTTATTAGATCAATTTTCAAGAAATATTTTTCGAAATACACCAAGAGCCTTTTCCAATGATCAAGTGGCATTGGTTTTAGCTCAAGAGGCTGTTGAAGCTAAAGTGCCAAATGTATTAAGCAAAACAGAATGTGGGTTTCTATTGCTCCCATATATGCATAGTGAGTCAAAGGTAATTCACGAGGTTGCTGAAATCCTATATCGTGAATTTGCAGCTCCATATAACTATGAATATGAGCTTAAACATAAAGTGATCATAGATCGTTTTGGCAGATATCCACATAGAAACGTTATTTTGGGCCGTGAATCCAGCCCTGAAGAAATTGAATTTTTAAAACAACCAGGTTCAAGTTTTTAACAGTGTTACAACTAATTCCACAACTTTCGGTTAAATAGTCGCTGAAGTATCACACTGGGACTTCTCGCTTCCGTTGGACGTCGCTAGAATCACCCACGCGGTATAATTATCGCAGCGACGGTTAAGTCGCATCCCCACTTCGAAAGGACATAATATGAATACGATGGATATCGCGAAGAAGATGGTCGACCTTTGTCGGCAAGGTAAGAACATGGAGGCGCTCAGCACCCTGTTTGCCGATGACGTAATCAGCGTAGAGGCGGCGGCTCCCCCTGGAATGGAACGCGAGGCACGAGGCCTCTCTGCAGTGAAGGCGAAGGGTGAATGGTGGATGGCTAATCACGAAATTCATTCTGCTTCGCTGACTGGTCCGTGGCCACACGACGATCGCTTTATTGTTGGCTTCCAATATGACGTGACGAACAAGCCTTCGGGTCAGAGAATGAAGATGGACGAGGTTGGGCTATACCAAGTCCGCAACGGAAAAATCGTGCGCGAAGAGTTCTTTTACTGCATGGGCAAGTAACCAGCGTTAGCGTAGAAGGTTGCACGAGACGCCCAAATTCGAGAGCATTAATGGTGGTACTGGTTCAAGCCCGACGCCGTTCTGGCGTGCGATTGATTCGAAATCAAGTATTGCCAAGAAGTTATCATTCGATAGTGCTTTCGTTCGCATAATAATTCATTCCAGCGGACTGCCATTGGCAGCTGCTGGATGCAAACGTTGAACTAAACCGCTATCGCGGTGAACCGTGTGCCGTGAGGTGAGAGCCTGACCCTATTGAATACGATTTTAGTTATAGTGAAGGAGTAATCCATGGTCAACATTCGACATTACTTTGATGCGGGTTCATTGCTGGTCATCTTCATAACCTTTGCTCTTTTTTTGGCCGCGCTCTACTCCACTGGGTTTACTCACGATCTATTACTCGAAGCTGGTGTATTTCTGGTGTCGGTGAAGTTGATCTTGATGTCGTACAAAAATGCGGTTGCATCAGATAAGCTGCATAATGAGTTGGCTGAGATTCGTTCCCTGATACAAGAAATGAATAACAAATCGAGGTCAAATTAATGCCTATCGAGTATGGTTAGATTGTGATCGCGAAGCGAGCCACAATCTGAGCCATTTGTTGTACAAGCCCGGTGAGGAGCAATGGGGGACGGAAAATGCAGAGTATGCGGCGGCGCTGATGCCTGCATTTATTGTCCCAAATAGCGCAGTGAATTAAAACGTTAAGTTACTGGAGACTCACGATGCAAGACTTTCCTCATCACTACCGAGTTGCGGCGAATGCGGTTCCAGATGGAGATGTTAGCCTCTCGGCAGAGAAGCTGGAAACGCTAGCTTCGGCACCACCGCAGGAGTTCGGTGGGCCCGGAGATCGTTGGTCCCCCGAAACACTATTGGTGGCGGCTGTCGCGGATTGTTTCATTCTCAGTTTTCGGGCCATCGCCAGGGCCTCGAAGTTACCTTGGTTGTCGTTGAACTGTGACGTTGAAGGTACCCTCGAACGCGTAGAAGGAACGGCGAAGTTCACAGCGTTCAAGGTGAATGCCACGCTTAACGTGCCCGCAGATACCAACGAACCAAGAGCACGACGCATACTTGAGAAAGCCGAAGAGAGTTGTCTAATTACAAATTCTCTATCCGGCGCAACACACTTGCACGCTGTGGTATTGGTCAAGTCCTAGTCATGATGCAACCAAACAATGAATTAAAGCCCGGTTGGGCTTAGCACCCGCGTAGATATGAAAATCTGTTGAGCTTGTGGCACGGATAATAATATCCGGCAGTGTGTATGACGTGGGCGGCATGACTAAACCTGCGCCCGGCCAAGGTTTATCCAAAAGTGAATCAATAGGTGACCTTGTTGAAACATGCTGCTCCTCGCCGTCGTCATAGTGATTCTTGTAGTGGTCAAGTAATTTCGGACACAACGATAGGTTTTTTTGCTGCTTTGTTCCGCTCAAAGACGGAGGGCGACAGATTGCCCAATACTGAGTGTATGCGATTACAGTTATAGAATCCCACGATGTATGCGGTGATATCTGTTTTAGCCTCCATTTGATTGGCATATTCGCGCTGCCAAACGCGCTCCATTTTGAGGTTCAGAAAAAAGCGTTCTGCCACTGCATTGTCCCAACAGTTGCCCTTACGGCTCACAAAGCCTGATAATGGCCGCAGGCTTATTGACTGCCACGGTCGGCGTGGACGGAGCGCTGGTTGATGTTGCTGTATTGCCATGTGCAGTGCGGCGCAGACCAGTTCAGCAGGCATGCTCGGCACCATCGCGCATCCAACCACCTTGCGCGAGAATAAGTCCAGCACTATCGCTAAATAGAGCCAGCCTAACCCGGTGCGGATATAGGTGATGTCACCCACCCAAGCAATATTGGGTGCGACCCTGAGGTCTCCCCTCAAAGTTGCTGCGCAGGATGATCATAGCGTAACCGTTCAAGTGCTGCACCAAGCTCGCGTGGCGGGAATGCCGCCATACCATGTTGTATAAGCTGCAATGCCAAAGTAATCACAGAGAGAACCGGGCGCGAACGCCGCGTGTTGCTCTGGAATTTGAACTCCAACTGTCGTGCTTTACCCACCTCGCCAATCAAGCGCAGTACGAACGAGGCAAGACATGCGACCAGCAGTAACACACCCAAGCGGTTTTTCTGCGTGGATCGGCTAGCTGAGAATCCCAATCCAAAATGCTCGCTTTTCAAATCGCGGAATGACTCCTCAATCTGCATCCGCTGGGCGTACACGGCCACGACAGCTTGAGCACTCAAGTGATCAAGTTTTGGGCTGACTGCCAACAGCCATGGTTCGCGTTGCGCGCGAGCATTCTTCAGGCTATGGCTCGAATGGTCACGCTTACCCAGGCGACTTTTCTTGTGGCGCTTTTGATTTGCATATTTGATCAACACCAGACGGCATGGCACAGGATGATTTCGTACATAGTTGAATTGACCGAGTGACCTCGCTTTTGCTGTGGCAAATGGATAGAGTGTTTTGCAGCCAGCCCACGTATCACCATCTACCGGACTGACCATGTCGCGGTTACGAATACGACCGATCCAATACCAGCCCATACGGTTGACCAATCTGAACCATGTGCCACGAAAACCAGCATCGGTAATCAGAAGGGGTACACAGCCTGTCGGCAGCATGGTGGCGAGTTGCGTAAGAAACGCCTGATGCACGCGCGGTGATGTTGCCTGCGATTGCGGGTACAACTGCTCATACAGGGTTATGCTACGGCCTTCAACAGCAACCGAAGCGCGCAACAATTGCCATTGTCGATCAGGCGTTAAATCCGACCAGTCGATGACGATCAGCGGCATCGATATTCCGTTCGAGCACTGTCGTGCAAGTGCCTCGTACAACTTGGATATTTCAGTGTGCAGCAAGTCGTTGCCGAGCAGCCGGTCAATGCGTTTGATGTTGTGCTTGACGGCGACCGAGCCGGTCAGCCCGCGCCCCATATCGCTTAACGTCAGCCGACTGCCCGTTACCACCGCCTCGACAGCAGCCAGTAAGCTGGCTAAGCATTTTGCGTGAATGACTGGGAAGCTTGTGGAAAGAATGCGGTGTAAGATTGTGATCGCGTGCATGGCGGGTTCTCCTTCGCAGTTTGGTCGCTACAAAAGAGACAATAAACCTACCATGCATGTGCTGTTTTGGAACAGACAACACGCCATATTTTATTGAAATGAAAAGGAGTTTTGAGGGGGCCTCAGAGTCTGGCCCATCGATACTGTTAATTTGCCCCAGCTTTGGCGGGCGAATTGACGATTAAATATAACGCTTAACAATCCTTACGTAGAAGGGAGTATGACATGGCAGATGACGGCTCAGCACAATCAACCACCGTATGGCCTCTACCCAAGTTTTATTTTGAAGTCAAGTGGGATACCAACGTGATGTTGTTTCAAGAAGTTTCCGGTCTGGATGTTCAGTCCGAAGAAATAAAATATCGGCATGGCGACAGCAAGAATTTTTCAGCTATCAAGATGCCCGGCCTGAAAAAGGTTGGCAACGTCACGATGAAAAAGGGAATCTTCAAGGCGGATAACAAGTTTTGGCTGTGGTTTAACGAGATTAAGATGAATACGATCAAGCGTGTTCCGGTCACCATCAGTTTGCTCGACGAGGCAGGCGCACCCACTATGGTGTGGACGCTTGCCAATGCATGGCCAACCAAAATTACCGGTACGGACCTGAAGGCGGTAGGTAACGAAGTGGCGGTCGAGTCGATCGAAATCGTCCACGAGGGGCTCACTATCGCCAACGGTTAATTCCGCAGGCAGAGATGGAGGGGGGCCCCCGTTTTTATGTTCCCGACACATTCACTAGGTGCTTTACTGCGTCTATTGAATGTGTCGGATTGACAGGTTGACTCCAAAAAATCACGGTTTTAGGACTGTGAATTTTTAGAGTCCCTTATGATGGTGGCATGATGAGTATTATCGACGACGGATTAGTAATGGCGCAGTGGCTGCACTTTGATGAGTGTCCCCCGCCAGCCTTTCAGAATCAATTGAGTCGGATCATTGATATTGGATTTTAGGCGTCATTCCTCAGCGCCAGCATCGCCTCCATCACTTCAGGGTCGTCCCAAGGGGCGTCGACGCGGAAGTCCTGCAGATATCGGCTTTGCGGATTGCGAAGCCACTCCTGTGGAAAATGGGTAATCATATGCTCTTCGTCCGGGTCGAGATCACGACGGCCCGACAACGGCTGGCCGTTGACAGCGGCATACAGCGCGGCGCAGAGATCGATGTCTATCATGCCCCCCAGGTGCGTTGCGGGCGTGGCACGCCGATTGATCTCGAGGAGGTAAGCCTCGCCGGTACCGGCGTCGACGATGTATTCGAGGCCAAAAAAGCCGCTCATGCCGAGGCCGATCGCAAGCTGATCCGAGAATCGGCGAATCTCGGGCATCCGCACGCAGCGAGCTACGGTCGCGGGACCAAGCGGCGAGTGCGTGACCAGCTTCTCGCGGACAAAACCGGCCAGAACCGTCCCCTGCCAAGCCGTCATCGCTTGCGAGAAGACTTTTCCCACAACATGGGCTTGCACCAGAATGTTCGCGTTGCTCCGGCCCTCGAAATCGATGGTCTTTGCTGCCGCAAAGCGCTCGTAGGTGCGCGCAAGTTCGATGGGATCTGAAACGATTGCCACCCATTCACCGGCCGCGCCGTGGCTTCGTTTCAGCACGACTGGGTAGCCGCGAATTGCAGCGAACGCTTGTGCCTCATCGACGCTGGCAGCAATAGCGTACTGCGGGGTCCGCACGCCCAAGGCTTCGGCAGCCGCGGGCAGTCGCGTTTTGTCGACACTTGTATGAAAATGTTCAGGGTTGCCCAGCGACTCACGCACCAACGCGCAGAGTTCAGCGTGTATCCCAGGCTTGATGCCTAGTGGCGGCGACAAAGCTAACATATGCAGCAGTCGGACCGCGGTGTCGTCGCACGGAACGACCAGACTCGGTGAAGTGGCCTTAACCATGGCCGCGAACGCGTACACCCAGTCGAGCGGGGTCGCGTTGTCGGCAAGATGCCCGATCTTGGCGAGGTAGCGGCTTTTTTCCGCCAGCGAACCGCGCGGCGCGAGCAGAGCGACTTCGAATCCCGCCCGACTTAGCGCACTTGGCATCCGCGCCGCAGGGACCCACTTTGTCGCGGTCGCGACCAATAATACGCATTTTCCCCCCGTCATCGGTCGGCGACGGGATGGTTATCTGGTTGCATCGTGACGCTCCATGTCCTTCGATATTGCCTTGTGGCGGTGCTCCCGCACGTAGGACTCAGGTTTAGCACCAGCCACCCTTGGACGCTGTTTCAGCAGCGGGTCATCGTAAGCAATAAAGGCTTGCCGGATTTAAATCGGGCAAGCCTTTATTTAATTTGGTGGCCCGGGGCGGAATCGAACCACCGACACGAGGATCTTCAATCCACTGCTCTACCAACTGAGCTACCAGGCCATGCGAAGGTGCGCATTATAACGACAAATCGCGATTTAAGAAACCTCAGAATTGAGATAACCTCAAATAGGACGTACACGTAACAATGCCAACTTTACTGTTTGTAGATTCCAAAAACAAACCCTGCACAAGGCAGGGTTTGTCAGATTCAGCGGCGAATGAATCGCAACAATTACATCATGCCACCCATACCGCCCATACCACCCATGCCGCCCATACCGCCACCACCGCCACCCATATCAACGGCAGGCTTCTCTTCATATATCTCAGCCACCATACATCCAGTAGTCAGCATCAAGCCAGCGATAGAAGCAGCATTTTGCAATGCAATGCGGGTAACCTTGGTAGGGTCAACCACGCCCATTGCCAGCATGTCGCCATACTGTCCACTCGCTGCGTTGTAGCCATAGTTGCCTTTGCCTTCCAGCACCTTGTTAACCACTACCGAAGGCTCGTCGCCTGCGTTATCTACGATGCAACGTAGTGGAGATTCCATGGCACGCAAGACAATGGTAATGCCAGCGTCTTGGTCATGGTTGTCCCCCTTCAACTTTGCTACGACTGCCTTGGCACGCAACAATGCGACGCCGCCGCCGGGAACAATTCCTTCTTCCACTGCTGCACGGGTTGCATGCAGCGCATCTTCCACGCGTGCTTTTTTCTCTTTCATTTCAACTTCAGTTGCAGCGCCAACTTTAATCACTGCTACGCCGCCAGCCAGTTTCGCTTTGCGCTCTACCAGTTTTTCTTTGTCATAATCGCTGGTTGCTTCCTCAAACTGCTTGGAGATTTGAGCAATACGGCCCTGGATCGCTTCTTCATTGCCTGCGCCATCAATAAGGATGGTGTTTTCTTTGTTCACTTCTATGCGCTTGGCTTGACCCAAATCTGCCAGAGTAGCCTTTTCAAGCGACAAGCCGACTTCTTCGGCAATCACTGTACCGCCAGTCAGAATAGCAATGTCTTCCAGCATGGACTGACGTCTGCTGCCAAAGCCCGGAGCCTTAACCGCAACTGTTTTCAGAATTCCACGGATGTTGTTCACCACTAGAGTAGCCAGTGCTTCGCCATCTACATCTTCAGCGATAATTAACATCGGACGACCTGCCTTGGCAACTTGCTCCAGCAGCGGCAACAGATCACGAATGTTGGAGATTTTTTTGTCGTGTAACAGAATGTAGGGGTTGTCCATCACTACATTTTGCTTCTCTTGGTCGTTAATGAAATATGGCGACAGATAGCCGCGATCAAACTGCATACCCTCAACCAATTCCAGTTCATTGTCGAGCGATTTACCATCTTCAACGGTGATTACACCTTCTTTACCTACCTTATCCATCGCGTCAGAAATAATCTTTCCGATATTGGTATCAGAATTGGCAGAAATTGAGCCAACTTGAGCGATTTCAGTAGAGGTAGTGCATGGCTTGGACAGCTTCTTCAATTCTTCTGCGACAGCAAGAACTGCCTTGTCGATGCCGCGCTTCAGATCCATCGGGTTCATACCAGCGGCAACAAATTTCATGCCTTCCTGTACGATGGACTGAGCCAGCACGGTCGCTGTAGTTGTGCCGTCACCCGCTACGTCAGAGGTCTTAGAAGCCACTTCTTTGACCATTTGCGCGCCCATGTTCTCGAACTTATCCTTCAGTTCGATTTCTTTGGCGACAGATACACCATCCTTGGTGATTGTAGGCGCGCCATAAGAGCGCTCCAACACTACGTTACGACCTTTCGGGCCAAGAGTTACTTTGACTGCGTTGGCTAAAATGTTAACACCTGCAACCATCTTACTGCGTGCACTATCATGGAATTTCACGTCTTTTGCTGCCATGTTTCGTTCTCCTAAAGTTATTTGGTTTCGTCACTTCGGTCATTACCGAAGGTCACCTAATCCTGCCGAAGGGCAGGAAAGACCGCATATCTCGAATTAAGTTTCGATTACGCCGATAATTTGTTCTTCGTGCATCGTTATGTATTCTTGGCCCTCGATTTTAAAAGTTTGAGAGGCGTGTCTGCCAAACAAAACTTTATCGCCAACTTTTACAGTCATTGGGATTAGTTTTCCGTCGTCACTGTATTTACCCGGACCTACTGCAACAACTGCGCCTTGATCAGGCTTCTCGGTAGCGGCATCAGGAATCACAATTCCGGACGCAGTCTTGCGTTCTTCTTCCATGCGCTTGATAACGACACGATCATGCAAAGGACGGACCAACATGTTTTATTCTCCTTAAACAAACAATTAACAAAATAACGACATCTCCAGTTAGCACTCTCTGGTATCGAGTGCTAATAATAAGGGCGGAACGCACTTATTTCAAGAGCACATTGAAAATTTATTTAATAAAGGTTACGAAGGAAGGTCACGGACAACTTGAAGTGCAACATCAAACATTGAATTCCCTGACTGCGGGAGATGCAAAATAAATATTAGACTTTAGTTTAAAACCAATGAGTTTATGTTGCACAGACGCCGTGGCTGCGCAGAACAAATCCGTTCGCGTTGAGCCTGTCGAAACGCACTCCTTGCAAATCAATAAGTTGCCAATGGCTTCGACAGGCTCAGCCCGAACGGAGGGACTTGTTCAGCATTGCCTTAACATCATGGCTCAGCATTTGCGTTTTGGAGACGGGGTAATAATACGGTTGTCGCAGCGTTGCTTACTCAGCTGCTTGTTGTCGGGTACCAAGACTGCCGAGACAAGCGTGCGACCTCATCTCGGCCAGCGCCATCATGGCCGCCGTTGAATCTGAACCTTTTTTACACTGCTAAGCGCTCGGGCTTTACGCTTCGGGCGGTGTTCTGGTTTTCAAACTGTCGACTGCGTGAACGGGGGCCGCGTCTCCCTTCATCAAATGAGTGATCGCACTGTATACCATCCGCTGGCTCTCAAGCATGCCCTTGCCGGCAAACGCAGGCGACGTTACGCTAATGCTGAAGTGTCCGCCGCCGCCGCTCACCTCGGCTTGCGAATTTGGAATGTTCTGCTCGATTGCCTCTTGTAGTGCGTCAATGACGGAGCCTTGAAAATCAGTAGTGTGGCAAGACATGGTTATATCCTTAAAAAATGTGTAAGTTGTATGGAAGGTATCGAAATATCGAATAGTCAAACGCCGCCAGCCCGGATCGCAGAGGTGAAAGACATCCTAGAACTATTATTAACTGATCGACGAATGCCTGGACTGTGAAAATTATAGTAGCAGCCACGAGGCTAAGCTTGGCGACTCTAACATTCTCTTTGCATCTCACGCAAGTGCAAGCCTTGACCGATGAGGTATGGCTCAGGCATTCAACAACAAACCCTGTCATGCAAGATTCGGGGTAGCAAATTCAACAGACAGCCACTTGCTGCCCCACCCTTCAAAGTTTATTTGCATCTGTTGATTGTTGTCTTTAAAAGCAGTGATTCTGCCTTTGCCAAATAAATTAAGGTGGTAATCTGCTGCAATTGAGGAGCAGGTTATAAGTGAGACGAAGCGCAAGAATTTGTTGTTAGTGAGGGGGGCAGCATACGACCCACACCGGCCCGTCAAGATGCTTGCAGCCAAAGCCCGCTTCTCGGCCTAAGCGGACTGTGAAGATTTTCTGAAAAGGCTGTCTGGATTTATTACACGCGAATTGGCAGCGAAACCTGCGGCTGAATCGGGATGAGTATTTTGGCATAGGCGCGCAGGATGTCGTTATAAAGATCAGCGTGCTTGGGCGCTTCGATAGTGATGATGAGCGCGTAGCGGATTTTCTCGGGGCCAGACGCTTTGCCGCCGCCTTCGCGGGCGTTGTAGTGGATATCGAATACTGGATTGTGCAGCGTGGTGCCACGCATTTTCTTCTCACCATGCAAGACGGTCTCCCACTTGCCCATGTCATGTCGGCGCTCTTCTTCTGTCGCATATTTCTTCATGTCGAAGAAGCCTTTGGTCTCGGCATTCGCTTTGCCCTCTTTTATGTTTTCGCCATTCGGGCGAAACACGGTTTCCAATCCGGCACGCGTATAAGAACAGGCATCCTGTGGATCTGTTGGCGATGCGTAGCAGAAGGTGGCTTTGAGTTTGATGTTGCCGGTGAGGCCATTTGGGGGTAATGGCAATGGGGCGCGCAGATATTTGCCGGGCTTCAGCTCTCCTTGATAGACCACACGAGCGATCCCGGATGGGCACGTAATTATGTCCATCAGTTCTTCTGGCACCTTACCCCAGCCCACTTCAAGTTTGTCATGTGTGGATGGATCGGCGGCATGTACCAGCAAAGCCTTGATCGCTAGCGGAGTCAGCTCATCACCCATAATGGCCCGGATACCTACGGCATTGCGCAACAAATATGGCGATGCGAAACTGGTGCCAAGCTGAGGGGTGAGAATCGCTTTCTTGCCAGGCGAAAGGACATGAAAATACTTGGCGGCATCGCCCCCAAAGGCCATCAGGTCTGGCTTGACGACACCCGGACTACGACCGGGGCCTACGGCGCTGTATGGCGCGCGCGCCCAAGTCGCTCCGGTGTCATTGGCTGCGCCGACGGCGATGGCGTTCACGCAGTCCGAGGGCACTTGAACACGGTTGTTGCCGACGATGCTGTCCCTCTCGCCATTGTTGCCTATCGCGAGTGTCATGAAGGTATCACCGTCGCTCAGCAGGTCGTCAATGACTGCTGTCCAAGCGTGCACTTCCGTATCTACGACTGCGAGTTCCGGGCCAAGACTGAGATTGACGAATTCATACTGGCGCGATAGCAAGACTTCTTCGACAAAACCCAACGTACGGTACAGTTCAAGGGGATGTTCTGTTTCAGCATCGTTATCGAGCACGCGAAGATGATCGACATAAGAAAATGGTCGCGCAGCCACACCGTTGGGTTGAATCGGGCCGAAGAGAAATGCCGATGTTACTGCCAGTCCATGCTCCACACCGTCAGCGTCTGCGCTCGCGTCGGGATCAATTTCACGGTAATTGCTGAGCCAAGTGCCAATCGCATGAAGTACCGGCAGGCCTCCATCCAGGATTGCGACTTTGGGTTCGGAAGAGAGAGGCTGCTCTGAGGGTAGATGGCAACCAATTGAAACGCTAGCGTTTCGCACCAGAGGACGAATGCCGCGCAGCTTTGGGACTGGACGAATAACGCGTACAAAAACGAACTGGGCCAGCTTTTGTATGTCGCTTTGTTTGCCTTCAACCGGCACGAACCAAAGGTTGCCTGCAATAAATGATAGCTCGGTGTAAATTTTTACATTGGCCGCTTTCGCGAACTTTTTGAAAGCATGTTGAACGAATGAGCGCTCCTTATCCGGTAGCAGATGGATGCCTATCTCGAAGAAGCGATCTTTTTTGCTGCCGGGGTCGGCGATACGTTCCTCAGAAGTGAAGGCCGCGAAATTCTCGATGTGAGCCAAGTCCAAAGCTTCATCGGATTCCGGTTCAACCTGCTGCGCCCATGCGTTCAGGTTGTGGAAGGCATGGCGTTTGCCTGCAACAAACAATTCGGTCGTTGAGCATTCGGTCGGCTCACCTTTTTTCGTCCAGCCATCCGGCTTGAGTTTGACTGATCGGCTGCCAACCGATTCCATGCCAACTGAGCGTAGCATCGCAACAGGGAAAAATGACCGGGCGATATAGCTGGGATTCATGGTCAAGCGTGCTACGCCAAAGTCACCGGGGCAGGCTTCGGGCGGCAAGGCGTCTATTGCACTTGCCGCATTGGTGAATTGCGGGAAGAGCCGTTCTATTGCTTGCTGAAAGGTGTAGACCTCGGCTTTGCCGGGCTTTCGCTTCGGCCCCTTGATGTCGTGCGTCAGCAACTCGCCGCGACCGATCAGGAAATTTGTTTGGCTCATTTGTCGGGCTTCCTTTCAGCAGTTTTCTTAGGTGCGGCGGGCTTGCTTGCAGCGTATTTTCGAATGGTGTCGCGGCTCACCCCGGTGATGTCTCTGATGGTGTATTGTGAAAGGCGGGTTTGTTTGGCCAGCAACGCCGCGAGGTCAATCCTTGCCGGATGGTCGAGCGTTGATGCACGCGACTTGACGAATTCTTCGATCAAGTCGGCATCCGATGTTGAACCCAAAGCCACGGCTCGGCGAAAACGCTGAATATCACGCTCGATGTCGCTGTACGTTTCCCCGTTAAAAGCGAATGCCAGGATATCAACCCATCGCCCGAAGAGCGCATAGTCCGGCCCCAGAAAACGCTTGACCGCCTCTTTAACAGCGGGCATGTCTGGGGACTTGAATTCGATCACCAGGTCGAAGCGACGCCACAATGCCGTATCAATCAGTTCCGGGTGGTTAGTTGCAGCAAGGAGAAGGCCCGTGGCAGGCCATTCATCGACTTCCTGAAGAATGACCGTGACCAGGCGCTTTAATTCACCTATGTCGGAATCATCGCTGCGACGCTTGGCAATGGCATCAATTTCGTCGAGCAGCAGCACGCATGGGGTGCGCTTGGCAAAGTCCAGTGCCGCACGCAGATTGCTGCCGCTACGCCCCAGCAAACTGCTCATGACCGCCGTTAGATCGAGTACATAAAGCGGCACTTTCAACTTGGCGGCCAGCCACCTCGCGGTCACCGTCTTGCCGACTCCCGGTTGCCCCACAAAGATCGCGGAACGTGTCGGCAACAGGCCCAATGCGGCCAAGCGTTCTGTTTGCAGACGTTCCTGGATCAACTGATTGAGGGTCTCTTCTAGGTCGTTCGAGAGTAGCGGGCGTTCGCGATCCGCTGTGTCTTTAAAAACCTTCAGCAGCGAAAGACGAGATTCGTCATCGATCGGAAGCGTTTGATCGGATACCGGCGGATTCATCACTTTACGCAGAGGCGATCTAGTTTTGTTGTGCTTGGTGCGCAGGCATAAGTCCATCTGCTCGGCCAGTTCAGGATCGATATTGCGGTATTTGCGGACGAGTCGTGCCACGAACAAGCGAATATCTTCGGATTGCTCTGCCAGCGCCAGTCGAATTACCTGGGCTAAATCTGTCTGTAATTCTTTCATTTCGCCCATTTATTTAGTAACTTTATGTTTATCATAAAGTTATATATTATCCATAATGGACTAGTTCATTCTCTCACACTTTTAAGACCTTGGGAAGAATTGAGCTTGATCGGTTGGGTTTTTAAATACATTGCAAGAAGAAGGCCCTGTGAAGCGGACATTCGCTACCGACGGAATCAGACTATCTTCCAGCGTCCGCTAAGGCCGACAACCGGGCGGTCACAACGCCCCTTCTGACATCTGCAAACCGGGGCAGCGTCGTACCGCTGCCTGAAGATGGTTACCCTCTTAAAGTCGATGCATTATTGTTTTGACGGAGGGGCCACTGTAATTAGTTATTTCTGAAACCCATCAAAAATATTTGTCCTTAAGCAACCCTTAAGCTTGGTCTTTTATGCTGCGCACCTCTTAATGTAATAAAGGAGGTGAAAAATGTTCCGCGAATTTAATGTCACGTTGGTTTGTGCACTGGTGGTTGTCGCCGGATTAATTTCAAGCCCAGCTTTCGCGCAAACGCCGGAGGAGGCGCTGGCTGCCATTCAAAGCGATGCGGCAAAGGCTGCTTCGGATTTCAAGGGATTTTCAGCTGCGCGCGGGGAGAATTTTTTCAAGACAAAACACGGTAATGAATGGAGCTGCGCCTCCTGCCATACCGAAAATCCGGCTGCGCCAGGCAAGCATGCAAAGACCGGCAAAGTCATACAGCCGTTTGCGCCATCTGCCAATGCAGAGCGATTCACTGACCCGGGCAAGGTAGCAAAATGGTTTAAGCGTAACTGTAACGACGTGCTTGATCGCGTTTGCACACCGCAGGAAAAAGGCGATGTACTTGCTTATTTGCTAACCGTTAAAAAATAATCAAGGAGATTGATATGTCAAAATATTATAAAAATTTTCCACGTAGACTTGTTTCGGCCTTGCTGGTTATGGGTGCGACAATGTCCATCGCACAGGCAGGTGATCGCGTTGAAAAATACAGCGGCGAAAATCGTGGCAAACCAGCTCAACCATCACAAGTTAACGCAAAATTCCAGCAGGAATGTTCTACCTGTCACATCGCCTATTCGCCGGGATTGCTGCCTGCTGCATCTTGGCGCAAGGTCATGAGCGGTCTGGATAAGCACTTCGGTTCGGATGCTTCGCTGACAGATCAGGAAGACAAGGAGATCACCGCTTTTCTGGTGAACAATGCTTCCAACCGCTGGAATGCGTCGACAGCGCCATTGCGGATCACTGAGACTGCCTGGTTTAAGCACAAGCACGATAGCCACGAAATTCCCCAAGCTATTTGGAAGAATCCGAAGGTGAAGAGTCCCGCTAATTGTGCGGCCTGCCACCAACAGGCGGACCGGGGTGATTTCAGTGAACGTAATATAAAAATTCCCAAGTAAAAGGAGATCATCATGAGTCAACGTATCTTGGTTTGGGATGTGCCGACGCGGGTTTTCCATTGGCTGCTGGTACTGTCATTCAGCGGCGCGTTTCTAACTGCTGAGACGGAGCGTTACCGCGATATCCATGTGGTGCTCGGCTACACTCTGCTAGGCTTAATTGCGTTCAGGTTAGTGTGGGGATTTTTCGGCACGCGTTATGCGAAGTTCCGCTCTTTTTTGTTCAAGCCCCGCGAAATTGTTGCTTATTCGATATCGCTGCTCAAGGGCAAGCCACCGCATTATGTGGGACACAATCCGGCGGGAAGTGTGGCGATCTGGCTGCTGCTGACATTGGGCATCTTGTCCGGAGTGAGCGGGGTGATATTGTTTCAAGACATCGGTGGCGATGTGATGGAGGGGTTGCATGAGGCCACATCCAATGCCATGCTGGCTATCGTATTTATCCACATAGCCGGGGTGGTGGTGAACAGCTTAATGCACCGTGAGAATCTGGTGCGCTCCATGGTAAGCGGTTTTAAATCCGCAGAGCCGAAGGAAGGCATCCGTCGCTCACATCTCTGGCTGGGTGTCATAATGCTGGTTGGTGTTGTGACATTCTGGGCGGGTTACCCAGCAACTGGCCTGTTGACGACCAGTGTGAAAGTGGCGCAAGCCGGGCAACACAGCAATAACTGAAAATTGTTATTTTTGTGTAAGCAACAATTTAAAACAAAGTCGCAATAGTTCTGCGCCATTGTTTAGGTGAAAAAATGCGCATATTGGTGGTCGAAGACGATGCCCTGCTGGGTGATGCGATCCAGGCTGGTTTGAGACAATCCGGCTATGCCGTGGACTGGATGAAAGACGGGGTCTCGGCAGAGCAGGCACTCTCTACCGAGCCCTACGCGGCAGTGGTTCTGGATTTGGGGTTGCCGCGTCTTTCCGGATTGGAAGTGCTGCACCGGCTGCGCAGCCGAAATGTCCAAACAAATGCCCAGACGCCCGTGTTGATTCTGACCGCGATGGATACGGTGGATGACCGCATCAAAGGACTGGATACCGGTGCAGATGACTACATGGTCAAGCCATTTGACATGGGGGAATTGGCGGCTCGCTTGCGCGCGCTGGTGCGCCGCGCCAGCGGAAAGACTGCGCCGTTACTGCAGGTTTCCGGGGTCAAGCTTGATCCCGCTGCTCATTGTGTGCTGTACCAGGACAAATCGGTTGAGCTTTCGGCCAAGGAATTCGCGTTGTTGCATGCCCTGATGCTCAATTCGGGAAAAGTGCTTTCGCGCGCCCGGCTTGAAGAGCAGCTTTATGCTTGGGGCGATGAGGTCGAAAGCAATACGGTGGAAGTGCATATCCATCATCTGCGGCGCAAGCTTTTTCCTGAGCTGATCGAAACCATACGCGGCGTGGGTTACCTGATGCCGCGCGACAAGGCAATCTGAAATGTGGAGACGCGCATCACTTAAGCAGCGGCTGCTTGTTTTGGCGTTGATGGCGATCACGTTGGTCTGGCTCGGTGTGACTGCATTTACCTACAATAATGCGTGCAAGGAATTCGACGAGGTGTTGGATGCGCACCTGGCGCAGGCGGCTGCGCTGCTGGTTGTCCAGTCATCGCATGAGCTGGACGAACTTGAAACAGAACATGCGCCGCTGCTGCACAAGTATGCCCGCCGGGTCGCGTTTCAGGTATGGAATAAAGAACACCAGCTGCGCTTGCATTCCGCTAACGCTCCGCAACAACCTTTGGCCAGCGAGGAGCTCGGCTTCAGCGACCACACCATCGACGGGCAGCGCTGGCGCGTATTCAGCACCTGGAATGAATCCACCGAATATTTGATCCAGGTGGCGGAACGCGCCGATGTACGTGACGAACTGGCGCGCGGTATCGCTGGCAATATGCTCAAGCCGCTGTTTATTTCTTTGCCGTTGCTGGCACTTCTGCTTTGGATTGCAGTTGCGCGCGGCTTGCGCCCGTTGGACAAGCTGACCCGCGAAGTGGAGCAACGCGCGCCGGACAATCTTGCCGCGCTTGATGCGTCATCCGCCCCGCGCGAAGTGGTGCCGCTGATCGAACGGCTTAACCGGCTGTTCACCCTCATCGAAGCTTCCATGCAAAAAGAACGGCGTTTTACCGCAGACGCCGCGCATGAATTACGCACTCCGGTGGCCGCGATCAAGGCGCAAGCGCAAGTGGCCAGAGCGGCTTGCAGCGAAGCGGAGCGCAACCATGCGCTCGACAACGCGATTCTCGGTTGTGACCGAGCCGCCCATTTGATCGAACAATTGTTGACTCTTGCCCGCATCGACACCTTGGGCAATGACGTGACTGAAGTCTGCCAGCTGAAAGTTGTTGCTGCTGAGGTAATCGCCGCAATCGCCCCGGCTGCTCTGAGCCAGCACGTTCGGCTCGAATTGACAGAAGGCGCCGAAGTGGAGGTGCGCTGCAACCCGGTATTAATACGCATCCTATTGCGTAATCTGATCGACAATGCCGTGCATCACACACAGCCGGGAACATCGGTTTGGGTTAGTATCACCAATCAGCAAGGGCTTGCTTGCCTGTCGGTGAATGATAATGGGCCTGGCATTCCGGAAGCGGAACTGGCAAGGGTTTCGGAAAGGTTCTATCGCCCCATTGGCACAAACGCCAGCGGTAGTGGTTTGGGGCTATCTATCGTTAATCGCATCGCCGAGATTCATGGTGCTTCTCTGCGAATCGCGCCACAGAATGAAGGGAAAGGGCTGAGCGTAACGGTGATCTTCAAGCCATGATGCCGCCCTGAAGGGCACCTCTAAAAATCCAAGTTTCGTCACAATACGGCGTTACTCGAAAAAAATTATCGCTTACATCTAAACTATATGCCGCGCTCAAATTTTTTACTCGTGCCTTGTCTTGCTTAGAAACTTGAATTTTTAGAGGCGCCCTAAAATGAAACGATTCTTTTCCCACGGCTCGATGAGCAGCGTGGCTATGCTTGTTATGTCGGTAGGCGACAATAAAGGTTGATTTATGAATAGAAGAAATCTACGTTTCCATTCGTATGTTTGCGCCGTAGCAATGGCATGCGTATTTACGGCTACCGCTCAGGCGGCCAATCGACCGTTAAAATTCACTGTTCCCGACAGTCAAATTAAGGCATTAGGCATTCAAACCGCGCCATTACAGAGCCAAAGCGACTTGATAAAAGTACGTTTTCCTGCGGAGGTAGTCGTCCCCACAACAGCGAAACAGGTTGTCAGTTCACCGGTGGCCGGCTTGGTGGCGCAATTGCTGGTACAGCAAAACCAGACAGTGCAACCGGGCACGCCGCTAGTACGCATCGCCAGTCCGGAACTTGGCCAGTTGCAATTGCAATTACTACAAGCCACTGCCCGCGCCAAGCTTGCACGACAATCAGCGCGGCGCGAACAAGCTTTGCTCGAAGAAGGCATCATTCCACAACGCCGGGTGCAAGAAGCTCAAGCTGCTTTGATGGAGGGTGAAGCTGTGCTCAATCAGGCTAAGGCGGCGCTTCGTCTAAGCGGCATGTCGACCGCCACGATCCAGCACATTGCGGCTACCGGCAAGCCACAAGACAGCATTACGCTGACTGCGACGCAGGCCGGAATCGTGACCGATATTGCGGCCAAGCCCGGTCAACGGGTCGAAGCTGCAACTGAATTATTGCATGTGGCACAAACCGACTCCCTCTGGCTCGACATTCAGCTTCCGGTGTCGGAAAACATGAGTTGGCCAGCTGGAACAATGGTTAAGGTACTAGGCCGGGATGTTTCGGCGCGCATCTTGAGCGTCAGCCCTATTGTATCTCCCAGTAGTCAGATGGTCGTGCTGCGGGCGGTAGTCGAGGGCAAGACCGGCCTGATTCGATCGGGCGAGGTTGTGACGGTTGAGTTGCCCGCAGCGGCCATTCCAGACAGTTGGGAGGTGCCGCTTTCCGGGGTGGCTCACGACGGCAACCAGGCGTATGTGTTTGCCCGCACATCAAAGGGTTTTGAAGCCAGGCCAGTGAAGGTCGTGGTGAGCGCTGGGCAGCGCGTGCGCGTGCAAGGTTCGCTTATAGCCGGCGAACAGATCGCGGTCAGCGGCGTGGTCGTTCTCAAGGGCGCATGGCTCAATGCGAAAGATAGCAAATAATGCTTTCCCGTCTTGTTCAGATTTCTTTATCGCAGCGCTTATTCATATTGCTGGCCACACTGATTGTCGCTGGCGCGGGATGGTATGCGTACCTGGGATTGCCGATAGACGCTTTTCCTGATGTGTCGAGTACCCAAGTTAAAATTATCATGAAGGCCCCTGGCATGACGCCGGAGGAAGTCGAAAGCCGCATCGCGGTGCCGATCGAAGTGGAAATGCTCGGCATTCCTAAAACAAAAATTCTACGTTCGGTCACCAAGTACGGTCTGGTCGATGTGACGATCGACTTCGAGGACGGTACCGACCGCTACTGGGCGCGGCAGCAGGTTAGCGAACGCCTTGGCGGGTTGACGAAGATTCTGCCGGACGATATCACGGGCGGTATGGCACCGATCACGACTCCGCTCGGGGAGATGTTCATGTTT
Source organism: Betaproteobacteria bacterium (assembly GCA_021413765.1). Taxonomy (GTDB): domain Bacteria; phylum Pseudomonadota; class Gammaproteobacteria; order Burkholderiales; family Gallionellaceae; genus Nitrotoga. The sequence continues at coordinate 21,264 of JAIOPT010000088.1, forward strand.
ACCGTCGAAGGCGGGGGGTTGTCTTTGGCCGAGCGACGCAGCCTGCTTGACTGGGTCATCCGGCCGATGCTGCGAACCGTGCCCGGCGTCGCCGACGTGAATGTGTTGGGTGGCGTCGTTCGCGCTTTTGAAGTCGTGCCTGATCCGTTCAAAATGGCCGCCAGCGGGGTGACGATGGTGCAGCTCAAGGAGGCGATCAGCGCCAATAACCGCAACGATGGCGCTGGCCGACTCGGCGAGGGAGACGAAGTGCTTCTTGTGCGTAGCGAGGGAAGGATCACGACCCTGGATGACCTGCGTGCGATCGTGGTGACGATAAAAGACAGTACGCCGATCCGCGTCGGCAATTTGGCTGAGGTCAAGATCGGCACGGTGACACGCAATGGTGCGGTGACCCAGAACGGCACGGGTGAAACCGTCCAGGGTCTGGTGTTGGGGCTGGCCGGTGCTAATGCGCAACAGGTCGTCGATGGCGTCCGCAAAAAACTGGTTGAACTACAGTCGACACTTCCACATGGCGTGCAACTCAAGGTTTTCTACGATCGTGCCTCCCTCGTCAGCAAGGCGGTTGGTGCCGTCTCGTCCGCGCTGCTCGAAGCGACTATTCTGGTCATCATTTTGCTTGGTCTGTTCCTGGGAAATATCCGGGCGGCATTGACGGTGGCCCTGGTGTTGCCCCTGGCTGCGCTGATAACCTTTATCCTGATGCGCGGCTTCGGCATGTCAGCGAACTTGATGAGCTTGGGCGGCTTGGCCATCGCGATTGGAATGCTGGTTGATGCTGCCATCGTGGTGGTCGAAAACATCGTGCAGCGTTTGGCGACCGATCCTACGGCCGGCAAACTGCCGCGGCTACATACGATCTATCGCGCGGTACGAGAGGTTGCAGTTCCGGTCACCTCCGGGGTCTTGATCATCATTACTGTATTTTTGCCGCTCCTGACGCTGCAGGGCCTTGAAGGAAAATTTTTCGTGCCGGTGGCGCTCACGATTGTGTTTGCGCTGACCGGGTCTTTGGTGTTGTCGCTGACCGTCATTCCGGTACTGGCGTCCTACCTGTTGCGTGAGGTCAAGCACGAAGACCCATGGCTACCCCGCAAGCTGCTGGCGCTGTATGAGCCGATGCTTTCCTGGGGCCTGCGCCGACAGCGCATCGTTGCCGGGGTAGCGGTGGTGATGTTGTTGGTGGCCGGTGTGATCTACACACAAGTCGGCAAGACTTTTATGCCGACGATGGACGAAGGTGACTTGATCGTCGGCATTGAGAAACTGCCTTCCATCAGCCTGGAACAAAGCGCCGCGCTCGATATAAAAATCCAACGCGCCATCATGCAGACTATTCCGGAAGTGCATGGCATCGTAGCTCGTGTCGGCTCCGATGAAATCGGCCTCGACCCGATGGGTCTCAACCAGACCGACACGTATTTGCTGTTGAAGCCGAAAGGCGAATGGCGCATGAAAAGTAAGGAAATGCTGATGGATGAAGTGCGCAAGGTACTCGATCCTATGCCCGGCATTAAATACAGCTTCACGCAGCCGATCGAAATGCGCGTGTCGGAAATGATTATCGGCGTGCGCGGCGATCTGGCGGTCAAAATTTTCGGCCCCGATCTCGACAAACTCAATGAGTATGCGAGCCAAGTCAATACACTCCTCAAGACGGTTCCCGGCAACCAGGACGTGTACACGGTTCAGAATGATGGGGTGCAGTACTTAAGGGTCGCGGCAGACCGCCTGCAGGCTGGCCATCTGGGTTTGAGCGTCGAAGAGATCCAGGACTCGCTGCGCACGCAGATCGATGGTCAGCGGGCCGGTATCGTAATCGAGGATAACCGCCGAACGCCGATCATATTGCGTGGCGCTGAATCGATTCGCATCTCGCCAGCCGAGTTTGGAGCCATGCGGATCACGACCAAAGACGGCAACACGGTACCATTGACTAGCGTTGCAAAATTGGAACGCGCTGCAGGTCCGGTCAAGATCGATCGCGAGATGGGTAACCGTTACAGTGTCGTTATCGCCAACGTCGGCGGCCGTGATCTGGTCGGTTTCGTCAAAGAGGCCAAGGCGCTCGTCGCGCAGAAGCTGCCTCTGCCCGCCGGTTACCATATCACCTGGGGCGGACAGTTCGAGAATCAGCAACGCGCGGCTGCGCGTTTGACGGTTGTTGTGCCGGTCGCACTCGGGCTCATTTTCGTGTTGTTGTTCGCGACCTTCGGTTCTGTACGCCAATCTTTGCTGATTCTGAGCAACATCCCATTCGCACTGGTTGGCGGTATTATCGCGTTGTGGGTCACTGGCGAATATCTTTCGGTGCCTGCGTCGGTAGGCTTTATCGCGCTGTTAGGTATCGCCGTTCTGAACGGTGTGGTTCTGGTCAGCTATTTCAATCAACTACAAAGCGAAGGCCTGAAGTTAAGTGAGGTCGTCGTGCAAGGGGCGAAGCGGCGCTTGCGCCCGGTGCTGATGACCGCTTCCATTACGGCTTTCGGGCTGATTCCGCTGCTGTTCGCATCGGGGCCTGGCTCCGAAATCCAGCGCCCATTGGCGATCGTCGTAATCGGTGGCTTGATTACTGCCACGGCGCTGACATTGATGCTATTGCCAATTTTATATTTACGTTTCGGTTTTTCGAAACAAGAGGTTTCCCATGTCTGAGCTATGTTTAACACTGCTGTGTCCACCAGCAATTGGGGAAAAACTGCTCGATTTGCTGCTCATGTTGCCCAACACCACTGTTTTCACCAGCACACCCACGGCTGCACATGGCCAGGTTGGCTGGAGTTTAAGTCAAGCCGAACAGGTAATGGGTCGGGCTCATGCCACAGAAATAAAGGTGATCTTTGCAGAGACCGACAAAGCGACGTTGCTAGATGCTATTCGCCAGCAATTCGCTGGCACAGGTCTGCGTTATTGGGTGACGACGGTCGTCGAATCGGGAGAGATCGCATGATCATTCGATTGTTCCTGATCGGCCTGTTGACCGTCTCTAGCTCCGGGCAGGCAGTGCAGTCAGTGAATCCGCCAGGGCTCTTGCCAGCCGATATTGCAGGGGCACTGCTTCAGCAGGATCCAGGCGTTGCTGCCGCGCGAGCAAACCTGGATGTTGCTCTGCAAGAGGCCGGTATCCTCGATAGATCGCCCTATGAATGGACCACCACGGTTATGGGACAGCGCCGAGTTCAGAACTACGGCCCCAATACTTCTACTGGTAATCGTAGTGAGTGGCATGCAGGTATCGAGCGGACGATCCGGCTTCCCGGCAAAGCGGTGGCCGATCGTAGCATTGGCAATGCAACCATCGAAGAGTCCCAGGCACGCTACGGCGAAGCAAGGCACGAAGCGGCTCGTGAATTGATGACTTTGTGGATAGATTGGCTGGCGGCGGAACGTGGCCGCGAGCTGGCCGAAAACAGTCTTCAGTCAACCCAGGTCAGCCTTGCGGCGGTACAAAAGCGCGTCCGTGCCGGCGATGCCTCAAAATTGGATTTGAGCATCGCCCGCGCCGAACTGGCCGAGCAAAGACGTTTGGATAATGATGCGAAGACGCAGGCTGCCGCAGCTTGGTCGCATCTATCCACTCGCTTTCCCGGTATGAAGCGTCAGGTCATAGCACTGCCCATGCCGTTACCGATCGGGGAGGACGTGGCTTTTTGGCGCGACCGCATCATGGCTCAAAGCGATGAGTTCAAGGTTGTGCAAACTCAAATGCAAAAAACTCAAGCCTACGCAGAACGAGCACGTGTCGACAAGGTCCCCGATCCCAAGGTAGGACTCTATCAGGCGTCGGAGATCGATGGGCGCGAGCGTATATCCGGAGTCATGCTCAGCATCCCTATACCGAGCAGCGTACGCGATTTGCGCAGCGCCAAAGCAACCGCAGCCGTGGAGGTCTCGATCCAGGAAGTCGAACTAAAAAAACGCCAGCTTGAATCCAAAATCGTGAGCGCCGTGGTGATTGCGCGAGGCGCCTATGTCAGTCTGCAAATTGCCAATGAAGGTGCGGCAGCCATGCAGGAAAATTCCAGGCTGATGCAGCGCGCCTATGCGCTCGGCGAAGCGGAATTGCAAGCCATGTTGTTGGCGCGTCGCCAAGCAACCGCTGCGATGACCAATGCGCTGCAAGCGCAAGTCACAGCCCTGGCCGCGTATTACAGATTGCTTGTCGATGCTCACCTGATTTGGGGTTTAGAACATGGCTAAAACTTGGCTATGTTCGTATCAAATATTAATTGCGCATCTCAAGTAATTGGGCAGATACTTGGCTGCTATGCCATTAAGTTGACTGAGATAGGTATTCACGTTTTGAATAGGGAATACCTTATCATCACTCGAATTTCAGCAGATATGTTCAAAGCCTTGGGGACAATGTCAGTCTCTTTGGCGAAGGTGTGGCCGCTTAATGGAGGATTTATCCGCCGCGCGCGTATAACGCTTCCAGCAACTCCACTTCAAACACCAGTGTCGCATTCGGTGGAATGGCGCGCCCTGCACCACGCGCGCCATAGCCCAGCGATGCCGGAATAGTCAGTTTGCGCACGCCACCGACCTGCATGCCTTGCACGCCTTCATCCCAGCCAGCTATTACTTCTCTTGCGCCGAGGGTGAATTGGAAAGGATCGTTTCTGTCTTTGCTGGAATCGAATTTCGTGCCATCTGTAAGCCAGCCGGTGTAATGCACGGTAACGGTGTGCCCGCCTTGGGCGGTACCTCCGGTGCCAATGGTGATGTCTTCATATTGCAGTCCGGAGGGGGTGGTGGTTGTAGTCATTTCTTTCCTTGTGAGTTGGTTTAGATTTTGTCATTTCTACTGTTTTTGAAATGACGGTTATTGCTGCTTTTCTGCACGTTCTGCTGCTTGTATGGTATTCGCCATCAGCATGGTGATAGTCATCGGACCGACGCCGCCGGGCACAGGGGTAATGTAGCCTGCAACTTCTTTTGCACTTTCAAAATCAACGTCGCCCACTAGCTTGCCGTTGGGCAGACGGTTAATACCGATGTCAATCACGACTGCACCGGGCTTGATCATATCGCCGGTAATCATCTGGGGCTTGCCGGTCGCGACCACAAGAATGTCGGCATCCCGTGTGTGCTTGACAAGATTCACCGTCTTGGAGGTGCAGATGGTAACGGTGGCACTTTTGTGCAGCAGCATGAGTGCCATTGGTTTGCCGACGATGTTGCTGCGGCCAATTACCACGGCGTGCTTACCTTCGATTTCGATACCCATTTTTTCCAACAATTTCATTGTACCAGATGGTGTACAGGGCGGAAATAAGGTGGTGCCGGTAACTAATGCACCGACATTCATCGGATGGAAACCGTCTACGTCCTTGTTCGGGCTGATGGCTTCCAGCACCTTTTGGCTGTCTATGTGATTGGGCAAGGGTAGTTGTATCAGCAGACCGTGGATCGCCGGGTTAACATTCAGTTCAGCAATCTTCGCCAGCAATGTTGTTTCTTGCGTGTCGGCGGGCAGGGCGATATGTTCGGAATAGAGCCCGATTTCAGCGCAGGCTTTTACCTTGTTGCCAACATACACCTTTGAGGCAGGGTCTTCACCTACGATGATGACTGCCAAGCCCGGCGTAATGCCGTGCGTCTTTAGCGCATCCACACGTACCTTCCACTCGGCGCGTAATTCCTGAGCGATGGCCTTGCCGTCAATGATGCGAGCTGTCATTTTTTTATTCCTTGAGATTAGAACGAGTGTCTTTTTGGTGAGTTTGATAGTTGGCAACCGCGGTCATGATTTTGAAAAAAATCCTGAATCTGCATCCAGTTTGAATTCATGCAGTGAGTTTTTTGTGTGCATTGAAAGACGCGAATTGTAACATTCAGTGAATAGAAAATATGGGCGAGAAAAAAGGAGCTTAGTGGGTAGCCCTTTGAATGGGCTACTGAATGGGATTTATAACAATGGCACGATCAATAGCGCCACAATGTTCATGATTTTGATTAACGGATTGATGGCAGGGCCAGCGGTATCCTTATAAGGATCGCCGACGGTATCGCCCGTTACCGCTGCCTTGTGGGCTTCGGAGCCTTTGCCGCCGAAGTTGCCTTTCTCGATATATTTTTTGGCGTTATCCCATGCGCCACCACCGTTGGTCATGGAAATTGCCACGAAGATGCCAGTCACGATGGAGCCAACGAGCACGCCGCCCAATGCTTGTGCGCCCAAGGTTAGGCCGACAATTACCGGGACCGCGACTGGCAACAGTGAGGGCACGATCATTTCCTTGATGGCGGCTCTGGTCAACATATCAACGCAGGTTCCATATTCAGGCTTGCCGGTGCCTTCCAGGATGCCGGGAATTTCCTTGAATTGGCGGCGCACTTCTACCACCACAGAACTGGCGGCGCGGCCGACTGCGGCCATGGCTATGGCCGCGAACAAGTAGGGCACCATGCCGCCGATGAAAAGGCCAATGATTACCATGTGATTAGATAAATCGAAAGTCAATCCCGGGTAATTAGCGGAAAGCGCATGGGTGTAGTCGGCAAACAGCACCAGTGCTGCGAGGCCGGCGGAGCCGATGGCGTAGCCCTTGGTCACGGCCTTGGTGGTATTGCCTACTGCGTCGAGTGGATCAGTGATGTTGCGGATGTTATCCGGTAGCTTGGCCATTTCGGCAATACCACCTGCGTTGTCGGTGATCGGGCCAAAGGCATCGATCGCCACGATGATCCCGGCCATAGAGAGCATTGAAGTCGCGGCGATAGCGATACCATACAATCCGGCCAGTTCGTAGGCACTCCAGATGGCCATGCACACAGCCAATACTGGCGCAGCAGTAGACTTCATCGATACTCCCAAGCCGGCGATCACGTTGGTGCCGTGGCCAGTGGTGGAGGCTTCAGCAATATGTCTTACCGGGCTGAACTCAGTCGCTGTGTAGTATTCGGTGATCCACACCAGCGCGGCCGTCAGCGCCAACCCAACGAGAGCCGAACCATATATCGCGATAACTGAATAAACGCCATTGTCGCCCATTAGCCACTGGGTAATGGGATAGAAGGCAATCAGCACCGACACGGCAGATGCTATCAAGCCGCGGTATAGCGCATTCATAATCTTGCCGCCTTCCCGTGCTTTTACGAAATAGGTGCCGATGATGGAAGCGATAATCGAGAATCCGCCCAGCGCTAGTGGGTAGATCACTGCGTTTGGGTCGGCATTGGCCATCAGCAAACCACCCAAAAGCATGGTGGCGATGATGGTCACGACATAGGTCTCAAACAGGTCGGCAGCCATGCCAGCGCAATCGCCGACATTGTCGCCGACGTTGTCGGCAATTACCGCCGGGTTGCGCGGGTCATCTTCGGGGATGCCCACTTCGACTTTACCCACCAAGTCTGCGCCTACGTCAGCGCCTTTGGTGAAGATGCCGCCGCCAAGGCGGGCAAAGATAGAAATCAGCGAACCTCCGAAAGCCAGGCCGACCAATGCATGGGTTGCTTCCATAGGTGTGCTGCCCATTGAAATAGTGAGGAAGGCGTAGTAACCCGCCACGCCCAGCAGACCTAAGCCGACCACCAACATGCCAGTGATGGACCCGCCCTTGAAAGCGACGTTCAAAGCTGCGTTGAGGCCGGCATGCGCAGCTTGTGCGGTGCGCACGTTGGCGCGCACTGAAACGTTCATACCGATATAGCCGGTTAGGCCCGACAGAATCGCGCCGAGGGCGAAGCCTATAGCGGTTTTCCAACCCAGCTCCGGTATAAGCAAAATTATCAGAAACAGAGTTACACCGACAATGCCTATCGTGCTGTATTGCCGGTTCAGGTAGGCAGAAGCGCCTTCTTGAATTGCAGCGGCGATCTCGCGCATTCGATCGTTGCCGGTCGACTGAGCTAAAATCCACCTAACAGAAACCGCTCCGTATATGAGCGCCGCCATTGCGCATAACAGCGTAAATATCAGGCCACCAGACATAAGTTTCTCCCTTACGTAATTCGTGATAGATGCCATTTCAGCAACCGTTGGCTCCTCGATAGCAGGAATAACGGGGTGGTAGATTTTGCTTGTTATTGAGACCTTTTCAAATATTGGATATGTTGGCTAATGGTTTATGCGGTGTTTAAGTTAAACCTTAAACTCGCCAAGTTTCTTGGGTAGCGCCACATTCTTGAGCCGAACATATTGTGGCAAGCCGTCTTTATAAGGGGGGTAATCTTCGCCCTTGATCAGCGGGGCGAGGTATGCACGGCACTTGTCGGTAATGCCGAAGCCATCCCTGGTGATAAAGTTGCGCGGCATCTTTTTTTCTACGTTAGCCACGTTTTTGAGCTGGGCAACACCAATTTTCCACTTGTAGGGCTTGTCGGCGAGACGAACAACGGTAGGCATGACGGCGTTTTCGCCTTTCAACGCCAGTTGTACTGCAGCCTTGCCAAGCGCATAGGCCTGTTCGACGTCGGTCTTGGAAGCGATATGGCGCGCGGCACGTTGCAGGTAATCAGCCACCGCCCAATGGAACTTGTAACCCAGCGCATCCTTCACCATGTTGGCTACCACCGGCGCTACGCCACCCAGCTGGGCATGACCGAAAGCATCCCGCAGCCCCTGGTCGGAGAGAAATTTGCCATCTGCACCTTGCACGCCTTCTGACACCACAACTGAGCAATAGCCATGTTGCTTTACCATGGCATCGACTTTGGCCAGAAATTTTTCTTTATTGAAGGGAGTTTCGGGAAACAGAATAACAATCGGCAGCTCGCAATTTACATCCGAGGCCAAACCACCGGCAGCTGCTATCCAGCCGGCATGTCTGCCCATCACTTCCACCACGAATACCTTGGTTGAGGTCTTGGCCATGGAAGCAACGTCAAAACTGGCCTCACGTACCGATACGGCGACGTATTTGGCGACCGAGCCGAAACCAGGGCAACAGTCAGTGATAGGCAAATCATTGTCGACTGTTTTGGGTATATGGATTGCCTGAATGGGGTAACCCATTTTGTCAGCCAGCTGTGAAACTTTCAGGCAGGTATCAGCGGAATCACCGCCGCCGTTATAAAAGAAATAACCAATGTTGTGTGCCTTGAAGACTTCGATCAGCCGCTCATACTGCAATCTGTTTTCTTCAATACCTTTCAGCTTGAAGCGGCAGGAACCGAATGCACCGGACGGCGTGTAGCGCAATGCCGCAATGGACTTGGCGGAATCCTTGGTCGTATCGATCAGGTCTTCAGTCAGCGCGCCGATGATGCCGTTACGGCCTGCATAGATTTTGCCGATTTTGTCTTTGTGCATTCGCGCCGTTTCGATCACACCGCAAGCCGATGCGTTGATTACTGCGGTTACGCCACCGGATTGTGCATAAAATACGTTTTTCTTTGTCATGTCGTTGATAACTCCATATGAATTTATTGATTTTCTAATCATTGATTGGTAATGCAGAAATTTATCTTACACCTGTAGGGGCAAAAAATCTTTTGCCCCTACATTGATGGCGGATTCGGTGAGATTAGATATGGTAGATATCCTCTTCCCATCGTTGGGGATTGGTCTGGATGTATTCCGCGATTTTTAAGTACGCCTCGTCATTGCGGATGATGTGTTCGTAATAATTGCGTTGCCAAACCGCATGAACATCCGTATTGGAACGAAACCATTTGGTGACACCAATTTTGAAGCCCCGAATAATTGATCCGATTGTTCGGGATGTGCCATGTTTTGATTTTAATTGCAGGGGCAAAAGATTTTTTGCCCCTACGTTTGTCCCAACGACATTTGCCCCGATGGTGATAATTCCATGCACGTGGTTTGGCATGACAATAAACACATCCAACATGGCCCATGGAAAATGATCGGGGATGGCACACCAACATTTTTCCGCCATCATTCCCGTCTCATTTCGCATCATTTTTCCATCAATTACTTCTCCGAATAACGGTAATCGATCATGCGTGCAGATGGTAATGAAATACATGCCGGCCTGAGAATAATCATATCCACGCAGGCGGATGGATTTGCGGTGGGGCGTGTCAGAATTGAATGTCGCTATGTTTATCTTTTGTAGGGGCAAAAAATCTTTTGCCCCTACTCACTCACCTACGAGTCCCGATAGCGACCAATATTTACCACGTAGCGCGCAGCATTGGCATGCAGGGCTGCGATTTCTTCTTCTCTCAGGCTGCGCATTACTTTGCCGGGCGAACCTACAACCAGCGAATTGTCCGGGATTACTTTGCCTTCGGTAATCAGTGTGTTCGCGCCTATCAGGCAGTTGCGGCCGATCACGGCGTGATTAAGGATGGTGCTGTGGATGCCGATCAGGCTGCCGTCGCCGATGGTGCAGCCGTGCAGCATTGCCATGTGGCCGACAGTGACGTTTTTTCCTAAGGTGAGCGGTGCGCCGGGGTCGGTGTGCATTACTACGCCATCCTGAACGTTGCTGTTTTCGCCGATGCGGATAGGTTCATTGTCGCCACGGATTACCACGTTGAACCAGATGCTGACATTATTTTCGAGAATGACCGAGCCGATGACGCTGGCATTGGGCGCGATGTAATGCTGTTGCCCATTTAATTCCGGTGTGCGACCTGACAGGGTGTAAAGCATAAATCAGCCCAGAGCTGCTATACCGGCCTGCGCGATTTGCCCGTCCTCAAACGAGCGTACGCCGCTGACGCCGATTCCGCCGATGATCTGGTTTTCATGCATGATCGGCACACCGCCTTCGGCAGGGAGGGCACCCGGCAGGGCGAGATGAATTAGGCGGCCGCCCAGTACCGCGTCTTCGGTAACTTTGGTTGGCCGTTGAAAGGCAACCGCTGCCCGCGCTTTCTGAATGGCGATTTCCACGCTGCCAAATTGGGTGTCATGGTTGCGTTGAAGATAGAGCAGGTGGCCACCGTCATCCACGATGGCGATCACGACTCGCCAGGAATTGCGCAGTGCTTCGGCCTCGGCAGCAGTAGCAATTTTTTTGGCATCGTCAAGCGTGAGGATGGGTTTGCTGATCATGGTTGATGTGCTGCCAATGCGTTGAATATCCGGTCGCGTATACTATCTACGCTGCCAATACCGGGAATGTTGATGCAGTGTGGTGCGTGTGTGCCATCGCATTTACCCTTGGCTGATCCACTTTTTTCCCAGCTCAAGTAGTACTCGACGAGTGGTTTGGTTTGTTCGTGATAGACCTCAAGACGTTTTCTGACGGTGTCTGCGCGATCATCCGGGCGTTGTATCAAGTCTTCGCCGGTGATGTCATCCTTGCCGGTTACTTTGGGTGGATTGAATATTATATGGTAGGTACGCCCCGACGCGGGATGGGCGAGACGGCCATCCATGCGCTGGATGATGTCGCTATCCGGCACCTCGATCTCCACCACGAAATCAATTTCAATGCCGGCGTCCTTTATTGCTTGGGCTTGCGGAATGGTGCGCGGAAAACCATCCAGCAGGAAGCCATTGGCGCAGTCTACTTCTTGGATGCGTTCTTTCACCAGGTTGATAATGATGTCGTCAGATACCAATCCTCCTGCATCCATTATCTTTTTGGCCGCTTGTCCTAGCGGAGTATCCGCCTTGACCGCCGCGCGCAACATATCTCCGGTTGATATTTGAGGGATATTGAATTTCTCTTTAATCAAGTTGGCTTGGGTGCCTTTACCGGCGCCAGGTGCGCCTAGCAGTATAAGTCTCATGATGGTGCTCCGTTTGATTGGTCGTTGATTATACGCTTGCTGTCAAACAGCTTGCGGGTAGCGTGCAGGTCTTGTTCGGTATCGACTCCACCGGGGGGTACGTCTGCGCTAACGGTAACTCCGATCTTGTAGCCGTGCCACAACGCGCGCAATTGTTCCAGAGACTCAATTTGCTCGATGGCGGCAGGTGCAAGATTGCGAAAGGCACGCAGAAAACCGGCACGGTAGGCATAAATGCCGATGTGGCGTAATACCGTGAGATTTTCCGGTAGCGTTGCACCAGGGGTGAGCGCATCGCGCGGATAAGGGATTGGCGCGCGGCTGAAATACAGGGCATTGCTCTGTTTATCCAGTACCACTTTGACAATGTTGGGATTGTGCATGGCCTCTTCATCATGGGTGGGATGGCAGGCGGTGGCGATGGCGCACTCCGGGTGATCGTGCAGGTGTTGTGCTACGGCACTGATTAGTTCGGGGGGTATGAGGGGTTCGTCGCCCTGTACGTTGACTACAATAGTGTCGTCGGGCCATCCAAGTTGCTCCACCACTTCGGCAATACGGTCGGTGCCGCTGGTATGGTGAACGTGGGTCAGGCAGGCCTTAAAGCCATATTCATGCACGGCAGCCATGATGGATTGATGATCGGTGGCAATCCAGATTTGTTGCGCGCCGCTTTGCGCGGATTGCTCGGCAACTCGCACCACCATCGGCTTGCCGGCAATTGGCAATAACGCCTTACCCGGCAGACGGGTGGAGGCGAAGCGTGCCGGAATGACGACATGAAAAGCTATCATCGGAGTCGTTCGATTTCTTCCAGGGTAAGTTTGCGCGCCTCATCTGCCAGCATTACGGGAATGTCATCCTGTATAGGGAATGCCAGACGATCCGCCTTGCAGATTAATTCCTGTTCGGTTTTGCGGTAAATCAGCGGGGATTTGCACAATGGGCAAACCAGGATTTCAAGCAGTTTGGCGTCCATCAGAGGTAACCTTTTCTAGGATTTGTTTGGTAAGCAAGGAATCCAACTGCGCATCCACGCGCAGCACCCAGCATTTTTCGTTGGCGAATGTTGTGCATTTTACCGCATCTTTTTCCGTCATGAGTATTGCGTCTGCATCAGTGTAGTCCAGATCGGTGGGCGTGAAGCGGTGGTGGTCGGGGAAAGGGTGGGCTTGTACCTTCAATCCAAGACGGTTTAGATGCGTGAAAAAGCGTTGCGGGTGGCCGATCCCGGCAATGGCGTGCAGACGTTGGCCGTTAAAATCGGCAACTTGGGCTATGGTATTCGGATTGAGCAGGTTGTAAAAACTTTCGCCGTGTAATTGCATGCTGTGTTGGCCTTTGGTGGCCATGCTCCCGTTAACGACTACGACATCCACCTCAGTCAGGCGTGAAAGTGGTTCACGCAATGGACCGGCCGGGAGCAGGAAGCCATTGCCAAAGCGACGTGTAGCATCTACTACCGCGATTTCAAAATCGCGCCGCAAGCGGTAATGTTGCAGGCCATCATCGCTAAGCACGATATCGCATTCGGGGTGAGCCTGTAACAGCGCGCGAGCTGCGTCAACGCGGTTGCGCCCGATCCATACTGGACACAGTTTCCGCTGTGCCATCAGCACTGCTTCATCGCCGACTTCATCGGGACTGCTTGACGCATGCACGGCCTGCGGGGATAGGGTGGTGCCACCGTGGCCACGGCTGATAATGCCGGGATGCCAGCCACTATCGATTAATTGCTGTGTCAGCCATAGTGTGAGCGGTGTTTTGCCGCTGCCGCCAACGGTAATATTGCCCACCACGATGACAGGTACCGGCAGCTTCACGCTTGTTAATATGTCATTACGGTAAAGCGCACGTCGGGTTGCTGCCAGCATGCGGAATATGAAACTGACAGGCAACAGGATGAGGTGGAGCGGAGTGGTGCGATACCAGTGTTGCTCTAGCCACCGCATTCCTTAGCCTGGCCGCCCGTTATTTTCGGCTGGTGGTAAAGGTAATACGGCCATAACCAGCGAGACGCGCTGCTTCCATGATATTAATCACGGCTTGGTGCGGTGCCTTGGCATCGGCGTTGATAACGATGGTCGGATCTTTTTGCTCGCCTGCGGCTGTGCGTAGCGCTTGCGACAAATTCTGTACGCTATTGAATGTTGTGGCCGCATTGTTGATGGCGTAGTGTTCCGAAGCATCGACCGACACATTGATTTGCTTTGCTCGCGAGTTTGTTTCCTCGCCGCTGGCCTGCGGCAGGTTAATCTGTAGCTCGGAGAATTTGGCGTATGTGGTCGACACCATTAGAAAAATTATGATTACCAGGAATATATCTATCATTGGAATCAGGTTGATCTCTGGTTCCTCACGCATGCGGCCACGTTGAAAATTCATGGCTTAACCTCGACGTGCGCCATGAACGATTTCAATTAGCTTGATTGCTTGCTGCTCCATCTCGATGGTCAGGCCGTCTACTTTAGCGCGGAAATGGCGATAGAAAATCATGCTGGGGATAGCCACCATCAGACCGAATGCCGTATTGTACAAGGCTATCGAGATACCATGGGCGAGTGCGGCGGGGGCGTTTTCTGCGGTATTTTGCACACCGAAAATCTCAATCATTCCCACCATGGTGCCGAACAAACCTAGCAGAGGGCTTATTGAAGCGATTGTGCCTAATGTAGTGAGAAAGCGTTCAAGCTCGTGTGCGGCGACGCGCCCTGCTTCCTCGACAGATTCTTTCATCACTGCGGATGGGCTTTTAATGTTCTTAAGGCCAGCGGCAAAAATACGACCGAGCGGGGACTCTGCCTCCAAACGGGAAAGCATGGCATCGCTGACACCGCGCTGCTTAAGTTCCTGGACCACTTCGTTGAATAGCTCTGCGGGTGCAATTTTTTTTCTGCGCAGAGTCATCAAGCGTTCTGCAATTAGTGCAACGGCAATCACAGATGCAACTATCAAAAACCAAATCGGCCAACCAGCCGCTTCTACAATAGCAAACACTGAATTTCTCCAAATATGCTTAAATTAATAAAGCGGAACTGTATCTGGTCGCACTTGTTTGAGCAAGATTTCTCCAGTTACATTAATCTGAATGTTCCTGATAATTTATGTCATTATTATTTTATATGCTTAATAACATCATTAAATACGGATGCTGTGAAGTTTTTTTATATAAATAAATTGTGGATTATTCAAGAATATCAATATGATTTTTAAATTAATTGAAGATGGAAGAAATCATATATTCAGTGTGCAAGAGCTGAACATAGCAGCTAAGCAGATATTGGAAAATGGCTTGCCGCTGCTATGGGTGCGTGGTGAGATTTCCAATTTTGTTTGTGCTACTTCTAAACATTGGTATTTTTCCCTGAAAGATGAGCAGGCGCAGGTGCGCTGCGTGATGTTCCGTCACAAAAGTCAGTACCTTGATTGGCTACCAAAAAATGGCATGCAAGTGGAGGTGTTGGCTTTGGCCACGTTGTATGAAGCTCGTGGCGAATTTCAATTGACGCTGGAGCAGATGCGGCCAGCGGGACTGGGTGCGTTGTATGATGCGTTCGAGCGCCTCAAACGTAAACTGGAATCTGAAGGGTTGTTCGATGCTGCGCGCAAACGGTCGCTGCCGTTCTTCCCTAAGCAAATTGGCATTATCACCTCGCCGCAAGCAGCAGCATTACGCGATGTGTTGATTACCTTGGCTAAGCGTATGCCAAGTATTTCTGTTGTGCTTTATCCCACACCGGTGCAGGGCGAGGGGGCAGCGCAAAAGATCGCGCAAGCTATTCGATTGGCTAATGAGCGTGCGGAGTGCGACGTGCTGATGTTATGTCGCGGTGGTGGCAGTATCGAAGATTTATGGGCGTTTAACGAAGAAATAGTGGCGCGTGCCATTTTCGCCAGTCGCATTCTGGTGGTGAGCGGCATTGGGCACGAAACTGATTTTACTATCGCTGATTTTGTCGTTGATCAGCGCGCTGCTACACCCACTGCGGCAGCGCAACTGGTTGTGCCGGAGCGACAGGAGTTGTTGCAGCGCGTGTATCATTTGGCGCAGCGATTGGCACGTGGCAAGCAGCGTCAATTCGAACGCGTGATGCAGCAGCTTGACTATTTGCAGCGTCGCCTAGTGCATCCCGCGCAGCGAGTGCAGCAACAAGCTCAGCACCTTAATCATCTGCAGCAACGTATGCAGTCCGTATTAGTTTATATTTTACAGCGCCAGCAATGGCGTTGGCAGTCTTTGCAGCAGCGTTTACGTGCGGCGTGCCCAAACATTGAGCAGCTTGGCGCATGGCAGGTGATGTTGGCTCGTCGCCTGCTGGAAGTCATGCAACGCACACTGGAACTCCAAAATACCCGCCTAGGTGTTTTACAACAACATCTCGACCATCTCGATCCGCAACAGGTGTTGGCGCGCGGCTACAGTATGGTTCGTGATGCACATGGTGCAATTATTTTAGACAGCGCGGATTTACATGTAGGTGAGCGCCTCGATATCACTTTCGCGCATGGTTGGGCGCGTGTGGAATTATCAGAAAAGAGGGAAGGGTTTGCCAATGCAGATAGTAGTGAGAAGGAAAGATAGGTATGCGGAGTTGCTATAACTTCAGAGGATTTAACATTGGAGAAAGCGGGCATTGTTAACGCCGCTAACTTGATGAAACAGCCGCAGGTTGATCAG
>JAIOPT010000105.1 GCA_021413765.1 Betaproteobacteria bacterium
GCGTACGGCGCTTTATTATAGTCATCCATACGTTAACCGCTAATGGAATGGTTATAAATGCAGCTACAGCAAGATCCAGCGGCCACGGAAAGTCAGAATACTCACGCCCGGAGGTCACCCCCATCCATAACAGGGACAGGCCCAAAAGTAGAGAAATATTCCACATCATGCAATTCCACAAACCAAGCTTCTCTGACCACAGCCTAGTATTCCCCAATATTGGAGTGATATACATCATGGCCATTGCGAACGCCATCGAAATCCAGCCGAAAATTACCGCCAGCACATGCACCTGACGCATGTGACCAAAGGCAAACATCTCCGTCCCGGTTACAAAGTCTGGGAAAGCAAGCTTAGCCGCATTGAATGACCCCAACCCAGTTCCAATCGCAAACCATAAAATGGCAGAAAAACCAAAGAAAATCGCCGCCGAACCGACCGGGATAGCCTCATTTTTAGCAAACAAATACTTAAGAATCATGCTGCATCTCCTTTTTTAGCTCTAGGCAGACTCAATGGCTGCCGCAACTAGCGTTAACTCCACTATAATTTTAGGTATTATTTTTTTGACGTTTTATGATGTGTGGCTGAAGATATCTCTTCTTTAATTATGTCGCCCACTGTTCCGCCGATTGTTCCACCCAATGCATCTGTACCATCCGGCAAATGAATTTTTTCGTGCGGCATTAAAACATACCACGATAACCACATACTAGAAAATGCCAAGAGCATACAGAACGTACCCGCAAATATTACAAGCATGTTTCCCCTCCTTTATTTAAGGTCGTCAGATTTCAATCGTGTCATGTCGCTTCAGCGCGAGTGCCAGCATTATCGTAAAGACAAAGCCAAATGCAAGCATCCAGAAACTCATAAAACCATTAAATGTTGTAGGTATATATGAACCAGATCCTATTCCACCCCAATCTTCAAATCCTCCACGCCCCATCCAGCACATAAGAGCAGCCCCGAAAACGCTACCATTACCCATGCCTGTTACAAACCCCGCAACTATAATAATCCAAAATGACCTAGATGGTATTGACTGTCTTTGCATTTTTCATTTCCTCCCCCGGTTTTATCTAAAATATTTAGACTTTATTACTAATTTTGTAAGCGGAACTCGGATGTTTTCAAGCAAATTTACTCTGCAACCGAATTCCTTCTGGCAATAAGTTGTATTACGCACCAGCGATTACTTAAATTCAGTGATATAAAAATGCAGTGATATAATAAAACCCTACGCTTAACCTTGTCAAGGCATAGTGCGCTTAAACCAAACAATAATATTGATTATGAACATTAATACCTTTATTTCGCGCATCCCTTCTCGCTATTGGGGATATCTTTCGTTGTCATTATGGGGTGGGGCTAT
This sequence comes from Betaproteobacteria bacterium, assembly GCA_021413765.1. Taxonomy (GTDB): domain Bacteria; phylum Pseudomonadota; class Gammaproteobacteria; order Burkholderiales; family Gallionellaceae; genus Nitrotoga. Next base: position 1,376 of record JAIOPT010000105.1, read on the forward strand.
CCTTTTTTTGTTGCGTCCTGACCTTTACAATTTAGATGAAGGCGCTGCCAAATCTCTTCTGTTGGTATGGTCCATAGCTGATCAAGTAGCGGCGTCAGTTGTAACTTTTGGTGCACCTGATTTGCGCGCATTGTTGTTTTTGCCTGTGGCATTTCTTTGGGCGGGCAATGTTTTTGCAGCCAAAGTTTTCACTACTCTTTTGTTTGCCTCCTCTATCTGGTTACTGTATTTATGGAACCGGCACAACTTCAATGCTGAAAGTGCTTTAGTTGCCAGTGGGTTATTGATTATCTCTCCATTAATACTGGAACAAATTGATACTCTGTCTCCCGGTATTTACTTGTTGCCTGCATTTGCTTTAGGCGCGTGGTTAAATGCAGAATATCGTGCGAACCCTCGCCCGGGTGGCGGGTGGTATTTTTCTCAATTACTTGTCAGCGCCTTCAGCGTAAGCTTGCATCCCATTGGCTTGGCTTATCCGTTAGCGTTGCTTTGGTCATGGTACAAAAATCCGCTGGATCAAAAGCAGAAAAAATATTTTTTTATTGGTGTAAGTTTTGTTTCTCTTTTTACCTTGCTCATGTTAAGGGGTTGGAGTTACGTCGAATGGTTCCAGAACCCTATTAAGAGCCTTGCAATTACTATGCTAGGATCGTCTTTGGGTGGTGAAATATCAACTGTCCGCTGGATAGTTGGAGGGTGTGTGCTGGTGGGACTTGCATTCGTCGTGATTAAGCAACACCGCACCTTATGGTCAGATTTTACGGGACGCACCTTACTTATTGGCTTGACGCTGGGAGTCACTACAGGTGATTCGGCGTGGGGCATAATTGCGTTATGCCTTATTTTGTATTTTGGAGTTCCGTTGTTATTAAAGTTGCATCATGACCGTTCAGGCAAGGGGTTTGTGCAGCAACGGGGCCTGATGATGCTATTTATTATCATTATTTCCTCAGTATTTATGCGGGCCGATAAAAGTCATTACGAAATTCGTCAGTCCGGTTTTCTATCTGAAGAGGATCAATTAATTCGCTTTCTTGTTGAAGAGGCTGATAGCGCCCGGAAAATTGCTGAAGAAGACAAAGGCGGAAGAGATCCTGTTCCTTTACGTGTAGCCAGTCAATGGCCAAGCCGTACCATGATCGCATGTAAATGCGATACTTTACCGTTACCCCCTGCGGCAAAAGATCCACAGGCTCAGCTCACCATGCTGCACAGTATTACCCACTTATTATTCAATCCGAGGCAAGCCAACAATACAGCGCTAGCTCGGAACCTATCTGTTCTTGGTGGAGGGATCATTGAAACAATCGCATTACAGCCCGGCGGGGTGCTTTTGCATTTCAAAAATGTTAATACACCAACCAACCTCAAGATTGGTAAATAGGCCATCTGTGAATCGCGTAAATATTCGTAAATATTTTAGTGAATATTAGCCTAGTTTAGCCAGCTTCCACCCCAATTGGTTAGAAACTTACTTTAATGATATGAATAAGCTTATACAAGAAATAATAATTTATTTAGTTGTAGCTCTCAGCTCTCTGTTCATCATGAGCTATGCTGTGCATATGCTAGTTGGCGGCTTAGTTAGCAAGGAAACTGAAAATTTGCTGATTATAGGCACTTGTATAATTGGTGTAGTGGCTATAGGATTGATGGTTTGGGATGTAACACAACGCCGCAAAGGCATTAAATAGTGACCTCCCGCATCGCTAAAAATACTAGGATTCTACAAGTAGGGCACCTGTAAAAATGACTAAGGCACGCACCAGCAAAACTGCCTTACCTTGTGCTCGATGATCTTTACGCACGCTGTTATCAGAACGTAGCATACGCAAAGCGGTCTTAACTTGCATTACATATAACGCATACATCATCACAAGCATCATGAAATGTATCCATACTAAAAATGAAGTCAATTCGCTCTCCACAATCAAACGCCGATACCAGTCCTTATAAAGATATAGGTAAATCGGCATCCCTAAATCAAATAAGATTTCTGAAATCATAACCGGCACATGAAACGTGCGTTGATTAGCGTATCGAAACGCAGCTAGCATTAACGCATAGGTGCCTAATGCGGCCCACACTGTGCCAGCTGTTAGCATATTTTCTGTCCACGCACCTTATTTACATTCTTCATTAATTCTTCTGGACGGCCATACCTGCTAGATAATTCGTAACCATTCACTTTGGTCTATATTTTTCTTCCTGATTACCCATTAGAACTGCATGTTATTAAAAAACAGGGGAATTTCTAATGAAATCATTAGAAATTCCCCTGTTTTTTAATACATATCTCTAACTGGTTTTAAGTATTTCCTGAATTGCTTGATAATCTTTTATGCTGGAAAACTGTCCTTTATGAAATACAAATTGCATGCGCTGGCCTAATTTATCCAAACCTGCGAGTCCAAACGAACGGCCTGAGTAATCCGCGTAAACTCGCAAATCTTTCACTAACTCCACCTGCTCTCCATTGCGCATAATAATTTGAGTTACCGGCCTACCTATTTCAATTGCGATAGGAGCTGAAGGCAGTAGCATTAGCCTAGTTTTCAATATTCGGTTGGCACCTGCGATAAAAAAGAAACTAGCCAAAAATGAGAACAAATATGCCAAACTGACATCTCCGCTATACCAGAATTTGATTACCATCGACAGTAGAGCTACAACTGTAGGCACATACAACATCAAATCCCACATCATGCCTTTGTGATCTTGTACTAAAATGAAACGCGTATCGCTCATCCTATATTAACCCGCGTGACTTTCTGTTCCCGCCTTGAGAATCTTAGTAATGCCTGCTTCCATTTCACCATGCAACATACGTCCTGGCTGAACGCCGCTAACTACACCCTTATCATTTATAAAGAAAGTCCAAGGGTCTCCCATAACTCGATATGCCTTGAATGCTTGTGGATTTTGATATTGATCCATGTGCAAGAAAAGCACCTGAGTTTGATATTTTTCCAGTAGTGCTTTCAATATTTGCAACTGGCCATCACATACGGTGCAATGGCCAGGTGTGGCAAACTCCAGGACGATAGGCTTGCCAAGCGCCAACGCCTTATCCAAAGAGTATTGATACATGCGCGCATCTGGCTGACGATATGTCGTCATTTTGCTCATGTCTCCGCCGACATCCGCCAATGTTTTGGTGGGCAAACTAGGCGCAAGCATGCCCTTCTGCAACACCCCCATTGAAGCCCCCCCGATGCTCCATGTGGAAAACTGATCGCCACAGCCACCAACAAGACATAAGGCAACGAACAGCCATAATATTCTTATGCTCACTTGGATCGGTTCCATCCATTACATGTGCGATATATATTATATCCCCAGATAATGTTAGCCAATAAAACGACACTACCGAAAATTCCAGAGAGTGACATAAAACGTGATGCCGCCAACTCGCCATCATCATCAATAAAAATACCCACCAGTCCCGCAGCGCTGAAGAATACCACGACACCCAGCAAGCCCAGATTATGCATCCAGAAATGAATCTTGACCAAGCGTAAACTATAAATAGAGCGACGCACTAATCGTGGAATTAGATAATATACTGCGCCGAAGATAGCCATTTCCACCCATCCCAGCAAATTAATATGGGTATGCCCTAAAACGATCCTGTGGCCGGGTATCCCGCTATTAACAAAATGCCTAAAGGTGGGAACCCCGCCCATCAGCGCTCCCCAGGAAAAACCAATTATGCTGTAAATAATGCATGCGTAGATAAACCACAATGTATATTTAGTATATTCTTTATCCTGAGCCCAAGGCTCATTTGGTACCTGTATCATTCTTAATCTCTTTCGCTTTTAATTTCACTTCTTCACGTACATCCTTATACTCCGATTTCCAACTGTCTGGCGCCCACATCCTGACCATCTCATCAATAAACTTGGATTCTCCACCCACTGGTGGGAGTCGAGACGCATTAGATCCTGGGTTTGCTCGTAACTCTGAGAGAAATACAGCAATCGCTTGCAAATCCGCTTGAGGCAATTTCGCCACGAAAGCAGCTCCTTTAGAAGGGCCATGATCCATCGTCGTTCCTGGATACGTAGATTCTGGATCAACTAGAAATTTATTTAGGTATTCTAGAGTCCGCCTGGAACCGACCCCGTCTAGAACTAGCCCCATATTTGTTCCGTTGCGCATTGCGCGGTGGCAAATGGTACATCCCGCTGTACGAAATATTTCTGACCCGCGCATGCCTTCTTTGGAAAAATTATACTGGAGTACAGGATACATCGGCTTATCCAAACGTGACCTGACAACCTCTAGCACCACCCAACTGGCAAAAGCCATAACACCAATCAGTGCAAAACCCCCAAATAGCAATTTTTCTCCCAGCTTCATATTGCTAATTGCCATGCCGAATTACTCCCAACTACTTAATGTTCATTTCCAATAAATAAAATCCCCGCGTCCAGAATAGCTCGACGCGGGGATTTTACAAACAAAATCTATAATTCGATAGCTCAGAACTCCTATCGAACTAAAATTTCCTTCAAAACGGTTTGATTATCAATAAGGAGGCCATCCCGTACATTAACTGGCGGAGCAGAAGTCAAATATGCAGCAACATTATAAATGTCGTCATCTGTAAGCGTTTTCGCCACCGCTTGCATCATTGGAACCCCTCCAACTACCGGGTCATTATTTCTTGTGCCATCACGCCAACTCTTCAATTGATTAACCAAATATACATATTTTTGATTGCCAATTGCCGGAAAGATAGGATCAGAGCCACGCCCATTAAATCCATGGCATGAGTAACAAGAGGCTACCTTATCTTTTACCCCACTATGAACAAGAAGCTTACCCAAATGCGACTTGCCAACTTGCTGCCCCTCTGCTTTAAGAGCTTTCAAATCAGACGGCTCATACTTTCTGGGCAAACTATCTACAAATGCTGCTACATCACGGCGGTCTTGCTCGCTCAAAGCCTTGGCAAATCCGTTCATTGCCGCGCCCAGCCCAGAGGGAACTCGCTTGTCTGCAGCAAAATTAGTGAGTTGCTTAACGAGATATACATAACCAATATTGGCCAGGCGGGGCGCGCCCATTGCATCATTACCTAATGCATTTTCTCCATGACAGGATAGGCAAGCAGGAACATCCCCCTTCCCTTGGGTAAAGATGGTCTTGCCGTTAGCAGGATTCGCGCTAACTTTTCCAGCCTCCGCAGAAGCGGCAGTTCCTGATACGAACACAGTGATAGCTATTATTGTAAGCCATGACAACAACATGGATTTAGATTTGCGCATTTCCCCCCCTCATTTCTTGAAATTCTTCAATTTAATCTTCCCCTAACAACTGTACAAGCTGTTGGTATTTTAACCGTGGTGAAAGACATACCCTGCTTTCGGAAGGCCTCCAAAAACAATATTTACGCTATTCGTAGTATTATTTAGCCTTGTTTTTTAAGAATTCTTTTTCAATAAGATTGCGGCCATACCAAAAATAAATCCAAAAATACATACGTACCACAAAAGAACTTGGCCGGTAGTCACATTCTCAAACATAACTTCTCCTCCTTTCCAATACTGCTTGGTTATAAAACTAATTATGCTTACGATCCCTCTAGACTAATGAATTTTATCACTGCCCATTTAAATTACGCAAGTTTTTTTGACCGACAGAAAAAACAACTAAACTCCAGCCTCTTGAAATCTAATTTTAACTTCCGCTTGTGCAACTAACGCTACTCATGTTCACTTTCAAAATCTATGAAAGCCTAAATTTCGTTTATTTACAATACGTCGAATTGTGCGAACAGTTCACTATTTATAAGATCGACCCTATACAATTTTGCAAGCTCCGGTTATTTATAATTTAGTAAATATTTTTTTGGATCTCTTGAGGAACAGACACATAGTCATTTTCAGGCATAATGATCTCATTGGAAGTGGTTACAGTGTGCATGGTAACCATGGGTACGTTATACTATTGCGCTTGCAAAGCGCCCGTAGCTCAGCTGGATAGAGTATTGGTTTCCGAAGCCAAGGGTCGTGGGTTCGACTCCCGCCGGGCGCACCAGCAATTAAGATTACAATTAGTTCTTTACCATTACCCCCTTCTTTCTATTACTTTTTTTGTTTAAACATTTGACCTGCACTGAAACCTTGAACAAACGGACATAGGAAAGGTTATGAACAACCCGACATAAATATATCTATGAATAAAGCCATAGCATATCCAATCGTCCTTGAAGTTCAAACATCTTTCACAAAGCGCCTGATCTATACAATTCTTCAATCCGCTAACACATAGATAAAGCATGCCACACATTCCTGTGTCTCCCTCCGAATTCGTTGCCTGGTTTCGTTCGGTTGCGCCTTACATCAACGCCTTCCGTGGTAGCACTTTCGTGGTTGCATTCGGCGGTGAAGTAGTGGCCGATGGTAAATTCATCGAGCTGACCCACGACCTTAATCTGCTTTCCAGCTTAGGGGTGCGCCTCGTATTAGTACATGGCGCACGCCCACAAATCGAACGTCACTTATCGCGCAACAATCTTGAAGATCACTATCACCATGGTATCCGCCTAACCAATTCAGACGCCATGCAATGTGTAAAAGAAGCGGTGGGGCGCGTGCGGGTAGAAATCGAGGCTCTTCTGTCGATGGGCTTGGCGAACTCACCCATGGCTAATGCGGATATCCGCGTCGCGGGCGGCAACTTCATCACCGCCCAGCCGATGGGCGTAATTCATGGGGTGGATTTACTGCATACTGGCAGCGTTCGTAAAGTGGATGTTGTAGCGATTAACGACCGGCTTGAGCACAATGAAGTAGTTTTACTTTCACCGCTTGGCTATTCACCTACCGGCGAGGTGTTCAACCTTACCCTAGAAGAAGTTGCAACTCGCACCGCTATCGCGCTAGACGCAGATAAACTGATTTTTTTGATGGAGATGGACGGCGTACAAGATAAGCATGGCAATTTACTGCGTGAATTAACCGTTGCCGATGTCAATAGCATCTTGTCCAAAAAAAGCAAGTTGCCGGAAGATGTATCGCTGTTCCTGCCCTGCGCATTGCACGCCTGCGAGGCTGGCGTAGCACGTACGCACCTAATCAGCCGCCATATTAACGGTGCCATTTTACAAGAACTGTTCAGTGACATCGGTATCGGCAGCATGGTTGTAGAAAGCACACTCAACACTTTGCGTGATGCCACAATTAATGATGTAGGCGGCATTTTGCAACTGCTGCAACCATTGGAAGCTGAAGGCATACTGGTACGGCGTGGCCGCGAGCGACTGGAACGCGAAATTGAGCGCTTCGTGGTGCTGGAACATGACCACCGCATCATCGGCTGCGCCGCATTGTATCCATTTATCGAAGAGCGGTCCGCCGAGCTTGCCTGTCTCGCCGTGCAACCCAGTTATCGCAAACAAGGTTACGGCGACGTACTGCTTAAGCACATCCTTGCCGAGGCCCAAGCACAAGGCCTGCACAAACTATTCGTGTTGACCACGCGCACTGCTCACTGGTTTATTGAGCGGGGCTTCAAGGAAACGGATGTCGGGCAATTGCCTACGCAGAAAAAAATGCTTTACAACTATCAGCGCCGCTCCAAAGTATTTCTGAAAGAGCTATGATCAAACAGTACATGGAATGAAGTTGAGTCTTTGCGGGTGTTCGTAATTGATGTCAGAATTGAAACATTAAACTAAATAATTGGAGAACATAATAATGACAAGAATGGTGCACTGCATCAAATTGGGCCACGAGGCAGAAGGACTGGAGCGCGCGCCATATCCTGGCGAGTTGGGACAACGTATTTTCGAGCAGGTTTCAAAAGATGCCTGGGCAGCATGGCTCAAACACCAGACCATGCTGGTCAACGAAAACCGCTTAAATCTCGCAGAGGCTCATGCTCGCAAGTATTTAGCCCAACAAATGGAAAATCATTTCTTTGGCGATGGCGCGGAAATGCCTTCCGGCTATATACCGCCAGGCAAATAAATAATCATATACATATCATGGGCGCAGCCACCGACTTAAAAAGCTCACATCATCTCCTCTGACCTTAGCCCTCTCTCTTCCCACAAGCGGAAGTAAAAGCAAAGTCGAGCTGAACGCGAAATTACAGGTTAATCGAATAGCCAAAGTATTTCTGAAACAGAGTGGTGAGTTCGTCGCACGTCGGTTTGTGGTTCTGTCCGCCACGACTGCCGATTTTCAGCGAACCCAGCAAAGAAGCAAGGCGTCCAGTGGTTTCCCAATCCCAACCCTGCTGAATGCCGTGCAGCAAACCTGCACGATAAGCATCTCCGCAGCCAGTGGGATCGAGTATCGACTCAGCCATGGGTGTCGGGATGCGCACTTCCTTGCCATCCGCATAAATAAGAGACCCTTGTGCGCCGAGGGTAACGATGAAAGCACGTGTCATCTTGCTGAGTTCTTCAATTTTTTTGCTGGTTTTATCCTGCAATAGCTTGGCTTCGTAATCATTTACAGTCACATAATCCGCCTGATTGACGAAGCTCAATAATTCATCACTGCTAAACATCGGCATACCTTGACCCGGATCGAACACGAAGGGAATCCCCGCCGTATGGAATTCCTGCGCGTGCTGCAACATACCTGCACGCCCATCTGGTGACACGATGCCGAGCGTGACACCCGTGGCATCGAATACATGGTTCTGTTCAGAGAAGCCCATTGCACCAGGATGGAAGGCAGTAATCTGATTATCGTCCTGATCGGTTGTGATAAAAGCTTGGCCAGTGAAACTGTCCGGTACATGGCGAATGTATTGTTGCGATATACCTAGCTTCTCCAGTCGGGAGGTGTAAGGGCCGAAATCATCTCCTACCGTCGCCATGATCAGCGGATTGCCACCGAGCAGTTTCAAATTATAGGCAATATTACCTGCGCAGCCGCCATACTCGCGACGCATCTCCGGCACCAGAAAGGAGACATTCAGGATGTGTATCTGTTCAGGCAAGATGTGGTTTTTGAACTGGTCGTTAAACACCATGATAACGTCGTAAGCTAAGGAGCCACAGATGAGCGTATGCATATTGATCGCGTGAGTTGAATAATAGGGACGCGGATTATAGCAGCCAGCATAGCGTCAATTGGACATAGCCATTTCTGCTCTTCCTGATTTAACTATCTCAGTGCCTCAAATATTAAGAGGGGGTCAAATCAGAAATTAAAAAATATTACATTGAAATTTTTTCAATATCGTCGTTGTATCCACTCGATTAGTGCATTTTGAGCCTGCTGTCCTACTGCGGCATTGGGATGGTTGATTAAAAAAACCAGAATCCATTGCTTTCCGCTTCGGGATTGCACATATCCGGCAATGGCTTGCACACCTTCCAACGAGCCGGTTTTTAGATGGGCGTGGTTAGTAGCTTCGCTGCCCGTGAGGCGTTTTTTAAAGGTGCCATCAACCCCTACGATTGGTAAGGAGGCCTCGAATTCAGTTGACAACGGGCTGCGATGCGCGCTACTTAACAACAATGCCAGACTGCGCGGACTGATCCGTTCCCGACGCGAAAGTCCGGCA
>JAIOPT010000110.1 GCA_021413765.1 Betaproteobacteria bacterium
TCCTGCTCGGCCTGCTCTATCTCGGCCCGGTGTTCTTTCGGCAAGACTAGCATTTCATCCTCGGTAAGTAAGTGCCTCTTCTTACCCAACAGAGTGAAAACCATGTGCCCTGCTTCACGCTGAATAGCGAACTTGCGGGCTTCGGCAAAGGCCTCAAGTTCGGCGAAGTTTTTACTTTCTTCTTCCTTGTAGGTTTTTTCAATGCGCTCGCTTGCGGCTTTGAAATCCTGCCCCGCCAAGCATTGCGGTATTTCCGTCTGCAGGGATTTTGTCATTTGCGCCATAAGTTGGCGCAGCAAGCGTCCCTGTCCAGCTGGCAAATACAAAGCTTGCGGTTTTTCCGGTGCATCGAAGTTGTGCAGATAACACAAGTCGGGCGGCACTGCCTTATTTGCGGCGGTCGCCTGCATCGCCTGCCTGAGCAGCGAAGAGCGGCCACTGCCAACTTCACCCAGCACGAACAGGTTATAGTTGGCCTGATCCATTTCAAGACCAAAGCGGGCGGCCATTTCCGCGCGCTCCTGCCCAATCCAGGGTAGTGGATACGACAGCAATTCTGCAGTATTAGAGAACCCAAGCGTATCGGGATCGATGGTGAAGCGAAGATCGGCGGGAGTCAGGTTTGAGATCAGCATTTTTAAACCACGTAGTTACACAGGATTTTCGAATTGTAACCATTAATCTGGATTACATTACCCCTGTGTCGGGGTGTTGTTCTGCCGTCATGTGTAACGGGTGAAAATGATAGCGTCCCCATTATCAAAATAGCGACCATCGCTATGACAATCGAAGCCATTTAGTATCTGCAGCAGCTTATTCTGAATCCTTCTCGCCGGTGATCATGGCCTTCACCAGGTTTTCCTTGTGTAATTTGCTGTAAACAATAACCCCCAAAATGTGAAGTACGATCAGGCCAAGCATGAAGTTGGAAGCGGCCTCGTGAATTTCCTCCCAATACTTTTCGCCCTTGTTTTTTCCTCTTTCAACGGCTCCATTTCCTTTACGATCCCCTTCCACTGCTTTGGCAATGGGAATAACTGAAATCTCGGCATTGGCAGCCAATGGGCCGTGCCCTTCAGCAGCATAAGCCTTGAGGCCGGTAAACGTCACAACAAGCAGCGTCGCCAGCATCAGCACCACCATGTAACCGCCTGCAGGGTTATGTCCGACATAGCGTTGCGGAGAGCCGCTTGCCAGACTTTTCAGGTACTGGATCACCTTGTCCGGCCCGAATACAAAATCCTTGAACCGTGCATGCTCTGGCCCGATAAATCCCCACAGGATTCGGAAAATTACCAGACCAATGACGACATAACCAGCATAGACATGTAGCGACTCCGCTTCCTCACCGGTAAGAAAAGCGATGGTAAAAAATACCACCAACGACCAGTGAAAAATTCTAACCAAGGGATCCCACACCTTAATAGTGTTCTGGCTCATGTTAGTTCTCCTTGCTCAATGAGATTAAATAACGGACGGTTAAGTCATAAAAATGCACTTCGGTCGTTCTATGATACGGGAAATAGCGCTATCACCATGCACTATAAAAAATAACCATATGGGCAAATTAAATTTTTTTTACATTCACGATACCTATAACCCAATCTCATTTGGTGCGGTCAACGTAAACTTCAAGTCTATAATCTCATGTACCACTTAACGGATGCCCAACCGGAACTCCGCCATTCCGTGCCGAAATATGTCAGTAAGCTGAATACTACGTCGATTGGCTTACCAAACAAAAACTGACAGCATTAGGAATTAATGCTGAGCATACGAAAAGCAAAGGCAAGCTCATAATCCAACTAGCATGCGCTTGCGCCAAATTGCACTCGACTTATTGCTTGCTTGTACTTAAATATATTGGACTTAGCTGTGATCACTTTCAAACGCAAAGTTGCACTCAAGATTGCGATGGTATCGCTGGCCCTTGCCAGTATTGCCAGCCCTCTGGCCTGGTACGTATCGCGTCAAGATGCCGAGAAAGGCATCGTCTCTTTTGCCAGGGAAGAGTCACGCCGTCTGCTAATGCACCATGGTGACTCTCATGGGAATGGTATGGATGCCGAAAAAGCTGCACGTACCTTGGCAGGGGGATTATTTGAGATTGCGGAAATCTACGATTCAAACGGGGTCAAACTGGCTGATGCCATGACTGCTGAGGGTCAATTGATAGAGCAGGAAATTTACCATCACGCGCCACCACGCTATCAAGCCTCCATGTATGAAAGCTTGAATTTGTCCTCAGGTCGTAGGGTCTTGCGGGTGTTTACGCCCTTGCGGGAGGTGAATGGAAGTCTGACGGGTTACTTCGAAGGTGTCCGTCTTGTCCCTGCATGGCAGCGGAAACAGATTCTGGTGGATTCCCTTACGGTCGCCTTGATGGTGGGATTGGCATCCCTACTTTGTGGTGGTGTGCTATATCCCGTCGTGATTCGGCTTTCCTCCGAAAATCAACGCAAAGCTCAAGAGGTGCTTGAGTCGCATATTTCGATGATGGAAGCGCTGGGACGTGCGATTGCCAAGCGTGATTCGAATACGGGCGCGCACAATTATCGTGTGGCATGGATCTCAGCCACACTGGCCGAGACTCTCGGGATCAAGGGTGACGGGATGCAAGCATTGATTGCCGGCAGTTTTTTGCACGATGCTGGAAAGATCGGAATTCCCGATGCGATTCTGCTCAAGCCAGGAAAGCTGACAGATGATGAAATGGATTTGATGCGCACTCACGTTGCCATGGGCGAAGAAATTATCACCGGCGGTGGCTGGCTAGATGGCGCTAGAGAGGTAGTAGCCTGCCACCATGAAAAATGGGACGGCTCAGGGTATCC
>JAIOPT010000092.1 GCA_021413765.1 Betaproteobacteria bacterium
AAGACCGCACCAATCGCTGGGCTACGACACACCAGATCAGGTCTACCGAACGGCGAGCGGGGGCGGAGCAACGATTATGGACAAATACAGTGAGAAAGAAAAAACTCACTCAGAAATAAAAACAAAAAAAGAAACAGAAACAGAAAACCAGGGCAGCGCTGCTCAGCTGCATGTGAAAGGTTACCCTCTTAAACTCGATGCATTATTGTCTTGACGGAGGGGTCCACTATAACTTTCCTATCCTATTACGAAATCCCGGGTAATCTGCCGCCGTAGAGGGTGGAAAATACTTATAACACATCTAGCGGGGGGGTATTAGACACCACCAGATAGGGATCTAACGGCACGGTGGTAGCTTGTGAATAGAAAGGATATGAACATACTACAAAAGCAAAGCAAAACAGAAGTTCTTTTTTCATTGTGCATTCCTCTCTGAGATTTCGTATATCCTGGATGATAAGTATCCAAAATAATCTAAGTTTTTCTATGTAACCTAAACTACAAGCGCTTAATAAACGTGCAGTCTATCGGGGAAATTCGCATTCATACCGCCATTAAATCAGCCAGTACAACTTTCACTAGCGATTGGCAAAAATACGCGTTGGTAAAACGCACACTGTCTGGTCCGGCTAGAAAACGCTGGATTGCCGCCTGATAGCGGGCGTGGCTATCGGCGTCGATTGATTGCAAGAATTGCAACATCTCAGCAGGACTATTAAAGCGATCGCCATCGATATAACAGCCTTCTGGAACAAGCGCTGTTCTGTGAGTGCTACCGATATAAATCGGTATGCAGCCGCTGGTAAAGCAATCAAAAATTTTCTCAGTCAAATAACCCGGGCTGCCACGTGAATTCTCGTAACAGATTGAGAATTTTGCGCGATCCAAAACTTCTGATTTTGTGTATACCGTCCCGCGATAACTCGGAAATGGTCGGCTGGGAGCAATGCTGGCACGCCATTCATTCACACGCTTGATAAGACGCCCTATCAGGCCATGGCGCACCGCCGGGATGTCCCAACCCTTGCCATAAAGCGCAAAGAGTCCAGGAGCCTGCGCTTCGAAGAAACGAATAATTTCAATGCGATTACCATGCAAGCTACGGGGATGAGGATGTAGCAACGCTTTGTTTGACGCAATCATCACACAAAATAAATCACGCTCGGCAAAGCTCGGCACTGGCCGCAGACTTAAATCATTAGGGTAGTCCAAGCGCAAGATTTGTTTGCCATCGATTAGCGTTTCATTCGATGTAAATACCTTACGGTAGCGACGCAACTGTGCCATTTCGCTATTGAGTGGCCGAATAATCGGGTCTTCGTATAAATATGCGTAGGCTGGACATTTTGGCAAGCGGCGCCTCGCGTTGATATGCAGCTCGAAAACCACGTCGCGGCCAATGTTCAGATCGGCAGTTGAAAGCTCAATCCCGGATTCCAGAAACAATTCGCGCAACTGGCGGTACGGTAAATGAAACTCGCCTCCATTAGAGCCTGCGCCGGGCACGAAAATCTCGTTCCACTTGTGCCTGCCAACCACGATTGATGCGTACTTCATGTGTTGTCTACTTTCGCTGGTCGCGCTGCGAGCTTGACAATGCCATTAGCGGTCCAGTCGATACCAGTCTTCTTCACTTCACGCACATATGCCTTGTTACGTTGCACAATATTAGCGTCGGCATAACCACGTAAATGTTCAATATGCAGCAGGCAAGTGCTGTAGCGAATATGCTGCCCGACAATTCCGTGGTTGTTCAGGCGTACACCCATCTCAACATCCTCGGCGCCGTATCTTAATGACTCGTCGAAACCGTTAACTGCAATCAGGTCGCGCCGCCAAGCCGAACTATTAGCGCCGTTCCAAGTGCGCTTGACCGGCGTGAGCCACTCAAGCTTACGCGCCAACATCATCGGCAATACTGCAGCCTTGAGCAGCACGCTGAGCTTTCGCAGCCCTATCTGGGCGACGATCCAGTTCAGCCGAAAAACCCCGCCACTGCAAATGCCTTGCTCCGACAGTTCCGTCGTTGACCTGTCTGGCAGGCGGATCATCCCGCCGGAAAGAAATGCTCCATCGGTGCGGCGCGCAATATGGCAGGCAATAAAATCAGGGCGAGCGACGCAGTCACCATCGATGAAGATGAGGTAGTCCGCTTGCGACGAGTCGATTGCTTTATTCAAGATAGTATTTTTACGAAATCCGTCATCTGGCTGCCAAATATGACGCAGGGGAATCGGGCTGAGGCGGTGGGTCCAGCTTTCAAGTAGCGTATGCGTCAGCTTGCCGGATCCATCGTCTGCCACGCACACGCTGAAGTCTGCGTCGCGCTGACCAGCCAGTGCTAGCAGCACATAGTTCAGTGCCATCGGATTGTTGTAAGTTGAAACGATTACCTCGGTCCGCACGATAGTGGGTAGTGTCGCAGTCGGGTTACTCATATCAATGCCATTCGATGGCGACATGAATTTGGAATAAAGTTCAACCCTAAGAAAAAACATACGCGTTTCATGGGAGTTTCATTCGATCCAGTGTTCTGATATCCAGGGAGCGGCCTGCACGTAACGGAATCTTCGGTTACGCCGTCCAACCAGCGCATCGGGAGGGTTGACTTCGCCATGAAAAATCAGGATGCGCGCACCATCTGGGATCGTTGGGGCACGCCAGTAGTTGCAGGGCCAACGCGGGATACAATGATATTTGAAACTACGGCACCACGCGTCAGGCCAATAGCTCATCTTACCCTGGCGATGCAACCAGTCAGAGAGAAATGCCTGCTCATGCCGGAAGTTGCGTCGGACATCAGCCTGTTTGGCCCGAAATTCTGCCAGTAAATCAGCATGTGCTCCGAGGCGAAAACGGTAAACTGATGAGTTGCCGGTGATGCGCCAACGTCGCTTCCAATCGTGGATGATCAAAAAGTCGCCTGGTTGCTCGAAAAAGCAGTCAATATCATTGACGATCACTACATCAAGGTCAAGGAACAGTGCAGTTCCCTGTAATCCGTATAGATCGGCCTCGAAGGTAGTAAGCTTTTTCCAACCGCGCTCAGGAATACCTTCTGGCAAAGCCAAATCAGGAATAGGCAAGCACTGCACTTCGGAGCGCACACCTTCGTTTCTATCAGTTAAACAGACGAAACGAAACGGCCCACGCAAATACCGTGTCACCATCGCATATAACCTGTTGACGTATTCAGGGCCGTACTTAACACCCCATTTCATACACAAAATAACGCGTTCGTCCGTGCCGACATTGGGCTTTGTTAATAATTTTTCAGTTTTTTGCGTCATACTTTCGTACAGGGTTACGCGTCACACCAGCCAGCGGAATAGAAAGCAAAATCATAAATGGCATACCGAACACAGCATCTCGCAAGACAGCATTAAACATACCAGCAATCATAATTGCCACCCCCAGCATACCCAGCCGCATACCAGGAGCACCACCAATTTTCCATGCAACAATCAATTGGGTCAGCCAGATCCACAACAACGCAGCAAGTCCGATCAACCCAATTTCGGCAGCATAAAACAGATAATCATTGTGCGGGGTACGCGTTCCATCACTAGGTAAACCTTCTGAATATTTTTTATACTGGGATGAGAAAGACCCTATCCCGTGACCTGTCCATGGCTTCTCAGCGATAATTTTTGAGGTGACGCTATACATTTCCAATCGAATGCCATCATCACTTATGTGTTGCCCTTGCAAAAAGGCATTAATATCATTTACTGTACCAATAACGCGCAGACGCAAATCCGATGCAGATAGCCAGGCAAACGTAAGCATCAACACCAAACCAAGCATCCAGAGCACACTACGCCAAGACATTGTGAGGTATTTCAAAAAAAACAATAAGCACAACATTACAAAAATTAGACTGGCAGTGCGCGATTTGGCGAGAAGTAGCAACGCGATTACAACATATAAAAATGCTGCCACCCTCAGCCAAAGCCATCGGCGATCAGCGAGTGATGTCATTTCATACAGCATCCAACCAGCAGCGATTGCCAGCAAGATGCCAAGCAAAATAGACTTATTTCCGCGATAAACTACATAATTTGCGAAGATTTCTATCTTTGGAAGTATCTGCAATAGGTTAAGGTAATACAACGTTGCGGCATAGAGTGCGCCAACAAAAAAAACCGTAACCGCCCGTCTTTGCCAATCTCCCGATCCAACACTAACAAAAAACAACAAGATAATATAAATTTGATAGTGAACAAAGCCAGATAAAAAAGAATCTTGAGGCCACTCCATTAAAATTGCGGCACAGCATGTTATTGCTGACAAACCAATAATAGGCAAAAAAAGTGGACTCGCTTTGACTGTCAGCCATTTCGCCCGGTAATCTCCTGAATATAACAAGCTAAATAAAAACAAGAAGATGCCGGTGTAAATTACACCAACAGGAAAAAATAGTGTCAGCGGAAGAAAAGATAGAACCGTTTGGGGCAATAAATTTCGCCGGAATACAGAATTCATGATTTCATGGATATTTGGATTCAGATTTTATCTGTTTAACAATGTCCTGCAATGCCAGAAGCGGATCGGCGGCGCGGGTGATGGGACGGCCAATTACCAGATAGTCCGCACCTTGTTCCAGCGCGGCACATGGCGTCATGATGCGCGATTGATCATCGGCCGCAGTATCGGCCGGACGGATACCTGGCGTAACCAAACAGAATTCGCTTCCACAGTGCTGGCGCAGCAAAGCAGCCTCCCGCGCGGAACATACGACACCATCCAGCCCGCTATTGTGCGCCAGTCTGGCCAAACGCAGCACCATATCGGCGGGAGGTGCTGTAATCCCCAGATCGGCCAAATCTTCCTGTGCCATGCTAGTAAGTAATGTCACGGCAATCAGCTTAGGCGATTTGCTATACAGACTCATTGCCTCGCGCGCCGCTTCCATCATCTTGCGTCCACCTAATGCATGCACGTTGACCATCCATACTCCTAATTCAGCGGCAGCTTTGCATGCCTGTGCCGTAGTATTGGGAATGTCATGAAATTTCAGATCAAGGAATATTTCAAAACCACGCTGCATTAGTTGTTCGATCAATCGTGACCTTGCTGCGGTGAACAATTCTATGCCCACCTTGAGGCGACACAGCGTAGGCTCTAATCGTGCCACCAATTCCAGCGCAGGTTGTGCATCTGGGTAATCAAGCGCGACTATTATTTTAGGATCACTCATATTTTTAGTCCGTTTTCTTCACTTCTGCGTGGCGAATAGGTTTCCCAACCGTGACATGCCGGACAATGCCAGTAAAAATGGCGCGCCTTAAAACCGCAATTGGCACAACGATACATTGCCAGCGAACGCGTGCGTTGATGCACTAAACTCTTCACCATCTCCACATCAGCACGGTGTTCGATTGATGCTCCCAGCAACTGCGCCTCTAGCAGCTTATCTAGTCCAAGTAATGTAGGGTTGCGCTGTAGTTCATCACGCACCAGCCTATAGGCCGCTTTAGCACCATCACGTTGCAAGATGGCATCAAACAACACGTTCATCAAGTCCAGCGATGGGTTTTTAATCAGATAGCCTTGCAACATGGCTATGCCTGCATCTACACGTCCAGTCTGACGGTAAGCCTGTAGCAGACGTTCAGCCACCAAGGGTAGAAATTGCTGGTTCTGCTGTTCGATGCGCTGCCAGATTTCGATGGCGTTTGAATAACGCTGAGCCGTATATTCCATGTCGCCCAACATCATGGTTGCGCGCACCGACTGAGGATTAGCTTCCAGCGCCTGCTCCAGATGGCTGCTCGCGGCATCGATTTGCTGTTGTGTCAATTCTGCGGCAGCCAGCTCACAATAGAAAAAAGCAGCTTCCTTACCATGCGGTTGACCGCTTAACACAGTCAGGCGCTGTGTTACGTCAATCGCCTTGAACCAATCCTTTTCCTTTTGGTACAACTCGAGTAGAAAATTTAACGCGGCATTGGCATATGATGTAACTTGTAATTTAAAAAATAGCTCTTCGGCACGATTTAATATTCCGGCATTAAGGTAATCTTGTGCCAGTTCAAATAACGCTTGTTGTTTCTTGTCTTCATCAAGGTCAACGCGTTCAATTAAATTCAAATGCATGCGAATGGCGCGATCTACCTCGCCGCGGCGGCGAAACAAACTTCCTAGCGCAAAGTGCAGTTCAATCGTCTGTGGATCAACCTTAACTACCTCAATAAACGCTTCAATAGCTTTATCCTGTTGCTCATTGAGCAAAAAATTCAAACCTTGAAAATAGGACCGCGGCAGAGCACTAGACTCAAACAACATTTGCCTAATATCTATGCGCGCTGCCAGCCAGCCCATCCCAAAAAACAACGGAAAAACCAACAGCATCCACAGCTCAAATTCCATAAACGACAGATTCAATTAAAAAGGTTATATGTAATTAATTAACTTGAGTATTTCATAAATCGAGTAATCATTACACAAAATTTTATTTGTCAGGGGACTAGGTTGGGAAGCAATGCGTGCATCTCCCAAAAAAAACCTAGGTTCTACATAGTAAAAAATTATCAATCAAAAAAATTAAGAAATCCCCTATCGCCTGCAGTAATATGAAATTGCCTTAGCGTATATCAACTCATGAAATATCTGACTAAACAACCACCGGCTAAAGCCGGAGGGTTTGAATTACGGACTGAAAGTCCGGATACGCGTCGCCTAAACGACGCGTCCTAATCGGGTTCCATTTTAAAATCATCGTTCGGCTTAGGCTCAAAATGATGCTCCA
>JAIOPT010000055.1 GCA_021413765.1 Betaproteobacteria bacterium
GACAATATGTCGATCCTCGGGCTGACTTTCGATTATGGTCCGTTCGGTTTCATGGAAACCTACGACCCGGGTTTTATTTGTAATCACTCCGACCATGGCGGGCGCTACGCCTTTGATCAGCAGCCGCAAATCGGCCTGTGGAATCTGTCTTGTCTGGCGCAGGCTTTGACGCCTATTATCGCGGTGGAGGAGGCGCAAGAGGCTCTGGAAAATTACGAGCCGACATACTTCGAACACTATATTGAACTGATGGGCAAGAAGCTGGGATTAACCAACGTCAGCAAAGATGATGTTTCTCTTATCACACCACTGTTGGAAATGATGCGCGCAAGCCAGCTGGATTACACCAATCTGTTTCGTAGTTTAGGTCGGTTCAAATTAGCGCCGGATGAGAAAAATTGCGAGTTGCGCGATCAATTCATCGATCGGCCGGCGTTCGATGCTTGGGCCGAAATTTATCGTACACGCTTGCATAGCGAGCCGGGAACGGACGAGGAGCGAAAGGCACGCATGGACAAAGTTAACCCAAAATATATTCTGCGCAATTCCATGGCGCAAAGTGCGATTGCCATGGCTGAGCGGGAACGCAACTTTTCGGAAGTAGATCGCTTGCTGGCATTGCTTAGCCGACCCTTCGATGAGCAGCCAGAGATGGAAGATTATGCTGCGCCAGCACCGGACTGGGCGCGCCATGTCGTGGTAAGTTGTTCATCCTGATGAATGGAATGCTGGCTGTACTGTTGGACTTGCTGCAGAACATTAAGCATGAGCCATGGAGCTAAGCTGGAAATTAAGCTTGGCTGACAGAGTGGGATTTATGTGTTGTTTGATGATGAATATCTGCGACAAAATTGCTCACACGTATGCTATCGAAATGAGAAATCCCTCACGCAAATCTTCAATAAACCAAAAGGCAGGCCGCTATGTCAGGTAAGTGTCGCGCATTGAGCGACTGGCTCGTCTATATTGAGACCAAGCATCCTAAAGCCATTGAGTTGGGTCTTGAGCGCGTTGAAAAAGTTAAAGAGCGGCTGGGACTCAACCCAACTTTCCCTGTCATTGTTGTCGGAGGTACCAACGGCAAAGGCTCAGTGTGTGCCATGCTTGAAAGCATATTGCACGCGGCGGGTTATCGAGTTGGCTGTTACACCTCGCCGCATTTGCTGGATTACAACGAGCGCGTTCGCATTGGCCAGCAGCAGGCCAGTGATGCGATGTTGTGCGCAGCATTTGAGCGGGTAGAGCAGGCGTGTGCTGTTCCTCACTTGAAAAAAATGGATGTCAGCTTGCAGGGCAATGAGGAATTATCAGAAATTTCGTTAACCTATTTTGAGTTCGGCACGTTGGCTGCGATGCAATGTTTTATCGATCAAGCGGTAGAGGTGGCGATACTGGAAGTGGGTCTGGGTGGACGGCTGGATGCGGTTAATGTGTTCGACCATGATTGTGCGGTGGTCACCAGCATAGACTTGGATCATATGGAGTATCTTGGTGATACGCGTGAACAAATTGCGTTTGAGAAGGCGGGGATTTTTCGTGTTGGGCAAGTGGCGATATTTGGCGATATGGATGTGCCCACTACAATTCGCGCGCAGGCGCAGCATGTCGGCGCGCAGCTGTGGTGTCTGGGTGAGCAATTCAGTTTCACGGCAAGCGCGCAACAGTGGAATTATCACGGTATGAGAGGTACTCGTGGTGCCTTGCCCTATCCTGCCTTGCGTGGAGCATTTCAATTACACAATGCCAGCGCTGCATTGGCGGCGCTGGATGCGCTCAAGAACAAACTGCCGGTGAGTGTGGCGGCGGTGCGGCGCGGCTTGGTCGAGGTAGTGCTGCCAGGTCGTTTTCAGGTTGTGCCCGGCAGGCCGATGCTGATTTTGGATGTGGCGCACAATCCCCAGGCGGCGCGCTCGCTGGCGCAAAATCTGGCCTCTATGCCACCTTGTCGTAAGACTTTTGCTGTGTTCGCCATGCTTAAGGATAAGGATATAGCCAGTGTTGCTCGTGCGCTCAAGGGGCAGGTCGATGTCTGGCTAGTGGCGGGCATAGCCGCGCCGCGCGGCGCAACGGCCACGGAATTATCCAGCGTGTTATATGCTGAAGGCGTGAAAAGCGCGGTGCTGATGTTTGTCACGGTAACAGATGCGCTACAGCATGCCTATAATAAGGCCGTCGAAAATGATAGAATTATATCGTTTGGTTCGTTCTATACAGTAGCAGAGGTGATACGTGCGCAGTCTGCGCGACGCTTGATTTGCGCGGAGATACATGATGGCAAAACAACTCATGGATGATGAAGTCAGTCTGAAACGTCGAGCAAGACGACGGTTGATTGGCGCAGTGGCGCTTGTCATCGTAATTGTGGTATTGCTTCCCATGGTGTTGGATAGCGAACCCAAGTTAGGGGGGCAGGATATTGAGTTGCGTATTCCAGACAAGGATAAGGTCGGTGAGTTTATGCCCAAGATGAGCATACCGTCCGCATCTGTTCCTGCTTCAGCAGTGGCCAGCCTACCTGTCTTTAAAGATCAGGTGATCGTGGCATCGCAAGTGGTTGAAAATAAGCTTGCTCCAGCCAAATCTGAAACCAAGCCTGTTGGAGATATGCACAAAGAGAACAGGCAGCTCACGCCACACTCCGGTTTTGTAGTGCAGGTCGGCGCATTTGCCAACGCCGACACCGCGTACCAATGGCAGAAAAAATTGAGTAATCAAAATATCAAAGTCTACACCGAGAAGGTAGGCGACAAGATCCGTGTACGCGCTGGTCCTTATGACACGCGTGAAGCTGCAGACAATGTCAACAAAAAGCTGGAGGCGCAAGGACTGAAATCGACGGTAAGTTCAGCGTATTAGGCATGACATGGTTTGATTATACTGTCATTGCGATCGTCATATGGTCAGTGCTGCTGGGATGGTGGCGCGGATTTGTGTATGAAGTCCTGTCACTGCTCGGTTGGGTGGTGGCTTACGTGGTGGCACGTTGGCAGGCAGTTAATTTGGCAGCGTTAATGCCTGCAGGGCTGGGGGTGGATGCGATCAGGGTCACGATTGCTTTTGTCTTGCTCTTTGTGGCTACCTTGATCGTCAGTGGTATCGTGGTATGGTTGTTATCGAAATTAATTAAATCGACCGGCCTTGGTTGGATAGACGGTTTATTCGGCAGTCTATTTGGCGTGCTACGCGGCATATTTTTAGTGCTGATGTTGGTGCTGCTGGCGGGGTTGACTGATTTGCCGAAGAATCCATTTTGGCGTGAGGCGAAGCTGAGTAAACCTTTGGAAAGCATGGCTCTAGCTAGCCTGGTTTGGTTACCAGATAGCGTGGCGCGCCGTGTGCATTTCGGATTGAGAAAATGAATATTGAGGTTAAAATATGTGTGGCATTCTAGGCGTTGTCGCGCAAACATCGGCCAATCAAGTTCTATATGATGGCTTGCTAGTGTTGCAGCATCGCGGGCAGGATGCTGCGGGCATTGCCACTATCGAAGGAAATACCTTCCACCTGCACAAGGGTAATGGCTTGGTACGCGATGTGTTCCGTACGCGTAACATGCGAGCGCTGCGCGGCAATGCGGGCATAGCTCATGTGCGCTATCCTACTGCGGGTTCTGCCATCGATCACAATGAAGCGCAGCCATTTTATGTCAATTCGCCATTCGGTATTGTGCTTGGACATAATGGTAACTTAACCAATACCGAGCAATTGCAGCAAGAATTGTTTCTGGAAGATAGGCGCCATGTAAACACCAACTCCGATTCGGAAGTGCTGCTCAATGTGCTTGCGCACGAGCTGCAAGCCAATTCTACAATGCGTTATCGTCTTGATATTAAGAATATCTTTGACGCCGTATCCGGGGTGCATCGTCGCTGCCGTGGTGCGTACGCAGTGGTGGCGATGATTGCCGGTTATGGCTTGCTGGCGTTCCGCGATGTTTACGGCATCCGACCGCTGGTATTGGGTAGCCATCAAACTGAAAGTGGCACGGAATATTTGATCGCTTCGGAAAGCGTAGCGCTGGATACGTTAGGTTTCAAGTTTCTGCGCGATATTGCACCAGGTGAATCGGTATTTGTGGACTTTGATGGAAATTTTCACAGTCAGCAATGTGCAGAAAATCCCACGCTTAACCCATGCATTTTTGAGTATGTTTATCTGGCGCGTCCGGACTCAGTGATTAATGGGGTTTCGGTTTATGAGACTCGCTTGAACATGGGTGAAAACCTGGCCGACAAAATCACCCGTGAATGGCCGCAACATGATATTGATGTAGTCATTCCCATTCCTGACTCCAGTCGTCCTAGTGCTTTGCAATTGGCTACTCGTTTGGGTATCTCATTCCGTGAAGGTTTCGTGAAAAACCGTTATATTGGGCGTACCTTCATTATGCCGGGACAGGCAATGAGGAAAAAATCGGTCCGCCAGAAATTAAATGCAATTAGCGTGGAATTTAAAGGTAAAAATGTCTTGTTGGTAGACGATTCCATCGTGCGCGGCACCACTAGTCGTGAAATTGTTCAAATGGCGCGTGATGCCGGAGCGCGCAAGGTGTATTTCGCCTCCGCCGCACCCCCGGTGCGTTTTCCTAATGTGTATGGCATAGACATGCCGAGCCGCAAAGAGCTGATTGCCACCGGTCGCAGTGATGAGGAAATTTGCCTTGAGATCGGTGCAGACAAGTTGGTTTATCAGGATCTTGAAGACCTCAAAGCGGCAGTGCGCAAGACGAATCCGGATATTCAGTACTTTGATGCTTCATGCTTTGATGGAGATTACATCACTGGAGATATCACACCAGAGTATCTCGATGAAATTGAAGCGGCGCGTGAAAATGGTAAGGTAAATGCGGATGATGATGTCAACCAGCTTGATCTTGACTTAGTCGCCAGCCAGTAAAGAGAATTGCTGTTAAGGGGCTGAGATTATCAGTGCCCTAAACGATCGATCTGACTGAACTCAAAGTGCCAGAATAAAGCATACTACATAAATCGCAATGCTCCCTTATATTGAAACCGAGAATTGAATTTGTTTGACAGGGGTAGGTCTTTTAGCATAAAATTCGCGCCCTTCGAAGTTTACTAATTTTTGTTTTAGGAAGTGCCATGAAAACATTTTCAGCAAAGCCCCATGAAGTCCAGCATGACTGGTATTTGGTAGACGCTGCCGACGTAATATTAGGTCGTTTAGCTAGCCAAATTGCAGCCCGTCTACGCGGCAAACATAAGGCGATATATACACCACACGTGGATACGGGCGATTTTATCGTCGTGGTCAATGCTGAAAAGCTGCGTGTTACCGGTAACAAGGCGCAAGACAAGGTTTATCACCGCCACACTGGCTATCCTGGCGGAATTTATACAACCAACTTTACCAAGTTGCAGGAACGTCATCCAGACCGCGTACTGCAAAAAGCGGTCAAAGGAATGCTGCCAAAAGGCCCGTTAGGCTATGCCATGTTGCGTAAGCTTAAGATTTATGGCGGTGCTGAACATCCACATGCGGCGCAGCAACCTAAACCTATTGATCTATTGAAAGCTTAATTATGAACGTGACTTATAACTATGGCACCGGTCGCCGCAAGAGCGCAATAGCTCGTGTATTCATTAAGCCAGGTAAGGGTGATATCGTGGTGAATGATAAGCCACTCGATATATTTTTTTCGAGAGAAACTGGTCGCATGATAGTGCGTCAGCCGCTTGAGCTGACCGACATGCTTAACAAATTTGACATCATGGTAAATGTATGTGGAGGTGGTGAATCTGGCCAAGCCGGGGCGGTGCGTCATGGCATCACTCGTGCTCTGATAGACTTTGACGCGACTTTGAAGCCAATGTTGAGCAAAGCTGGACTTGTTACCCGCGATGCGCGTGAAGTTGAGCGTAAAAAAGTGGGCTTGCGCAAGGCGCGCCGTCGCAAGCAATTCTCCAAGCGTTAATCATATTTGGAGTGTTTGGAAAAGCCGCCTTTGGGCGGCTTTTCATTTTCGTTGTATTATTCTGTCAAATTAAACGTAAAGTTCAATAGGGGAAGGAAGTGATTAAAGTCGGCATCGTTGGAGGCACAGGTTATACGGGGGTCGAGTTGTTGCGGCTGCTGGCACAACATCCGCAAGTGGAATTGCGTGCCATTACCTCACGTGCCGACCAAGGAATGCCAGTCAGTCAGATGTTTCCCAGCTTGCGCGGCTATGTTGATTTGTGTTTTACCCATCAAGATGAAGCACGTTTAGATCAATGTGACTTGGTGTTTTTTGCCACTCCCAATGGCATTGCCATGCATCATGCTCGTGCATTGCTTGATGCAGGGGTACGGATAATAGATTTAGCGGCGGATTTTCGTATTCAAGACGTGGGAGTGTGGGAAAAATGGTATGGTATGAGCCACGCCTGCCCCGATCTGGTTCCTGAAGCAATATATGGTCTGCCAGAGAGTAACCGCGAGCAGATTAAACATGCACGGCTAGTAGCTAATCCGGGTTGCTATCCAACAGCTGTGCAGCTTGGGTTTATTCCGCTGCTGGAAGCGGGGATTGTGGATTGCAGCAGCTTAATTGCCGATGTTAAATCCGGTGTGTCCGGTGCGGGACGCAAGGCAGAGGTTAGCATCATGTTTTCCGAGGCGGCGGATAATTTCAAAGCTTATAGTGTGTCTGGCCATCGTCATTTACCGGAAATTAGTCAGGGGCTCACGCGAGCGGCACAACAAGAAGTCGGTCTGACCTTCGTGCCACACCTTACACCAATGATACGCGGCATTCACGCCACCTTGTATGCGCTCATACAAGGTGGTGATGTCGACCTGCAGGCGCTATATGAGCAGCGTTACGCCAATGAGACATTCGTGGACGTAATGCCAGCCGGTAGTCATCCCGAAACGCGTACCGTACGGGGTGCAAATTGCTGTCGTATCGCGGTGCATAGGCCGCAACAAGGTAATACTGTAGTTATATTGTCAGTAATTGACAATCTGGTCAAAGGTGC
Source organism: Betaproteobacteria bacterium (assembly GCA_021413765.1). Lineage (GTDB taxonomy): Bacteria > Pseudomonadota > Gammaproteobacteria > Burkholderiales > Gallionellaceae > Nitrotoga. The sequence continues at coordinate 6,981 of JAIOPT010000055.1, forward strand.
GGCTGGTCAAGCAGTCCAGAATATGAACATTATGTTCGGTTTACCCGAAATGACTGCGCTTACCAGCATTCCTCTGGTGCCTTAGAACGTCGATAGTCATTTTTTAGTCTACCTCAGGTCAAGATGCTCTCAGAATTCAGGACACCATCCAAAACTCTCTCTTTTTTGAGACATACTATCGCTTCATAAAGTACACGGAAAACGTTAGAATTGCGGTCTTTGCAATACTCTTAAGGAAATTCAACCATGTCTATGGCTGACCGCGACGGTTTTATCTGGTATGACGGCAAACTCGTGCCTTGGCGAGATGCGACGACTCACGTACTGACCCATACACTGCACTACGGCATGGGAGTATTTGAAGGTGTGCGTGCATACAAGACAACTCAGGGAACGGCAATCTTCCGCCTTAAGGATCATACCGACCGCCTGTTCAATTCAGCCTATATCTTCAAGATGAAGATGCCATTCGATAAAGAAACTCTGATGGAGGCGCACTGCGAAGTAGTTCGTGCCAATAAGTTGGAGTCCTGTTACATTCGGCCCATTGTTTTCTATGGCTCAGAAGCCATGGGTATCGCCGCCACTGCTATTAGCACCCATGTCGCCGTTGCAGCTTGGCCATGGGGCGCGTATCTCGGTGCAGAGGGAATGGAAAAAGGCATTCGTGTTAAAACTTCCAGTTTCACCCGTCATCATGTAAACATTAATATGTGCCGTTCCAAATCAGTCGGTACCTACACCAACTCTATTCTGGCGCATCAAGAAGTGGCGCACGATGGTTATGATGAGGCGCTGCTACTGGACGTGGATGGTTATGTGGCGGAAGGAGCGGGCGAGAATATCTTTATTGTGAAAAAGGGCAAGCTGTATACACCCGACCTGACTTCCTGCCTGGAAGGCATCACGCGCGACTCCATCATCACGCTGGCTGCTGGCCTTGGCATACAGCTGATCGAAAAACGCATCACGCGCGATGAGGTATATTGCGCCGACGAAGCTTTCTTTACTGGGACTGCGGCAGAAGTTACACCGATCTGCGAATTGGACAATCGCACTATAGGCAACGGTATGCGCGGTCCGATCACAACGCGTCTGCAAGCGCTGTTTTTTGATTGTGTCAGCGGAAAAAATCCGCAATATGCTGATTGGTTGGCTCACGTTTAAGAGGAATTATATGCAAACCGAACATGCCAAATTACGCTATATAGAAGTGACAGCAGCAGACTTGCCGCTTTATTGTCCAATGCCCAATACGAGCCTATGGAATGCACATCCCAAAGTGGTCATTCCGGTCGACAAGATCGGCGAAGCGCGCTGCCCATATTGCGGCACACTATATAAGTTCAAGGGCGAGTTACCTAAAGGTCATCACTAAGTAACTCTCGCCAAGTGAAAATCATGGGGTGCTTTAATTCGATTACATCAGAATCGGGCATTCTCGCTATCACATTGTCTCGTGACCTTTGATAGAATCGTGCGCACATTCCTATCCTATCGATGGAGTTAAACCATGCAAAACGTACCTAAAGAAATTTTCAAGGCCTACGATATTCGCGGCATTGTTGGTAAATCACTGACCCAGGAAATCATCGAGATTATTGGCCAAGCCATCGGATCAGAAGCCACAGCACGGGGCCAGAACACGATTGCAATTGGTCGCGACGGACGTCTGTCTGGCGTGGAATTTACCGCCGCTTTGGCACGCGGCATTCGGAAGAGCGGCATCAACGTCATTGATGTTGGGCGTGTTGCCACGCCCATGGTTTATTTTGCGGCTTATCATCTGGATACGCATTCTGCAGTCATGATTACCGGCAGCCACAACCCCCCGGATTACAATGGACTAAAAATGGTACTGGGAGGTGAAACGCTCTCCGGTGATGCCATACAGGCCCTGCGCACACGCATAGAGCAAAATAATCTCAGCCATGGTGCGGGTACTTATTTGCAGTTCGATATAGGTCCCGTATACATTGCCCGCATTGTTTCCGACATTAAATTGGCACGGCCTATGAATATCACGGTCGATTGCGGCAATGGCGTGGCCGGGGATTTCGCCGCCACTTTGTATCGCCAGTTGGGCTGCACAGTCACGGAGCTATTTTGTGAAGTGGATGGCAACTTCCCTAATCATCATCCTGATCCTTCACAACCGGAAAACCTGCAAGACCTGATCCATGCACTTGCCAGCAATGATAGTGAATTGGGCTTAGCCTTCGATGGTGACGGTGACCGCTTAGGCGTCGTCACTAAAAATGGCAACATCATTTTTCCCGACAGGCAGTTAATGCTGTTCGCTGCTGATGTGCTGGAACGCAATCCTGGTGCAGAAATTATCTTCGACGTTAAATCCACGCGCAAGCTGTTTGGCTGGATTAGACAACATGGTGGCAAACCGACACTCTGGAAAACCGGCCATTCCTTCATCAAGACAAAAATGAAAGAATGCGGCGCATTGCTGGCAGGTGAAATGAGCGGCCATGTATTCTTCAAGGAACGATGGTATGGCTTCGATGACGGTCTGTACGCGGGTGCCCGTTTGCTCGAATGCTTGAGCAAACAGTCAGATGCAAATGGCGTGCTGAATGGCCTGCCCAATTCAATTAACACACCGGAACTGCAAATTAAGCTAAAAGAGGGCGAGAGCTTCGCTCTGATCACACAGCTGCAGAAAGAGGCAAAATTTACCGATGTACAAGACATCATCACCATAGACGGTCTGCGCGTTGAATATACCGACGGCTTTGGCTTGATACGAGCCAGTAATACAACGCCAGTGATTGTATTACGCTTTGAAGCAGATAATGAGGAAGCATTAACAAGAATTCAGCAAGATTTTCGCCGAGTGTTGCTGAATGCCAATCCAAGTCTACAGTTGCCATTCTGATCTGAATTATTGGGCGTCCTTTCTCAAAAAGAATGGGCACAACAATAGCCAACAGAATTGGTTACTGCTGCGTAGGTTAATAATTGAAATAAAAATTAATCGATAAAATATGATCATTCCGATTGATTGGAGTGAGTGGCCTGTTGATATACTGATTCATATAGCCGATTTCAGATTTAATTTCTTTATTAAAATTATAGCCCAACCCTACGAACGCTCTATTTTGATCGAAACCTCTGCGGGGTCCCCAATCGACGTTGTTGAGATGTAGAAAATACTCATCGCTAGCCACTACGCTGTAAGCTGGAGCAGCAGTCAGCGGTACCGATATTTTAAACATTTGCCGAAAACGCATGGCGGTATCATCACCCAATTGAGGCGCTAAACGTTCTTCCAAGCGACTTCGACTACTGACTGATCCGAATGTAAAGTTATCGCTCCACAATAGTTGTTGCCAGAATCGCCGTTCGTTGAATGTTATTTTGGAAAATGGTTGTGCAGTGGGAACCAATGCATAACCCACCCAGACGCTAGTGGTGTTGTTAAGTGCATACCCTATCCCTGGGCGAATGATGGCCTGAGAAAAGCGTGATGTGTCATCGCCAAAACGCCCTTGAAATTCTGCCCAGTATTTAAAATTCTTTAATGCTGGATTGAATGGCTCCAAGCTGCCAACTGCCGTTGCAGTACCCCAAGTTTGGTAATCGACTATATCTTTTGCAGCAATAACAGGACCCGAAAGTAGTAATCCAGATAATGCTAATGCCATAGACGGTTTTATTTTATGAAACACTTGGCTCTCCTTGCTATAGAATATTTTGTATTATAAATGTTGGGTCGCCGCCTGTTACAGCACAAACGCAAAACCATGCAAAGCTCAACAATATTGCCCGGCAGCATAACCAGATGACCATGCCCACTGAAAGTTGTAGCCGCCCAACTGACCTGTTACATCAACCACCTCACCGATAAAATACAGACCGTTCACCTCTTTGGCTTCCATGGTTTTAGAAGATAAGGCACGAGTGTCAACACCGCCGCATGTAACTTCTGCCTTGGAATAGCCCAATGTGCCGCTAGGTGTAATTTGCCAATCATGCAGTTTGGAGGCAAGCGCTGCGATTTCCTTATCCGAATATCGGTTAATTGGCTCATTACTTGAAAGATAATCTCTGGCCAACTGGGCGCACCATGTTTCAATAAATCGCTTGGGCAAATATTGTGCAAAAAAATTGTTTAGCAACATGCGACTGTCTCGCTGCTGCGAGAATAATTGTAGTGTGTCATGATCCGGCAGCAAATTAATGTGCAGCGGCTGGCCCGGCTCCCAATAAGATGAGATTTGCAAGATGGCGGGGCCACTAAGGCCGCGATGGGTAAAAAGGAGATTTTCGCGAAAAACTTGTTCGCCATAACTTACCACCGCATCCACGGAAATTCCGGCGAGATCAACATAAGGCGCCCAATCATCTGGATGAAAACTCAATGGCACCAACCCCGGCTTGAGTTTGGTCATGGGAATATCGAATTGCTGCGCGAGTTGGTAACCAAACGGAGTTGCGCCAATCTTGGGAATAGACAAGCCACCGCTGGCAATCACCAAAGACTGTGCGCGAAATGTGCCATGACTGGTATTGCAACTAAATCGTTCGGCTGATGGATGCGCATTGCCTTTTACCTCTGATCCCTCTCCTGCTTGTGACAAAGGGGGATTAAGGCGCTCAATCTTGTGCACTTCGCAAGACATCAGCCAACGTACTTCCGCTGCATCGCATTCGTTTTTTAGCATCGTAATGATAGCTGCCGATCCTTCGTCACAAAACAATTGGCCGAGTTTTTTTTCGTGATAGCCGATGCCTTGCTGGTTAAGCCATGTGATGAAATGTTGGGGGGTGTAGCGAGCCAATGCGGAGCGACAGAAATGCGGATTGTTGGATAAGTAATTTTCCGGCTTGGCGTACAAATTGGTGAAGTTGCAGCGACCACCACCAGAGATGCGAATTTTTTCCGCCAATTTTTTAGAGTGATCTAGCAGCAGTACAGAGCGCCCTCGACGCGCAGCCTCGATGGCGCACATCATGCCAGCCGCACCGGCACCAATGATCAACACATCCACATTGGCGCTCATTACAACAGACAACTAGCCGCTTTCAACAGCCAGTCAGCTTGGCCATGCTGCTAATATTATGTATCACGGCTGCACCTCCAAAAGCTCTAACTGTTTCCACATACATGCGCCCTTGCTGGCTTTATCGATGTCGACCAACTGCTGCGCGTGCTGCGCCAACTCATCATTGTTTGCGGGCAGCACACGCAATTCCAAACGCGACAAATCTGCAAAAACCATGGTCGGCTCTTCTTCCTGCTCACTGCTCCCATCATCCAGTAAACTTTTTTGCCCACGCGTCATGGAAAGATAAACTTCCGCTAATAGCTCGGTATCCAATAGCGCGCCATGCAAAGTGCGGTGAGAATTATCGATCTGATAACGGTCACACAAAGCGTTCAGATTGTTTTTCTTGCCAGGATGCAACTCCTTGGCCAACTTCAGTGTGTCAATGACGCTCGCACAATAGTTATTTAACCCAGGCAGTCCGGTTAGTTCCAGCTCTTTATTGAGGAACCCGACATCGAACGGCGCATTGTGGATGATGAGTTCCGCACCGCGGATAAACTCAAGCAGCGCGGGTGCAATCTCGGCAAATTTCGGTTCGTCCTGCAGACGCTCTAGCGTCAGACCATGCACCTCTGCCGCTCCCGCATCGATCTCTCGTTCCGGGTTCAGATAGCGGTGAAAGCGTCGGTCAGAAACTTTGCGGTTGCATAATTCGATAGCCGCCAGCTCAATGATGCGGTGGCCTTTCCCTGGATCCAGGCCGGTAGTTTCAGTATCCAACACGATTTGTCTCATTTCAAGCTTTCATTCAATAGTTGCTCAATACCGCGATTGGCCAATTCATCAGCACGCTCGTTTCCATCATGCCCGGCATGTCCTTTTATCCATACCCACTGAACATGATGCTTGCTTGCCAGCGCATCTAGCGTGCGCCACAAATCCTCATTTTTTACCGGCTTCTTGTCGGCAGTCTTCCAGCCACGCAGCTTCCAGTTATGCACCCAGACACTAATGCCTTGCTGTACATACTTTGAATCGGTATGCAGGACCACCCGGCACGGCCGCTTTAATGCCTCCAGCGCGCGGATCGCGGCCAGCAGCTCCATGCGATTGTTGGTGGTATGCGCCTCGCCACCGCATAGCTCGCGCTCTTTACCCATAATTTGCAACAGTGCGCCCCAGCCGCCAACGCCGGGATTCCCCTTGCAAGCCCCATCAGTATAAATTTCAACTATATCTTCACTTACTGTCACAAGTTCGCTCATTCGGGTTCCGATTTTGTACACTGCGATATTTCCCTATTCAACTTAGGCGCTGCCGGTATCAGCGTGCCAACCAGTCGCTCGTTCCATTTTGGCTTGATCAGGTTCATTCCCCGCACATGCTTAATCGCCTGCAAAAAATATACTCCGCCCCACACTGCCCACCAGCGGTCGCCGGCGGGCTCCATAAAATTAAAGCGGGTAAGCCAATTGGGATTCGTGAGCGGAGGTGCGTAACAGGCAAAACGTCCCGTTACCACCTCAAATCCCAGCAATGCCAGCCAATCCTTCAAGCGCGACAAAGCAATAAAATCTCCACGCCACGGGAAGTTCGTCTGCGAGCCCAATATGCGCCGAGCCCCCCACAGGCTACGCGGATTAAAGCCGCTGATGATGACATTTCCCTCCGGCCTTAACACACGCTCAACCTCACGCAAAATTTGATGGGGATGGGCATTGAATTCCAGTACATGCGGCAGAAGCACCAAATCCAAGCTACTGCATCCGAATGGCAATTCAGCCATATCCAGCCGTACTTGTACCCCGGTCTCGTTCCCTACTATGGCGCGCAGCGGCATGCGGCTGGCACGCAGAAAATCATGCTCGGCCAGGCCGAGTTGCAGGGCATTGAAGCCAAAAATATCAGTCACACTATGATCAAACAATGCCTGCTCGCACTCCATCAAATATTTTCCTGGAGGCGTGGCGAACCAATCATTCAGCGTATTTGCAGTTGACATGCAATACTCTTTCACTCGAGTATAGCCAAATAAATAACGGACATATCCATGCTAAATATTATTCCCATCCCGGCATTCAAGGACAACTACATCTGGATGCTGCATGACCACCAACATGTGGTAGTGGTCGACCCGGGTGACGCCGCGCCGGTGCTGGCTTATCTCAATCTACATAAGCTCAAACTCGCCGCCATTCTGTGTACTCACCATCACAACGATCACGTCGGTGGCGTCTGCAAACTTGTTGAATTATACAACGTGCCCGTGTATGGCTCACAGCTTGAAAACATTCCCTGCGTCAGTCATATGCTCGGCGACGGAGATGTAATTGAAATCCCGGAATTAAAAATAAAACTGAGTGTTATTGATATCCCTGGCCATACTCTCGGGCATATTGCCTATCTGGGTACCGGCTACGTATTTTGCGGCGACACCCTGTTCGGTTGTGGCTGCGGCAGGTTATTTGAAGGAACGGCTGCGCAATTGTTCCACTCCCTGCAACGGCTGGCAAATTTGCCCGATGAAACAAAAGTGTATTGCGGACATGAATATACCGAGGCCAACATCCGCTTTGCACAAGTCTGCGAACCCGACAATGTTCGGCTCAAACAACGTCAAGCAGATGTGCAGGCGTTACGCGCTGTCGGGCGTCCAACGTTACCCTCGACTATTGCTTTGGAAAAAGCCACCAACCCTTTTTTACGCTGCGCTGAGCCAGGCGTCATCGCCACCACAGTAAGCATGACGCAAATAAAAGAGACCGACGAAACCAGCATCTTTACTGCTTTGCGCACCTGGAAAAATAATTTCTGAAACTATTTTAGATTGCGATAAAGCCCTTTCTGGTTTATCCTGCGCGACCTTCGGAGAGGTGGATGAGCGGTTTAAGTCGCACGCCTGGAAAGCGTGTTTAGGATAATATCTTAACGCGGGTTCGAATCCCGCCCTCTCCGCCAATAAAATGATTTAAGCCTGTGGATATACAGGCTTTTATTTTTTTTCGCCATAGAAATTTGCCACAGTTCTTACCGGCGTGCATTTAAATTTGTTACGATCATCCCTTCCATATTCCCAACCTTTTGAGTTAACTCCATCATGCAAACTATTCTGGATGCTATCGGCTCAACACCCCTAATTCAGATTGACGGTATCTGGGTCAAGCTGGAATTTCTTAACCCATCTGGATCCATCAAAGCGCGCATTGCAAAATACATGATAGAGCGCGCTGAGAGTGAAGGTCTGCTGAAACCGGGTGATACGATCGTGGAAGCGAGTAGCGGCAATACCGGTAACGCGATGAGCATGGTGGCCGCTGTCAAAGGCTACAAGATGCTGGTATTAATGCCCAATGGATTGAGTCGTGAACGCACCGCGATCTCGCGTGCCTATGGTGCCGAAGTGCGCATCATCGGTGATTTTCATGTCACCGATGCGTTGGCCGAAGTTAGAAGACTGGGTAGTCTGCCCGGTTATTTTGCCCCGCAACAATTCGATAATGAATGGAATGTGGATGAGAACCGCGAGTGGTTAGGGCCAGAAATTCTGGCCCAACTCCCTGCGGGCGTGCTCCCAGATGTGGTTGTCGGTGGCGTTGGTACCGGCGGCACAATTATCGGCGTAGGTCAGGCGTTCAAGGCGGCTAACCCGGCGTGCAAGGTTGTCGCGCTTGAACCCAGTGAGTCATGCACGATACTCTGCGGCGAGATCGCCAAGCACCTGATCGAGGGAATTGCCGATGGGTTTGTACCTGGAATTATTCAACGCCACCGTGCCCTGCTGGATGAAATCATTAC
>JAIOPT010000115.1 GCA_021413765.1 Betaproteobacteria bacterium
AGTGCTGGGAATGAAATTGCTGCGTCGAAATGATTATCCAGATGGAAAATTCACACTGGCATTTGTTGGTTACCAAGATGAAAAAGACGGTGCTGTTTTAGAGCTCACTTACAATTGGGGCGTTGAAAAATATGACTTGGGGTCAGGTTATGGTCATGTTGCCATTGAAGTCGATAACGCTGGCAAGGCATGCGAACTCGTCAAGCAAAAAGGGGGAAGCGTAATCAGGGAAGCTGGGCCAATGAAGCATGGTACAACTGTTATTGCCTTTGTATCCGATCCGGATGGATACAAAATCGAGTTTATTCAAAAGAAGAGTTAACCCAGCCGGTGCTTATTTAGCCAGGATAAAGCATGTTCTGCATAAATCACATAGCCTCAGTTCTGAAATAACAGAATGGGATTTTATTCAATTTATTAAGCTGGTCGACTCATGCTCCCATCCATTGAACAACGGCTCACAGTAGAAATTGCTGCCAAGCCTGCACAGATTGCATCAGCCATTGCCTTGCTGGATGAAGGTGCAACGGTTCCTTTCATCGCCCGCTATCGCAAGGAGGCGACTGGTGGATTAGACGATATCCAGTTGCGGTTGCTGGAAGAGCGTCGCGCTACGATCATTACTTCGATTACCGAGCAGGGCAAGATGACCCCGGGGCTGTTGAATGCAATCACACATGCCGAGGACAAGACGCATCTGGAAGATTTGTATCTACCCTACAAACCCAAACGGCGCACCAAGGCGCAAATCGCGCTGGAAGCAGGGCTGGCGCCGCTTGCTGATGAGTTGTTGGCTAATCCGATGTTGCAACCGGAACAGGAAGCAGCCCAATACCTGAAGCCACCCTTTACCGTTGAGCAATGCGACAACCCCGGCGTGCCAGACATCAAGGCGGCACTGGATGGTGCACGCCAAATCTTGTTGGAACGTTTCGCGGAAGATGCCACCTTGCTGCAATCCCTGCGCGAATATGTGCAAGAACACGGCATCGTGGAATCTAAAGTGATCGAAGGCAAGGAAGAGCTTGCAGCGAAATATGCCGATTATTTCGATTACTCCGAATCGATCAAGACCATCCCTTCTCACCGTACCTTGGCTGTATTGCGGGGCCGTCGCGAGGAGTTGCTGAATGTGCGATTGCGTCTCGATAGCGAGGCAGATAAAGCAAATTGGAGTGCGCCGCATAATCCTTGCGAAATCCGTATTGCAAATCGTTTTGGCATTTCTCAGCAACATCGGCCAGCCGACAATTGGCTGATGGATACCGTGCGCTGGACATGGCGCGTGAAAATTTTTTTGCATTTGGAATCTGAGTTGATGGGCGCATTGCGGGCCAGTGCGGAAAAAGAAGCCATCAATGTATTCGCGCGTAACTTGAAAGATTTGTTGCTGGCCGCCCCGGCAGGCCCACGCGTCACGATGGGACTGGATCCGGGAATACGCACCGGGGTCAAGGTGGCGGTAGTGGATGAGACGGGGAAAGTATTGGATACCGCAGTCATCTATCCGCATCAGCCAAGAAATGATTGGGATGGTTCCTTGCACACCTTGGCAAAATTGGCAGAAAAACATCGCGTAGCGGTGATCGCTATCGGGAATGGCACAGCCTCGCGGGAGACAGACAAATTGGCGCTAGAGCTGATCAAACGCCATCCAGAGCTGAAACTGAGCAATGTCGTGGTATCCGAGGCGGGTGCGTCGGTTTATTCAGCATCCGAAATTGCCTCGCGTGAGCTGCCTGATATGGATGTGTCGCTACGTGGCGCGGTATCGATTGCCCGGCGTTTGCAAGACCCGTTGGCCGAACTGGTGAAGATTGACCCGAAATCGATCGGGGTCGGACAATACCAGCACGATGTCGGCCAATCGCAATTGGCGCGGTCGCTCGATGCCGTAGTTGAAGACTGCGTCAATGCCGTTGGCGTCGATGTTAATACCGCATCCGTTCCTTTGCTTGCCCGCGTTTCCGGGTTGAGCAGCAGCGTGGCGCAGGGGATTGTGGCTTACCGGGACATCAAGGGCATGTTCACCTCTCGTGCTCAATTACGCGAGGTTCCGCGCCTAGGCGAAAAAACCTTTGAGCAGGCAGCGGGTTTTCTGCGCATCATGGGGGGCGACAATCCGCTCGATGCCTCTGCCGTCCATCCTGAATCCTATCCGCTGGTGCAACGTATCCTCGCGGAGATCAAGCAAGACATCAAATCCGTCATTGGCAATAGCCAGCTATTGAATGCGCTAAGTCCCGCCAAATATGTAAATGAACAATTCGGCCTGCCGACCATTACTGACATATTGAAAGAGCTAGAGAAACCGGGGCGCGACCCGCGTCCTGAATTTACCACAGCCACCTTCAGGGAAGGCATAGAACAATTGTCTGACTTGAAGCCAGACATGATCCTCGAAGGTGTCGTTACCAATGTTGCTGCCTTTGGTGCGTTCGTGGATATAGGCGTGCATCAGGATGGATTGGTCCATATTTCCGCATTATCGAATAGCTTCGTGAGAGATCCGCATGCGATCGTTAAAACTGGACAAGTGGTGAAAGTGAAAGTGCTGGAAGTGGACGAAAAACGTAAGCGCATCGCGCTCACCATGCGTTTGACTGATATTGCGCCGCAATCAAACGGCAAACCTGAACCAAAAAACACACAGAGGCAGCAAGATAGCCTGAGCCATACAAAGAGCGCAGTGGGAGACAAGCAACGAGAGCCTCCACGCACCGCATCAAGCGCTATGGCAGCCGCTTTTTCAAAAATTAAAACGTAAAAAGTCGATCGAAAATGTAACCTGATTCATTCTTGTTCGGCAACCAAAAAAGAATGCACAATAACTTTCATTTACTGCTGTCGATCGCCATGATCGACTGAGAAATCCAATCACGTTGTCGACACAACAAAACAAACTGACGGCGAGACGGGATCGATATTGCGCGGCACGTCGATTACATTCATTACGATTTTGTAAAGCATGGCTGGGTCACTCGCCCCGTTTGTTGGTCACATTCAACATTGCATGGCTACATTGAACGGGGAACGGTAGTATCGAATTGGGATGGCCAAATAAGTGATGGGGTAGGTGGTTATGATAGGCAGGGAGATGTTGGGCTTCATTTTATTCAACCCAACCTACCGAGCTGCAATGAGGATATTCGAGAAAAGAACAGGGAGCAGGAAATGGAGATGACAGTTTGGTTTGAAAATTTTTTACCCATAGCTGAATCAGGTGTTCAGAATGGGGTTTTTATACAGTGTCGTTGGGCCGCATATATACCGCCGCTCCCGCAGTTCGCATGAATCGACACGTTCAACCAACATCGCCGCAGATTGTCTCCACACCTGAGGAGATCAGGGCGGGCTATAACCCAGAACATGAGCGACTTCTCCGGCTTGGGGTTGAGGTTTGGAACACATGGCGCGAGCAGAACCCGTCGTCTTGGCCGATGCTAATGGGCGCAGACCTCCGCGGCCTAGATCTTGTTGGGTACGACCTGCATTTCGGTTCTTTACAGCACGCAAACCTAACCGGCGCAGATCTATCTGAGGCTTGGCTCTCCTCCGCGCACTTCGAACAAGCCAATCTGACCGAGGCGAAGCTTTACTCTGCCTTTGCAGAGTGGGCTTGTTTCACTGCTGCAGTAATGCCGAAATGCTTCGCAATGGAAGCGAACTTCACGAAGGCAAACCTGCAGCAGGTCGATGCACATGGCGCGCACTTCGCAAATACTATCTTCGAGGGTGCGCTGCTCCCGGGCGCAAACCTACAGGAGGCGTATCTCTCCGGCACCAACCTCACGGGGGCGTGGCTAGAGAGCGCCAACCTCACCGGCGCAACCCTCGGGCAGACGCACTTTGTGGATTGCGACCTCTCGTATGCCATCGGTCTGACCACCTGCATCCACTCGGTTCATTCCTTCGTGGACTTTAGGACGCTGCAGCAATGCCGACAGCATTTGCCCCGCGAGTTCTTGACGGGATGCGGACTCTCGGAACTGATCGTTGACTACATCCCAAGCCTATTCGACAGTGCAATCAATTACTACTCGTGCTTTCTCAGTCACAGTCACATCGATAAGGATTTCGCTCGGCTGCTCTATGAGAAGCTTCGAGAACAAGACATTCGTTGCTGGCTCGATGAACGCCAGATGCTCCCTGGAGATGATCCGCACGATCGAATTCAGGAAGGCATCAGACTTTGGGACAAGTTCATCCTCTGCTGCTCGGAGCATTCGTTGAAGAGTTGGTGGGTCGATAGCGAGTTGAATCGAGCATTCGCAAAGGAACAGGTTCTGACCCGCGAACGTGGCCGGAAGGTTCTTGCCCTTATTCCTCTCGATCTTGATGGATACTTGTTCAGCGGGGACTGGCAGAGTGGCAAAGCTACCGAAGTTCGATCTCGAATGGTCAGCGATTTTAAAAACTGGACTACCAACGAAGCCAAATTCGACTATGAACTGGAGCGCCTCATACGAGCACTGCGAGCAGATGATGGGCTCGTGAGCGCCCACCAGAACCCAAGCTGTAGGCATGGCGAAGAATGCGGCCCAACGAGACCGGTAGATTGGGTTGAATGAAATGAAGCCCAATCTTGTTTTAATCCTGCATTCGGTTGACTTGCCGCAGTTCTGCCGATGGATCATCGCCCGAATAAGGATAACGTACATGGCCGAAGCGAATCAGGAACACTGCCAGCGTTAGCATCAGGATAGAGCCAGTTATTGCGAGCATGCGCCAGTCATCCAGGGCTTTCATGTCCAGAATCAGGTAGCGCGCAAGCGCCACCATGCCGATGTAAAGTGGGAAGCGCACTGGTAGCTTGCCTGAGTTGTAATACAGTCCGACCATGGCGAGGACTTCCAGATAGAGGAAGAGTAGCAGCAGATCGGTTAGTGTCACTTGTACCGCCCGCACCATAGTCATCGTTTCATTCGCCATTGCGAACACTGTGGCGATGGCAATGACTAGCAAGCCAATATGTTCAACTAGAGAAAGAAGTCGCTGGTTGAATTTTTTTATGGTGGTTTTTTTCAATTTGTTTGTCCGTTCATAAAACTTCAGCGTCGCACGAATTCAAATAGCTGAAGGAAGGTGTCACACGTCCATCAATAGCTGCAAAGCCTTGTGATATTTCTCCGCTGTCTTTTCGATTATGTCGGTAGGAACTTTCGGTGCTGGAAGTTGTTTGTTCCATCCAGAAGCTTCCAGCCAGTCACGTACAAACTGCTTATCAAAGCTAGGCGGATTGCTTCCCACATTGTATTGATCTGCTGGCCAGAAACGCGAGGAATCGGGCGTCAGCGCTTCATCAATCAAATACATTTTTCCTGATGAATCCACACCGAATTCAAATTTTGTATCAGCAATTATTATCCCCTTGGTGGCCGCATATTCCGCTGCCTGGGTATACAGCGACAAGGCGGCATGACGTACTGCATTAGCACGCGGCACACCCAGCAATTTTGTGGCCTGCTCGAAGGAGATATTTTCATCGTGTTCACCAACTGCTGCCTTGGTTGAAGGTGTAAATATGGGTTGCGGCAGTTTTTGCGCTTCCTGCAAATCGGCCGGTAACTTAATGCCGCACACCATGCCAGTCTTCTGGTATTCCTTCCACGCGGAACCCGCCAGATAGCCGCGCACGATGGCCTCAATGGGCACGGGTCTCAAGCGTTTCACTACGCAGGCCCGGCCAGTCAGCTGCGCGCGTTCTTCATCAGTTTTGACTAACGATTCTGGCTGGATACCGGTAAGATGATTAGGGAGAACGTGGTTAAGCTTACTAAACCAGAAATTGGACAGGGCAGTGAGCACTTGACCCTTTCCTGGCACTGGCGTCGGTAAAATGACATCAAAAGCAGACAAGCGATCGGTTTGCACAATGAGCAGGCGCTCATCATCCACTTCATAGATGTCACGCACTTTACCGCGGTGTAGTAATGGCAAGCTGGTTAAGTTGGATTCAAGTAGTGCAGACATAGGGTTTCCCTGTTAGCTTAGTGATGGCAGCTTGGTCGCAGCAATTGCTTCGGCTTGCTGTTTGCGGAATTCGGCGAGACGCTTGGCCAGCAGTGTATCGTTCAGTGCCAGCATGGCTATTGCGAACAGGCCTGCATTCGCCGCACCCGCTTCGCCGATAGCAAATGTAGCCACCGGAATACCCTTGGGCATTTGCACGATGGATAGTAGCGAATCGATCCCCTTGAGGTATTTGGATGGAATGGGTACGCCCAGCACTGGCAGGGTAGTTTGTCCCGCAATTACGCCAGCCAGATGCGCCGCACCACCCGCACCGGCAATGAAGCACTGTACGCCTTGCTCACTCATTTCCTGAACATAGGTTAATAATAATTCAGGTGAACGGTGCGCAGAGATTACGCGCGCATCGTAAGCCACGCCAAAATCATGCAAAGGGCGCGCGGCCTGCTGCATGATTTCCCAATCATTTGCACTGCCCATCAAGATGGCAACCAGTGGTTTACTCATGTATTTCCTTCTTTACGCATGTTCGAAAAGGTCGTGCCGAGGGAGCATCAGACCTTCGCAACTCCACCACTATTTTCTTCCACCAACTCATCTCCATCTAGATCAACCTGTCCATCCTGAAACACGCGGCTGGCATAGATTTCTTCGGCTTCGATGGTCATCAAATCAATTTTGGTTAGATTTTTCTTGGCGCCAGCGAACAGGCGGTTGGCTTGGCGCATACGTGCGCGATCCAGTGCGTTGCGAATGGAACGCGCATTGGCGAAATGCTCCAGCTTCATCCGCAACGGGATATATTCTGAGAATGCTTTTTCCGCTTCCGGGCTGAAGCGATAATTTTGCGCTGCCAGCATTAGCTTTGCGATGACGAGTAATTCATCTGCCGAATAGTCAGGAAAATCGATGTGATGCGCAATGCGCGAACGCATGCCGGGATTGCTGTGGAAAAACTTATCCATCCGGTCTTTGTAACCGGCCAAAATAACGACCAGATCGTCCCGGTTGTTCTCCATTATTTGCAATAGGATTTCAATAGATTCAGCACCATAATCCCGTTCGTTTTCAGGTTTGTATAGGTAATAGGCTTCATCTATGAATAACACGCCGCCCATTGCTTTTTTAATTACTTCTTTTGTCTTTGGTGCCGTGTGTCCAATGTATTGACCGACTAAATCATCGCGTGTGACTGATACTAAATGGCCTTCACGCACATAACCCAGGCGATGCAGTATTTCAGCCATACGTAATGCGACCGTGGTTTTTCCGGTGCCGGGGTTGCCGGTAAAGCTCATATGCAGCGTTGGTGAAACCGCCGACAGGTTGAGTTTCTTGCGAACGCGATCTACCAATAAGAGTGCTGCGGTTTCGCGGATGCGTGTCTTGACTGGCGACAGACCAATCAATTCGCGATCAAGTTTAGCCAGCACTTCCTGAATGTTGGAGTTGCGAAATTCAGCGTCCAAATCAATCGGGGTGTCATCGGGAAGAATGAGGTTTTTTGAGGGTTCGTCCATTATTTATCCTGTTAAGTCAATCGGCTGTTGAAATTTTCCGCATTACCTTCTGCGTATTTTTAAATATGTTTACATTTAATTGGAACGGCAATTTTAAAGAAGCAAATTCTTAATCGCCAAGTTTTGAGGAAGACTAATTACAGAATATTTCAACAGCCGGTTAAAATGGGTACGGCATATACCGTACCCGCAATTACTTAGTACCGCTCGCCTTCCGGTTTTTCGGTTGCGTAGGAATGGACGGTGTAGCGTATGCTACGACCTTCCGCTTCTTCCCGCACTAGCCTGAAACCAGGTTCGTTTT
>JAIOPT010000056.1 GCA_021413765.1 Betaproteobacteria bacterium
GAGAAAGAAAAAACTCACTCAGAAATAAAAACAAAAAAAGAAACAGAAACAGAAAACCAGGGCAGCGCTGCTCAGCTGCATGTGAAAGGTTACCCTCTTAAACTCGATGCATTATTGTCTTGACGGAGGGGTCCACTATAGCGTTGATTAAACTCACCGAATCTAACAGGTCGTGCGTTGTAACTATAGTAGGAAAACATAATGGACGGCTATGAAACAATAGACTGTGGCGTTGGAGGCGAAATATGAAGCTGGATTTGAACAACTCCGCAGGCCGACGCGGCGCGACGAATTCCTGGACACGATAAACCGTTTCGTGTCGTGGGCTGATCTATGTGCCGTGATAGATCCACACTACCCAAAGCGCGGCAATGCCGTCCCCCAGTTGGACTTGAACGCATGCTGCGCATCCACTTTATTCAGCACTGCTTTAATCTGACTGACTTTGCCTGCGAAGAAGCGCTCTACGACATAACCAGCTTGCGCAATTTTGCCTGAATTGACCTGGGATGCTGCGCCACGAAGCTGCTCAAATTTCGTCGCTTGCTGGAGATGCACTACCTCTAATGAGCAACTTTTGCCGAAGTCGGACGCATACTCAAAGGCAGCGGCATGACACTCAAGAGCGGTATGATCGTCGATGCACTTATTAAAGCTAGAACTGTCAATGAACTACGATTGAGGTTGTACATTCTCTTGATAGATATCTTATTAATTTGTGAAACTGTGATTGCCATTAACGCGATGGCTTGATACAGTACTGTGGATGAGAGCCATATGAGGTGTTAATTTTTCTTGATGGATATCTTATTTATTTGTGAAGCTGCGATTGCCTTTGACGCAATGGATTGATACAGTGCTGTGTTTTTTCAACTAAAGGGGGGCATATTATGAATAAAGCAGAGTTGATTGATGTTGTAGCTAAGTCCACAAAGAATTCCAAGGTAAATGTCGAGGAAGTACTGAATGCGCTGATGGCTGCTGTACAAGCATCATTGGTAAAAGGCGATAACGTGCAGCTGATTGGCTTTGGCACCTTTGCTGTCGAACAGCGTGCTGCTCGTATAGGTCGGAACCCAGCTACCGGGAAAGAGCTGAAAATACCAGCTAAAAAAGTTGCGAAATTTAAAGTCGGCAGCAAGTTGAAAGATGCAGTTGCTGGCGTAAAAGCGAAGAAGAAGTAACCTGCGCAATTAAGCGTGCCCCCACAAACCTGGGGCACGCTATCTCGTTTTTTCTGAATTAATTTCACGCCCCATTTCTTGGCATCAAGCTCTAAATCCTGAAGTTCTCGTCCTTCATATTCAATATTTTTAATTTACTGCTTATAGATCCGGCCAATCCGGCCATTAAATAGAATTTTGCGTTGTAGAGTTGTGCTGTAGTAAGTCAGTTAAATAAGTCGGCGTGCCATATTTCCATGCAGCTACACACAGTGGGCATTTTCTTAAATGTTGAGGATGTACACCTCAAGTGTTGATTATGAGAGCTGGGATTGACTTCAAATTTAAAGCAGACTGTCGGACAAAAATGCTGGTGCGTAACAGGGAGATGCGTTCCACTGCCAATGATCACATGACAATGCTGGAGAGTAACCCAAGATGCGCTACTTTTAACTTTCAAGGCCTCCGCGTAAAACATGCCTCTTAATATACTACTTGCAGCTGTGTTGATAATATTATTTTCAGTCGCATTGAATCAATATACCGAAGCTTGATTAGTTAGTGTTTTCCGCAGGATGGTGTGTCTTCAAGGTATAATTATCACCGTGTGTGTCAGCTAAGCTAATTATTTCAAGATGCTAGTTGTGTTCGCTGACAAGATAAAAACTTTAAGAAACATATGTATTTTGTAGCACATGAAGCATCAAATTAAATAATCCGAGATTGTAAAAAATAATGCAACACATTCGTAATTTTTCTATTATCGCCCACATCGATCACGGCAAGTCTACTTTGGCCGATCGAATTATTCAATTGTGCGGAGGGCTTTCTGACCGCGAAATGGAGGCGCAGGTGCTCGATTCCATGGATCTGGAACGCGAGCGCGGCATCACCATCAAAGCTCAGACAGCTGCGCTGCAATATAAGGCGCGCGATGGCCAGATTTACAATCTCAACCTGATTGATACGCCGGGACACGTGGATTTTTCTTATGAGGTATCTCGCTCACTTTCTGCCTGCGAAGGCGCGCTGCTAGTCGTTGATGCATCTCAGGGAGTGGAAGCGCAGACAGTAGCTAACTGCTACACCGCTCTCGAGTTGGGGGTGGAAGTAGTGCCGGTGTTGAACAAGATTGACTTGCCGTCTGCTAACCCAGAAAACGCCATTGAAGAAATCGAAGAAGTAATCGGTATCGACGCGCATGACGCAGTACGCTGCTCGGCCAAGACAGGTGAGGGAGTGCAGGATGTGCTGGAAGCTTTAATTGTTAAAGTGCCAGCGCCTACAGGCGATCCGACTGCGCCGCTAAGCGCTCTGATTATAGATGCGTGGTTCGATAATTATGTTGGCGTAGTAATGCTAGTGCGGATTTTTAACGGCACCTTAAAGCCCAAAGATAAAATTTTGTTGATGGCTACTGGCGCGCAGCATTTGACTGAGCACATCGGTGTATTTACGCCAAAATCGCAACCACGAGAAGTTTTGGCTGCCGGCCAGGTCGGCTTTGTCATTGCGGGCATCAAGGAGCTGAAGGCGGCCAAGGTTGGCGATACCATCACGCTGGCAAACAGACCAGCAGCCACAGCCTTGCCGGGTTTCAAGGAAGTGCAGCCACAAGTATTTGCAGGATTGTTTCCCGTGGAATCAAATCAGTACGAATCGTTACGTGATTCGCTGGAAAAGCTCAAGCTTAATGACGCTTCATTGCAGTATGAGCCAGAAGTATCGCAGGCATTGGGGTTTGGTTTTCGCTGCGGATTTCTGGGATTGCTGCATATGGAAATTGTGCAGGAACGGCTGGAACGCGAGTTCGATATGGATTTGATTACCACTGCACCTACCGTTATTTACGAGGTGGTGCAGCGCGACGGGACGGTGCTGGTCGTAGATAATCCATCCAAGATGCCAGACCCGTCGAAGATCGAAGTAATCCGTGAACCTATCGTAACAGTCAACTTGTATATGCCGCAGGAATATGTTGGTGCGGTCATTACATTGTGTACGCAAAAACGCGGCATACAGCTTGACATGAGTTATCACGGCAAGCAAGTGTTGCTGGTGTATGAGATACCTATGGCGGAAATCGTACTCGATTTCTTTGACAGGCTTAAGTCGATTTCGCGTGGCTATGCCTCAATGGATTATGAGTTTAAGGAATACCGACCGGCCGATGTGGTTAAAGTGGATATGCTGATCAACGGCGAAAAGGTAGATGCGCTGGCGATTATTCTGCACCGCAGCAACAGCCAGTTCCGCGGTCGTGAAGTGGCGGCCAAGATGCGCGAGTTGATACCGCGTCAGATGTTCGATGTGGCGATCCAGGCTGCTGTCGGCTCAAACATAATCTCGCGTGAAAATGTCAAAGCCCTACGAAAAAATGTATTAGCTAAATGCTATGGTGGCGACATCTCACGCAAGCGTAAATTGCTGGAAAAACAGAAGGCTGGCAAGAAACGCATGAAGCAAGTAGGTAATGTTGAAATTCCGCAGGAGGCTTTTTTGGCTATTCTGCAGGTAGGCGATAAATAACGTAACGACGGGAATCGAGATGGACTTTGCTTTAATTATGTTTGTACTGCTGCTGATCACCGGTAGCGTGTGGTTACTGGATCGCTTTGTGCTGCAATCGAAACGCATTGCGTCCATAAAAGAACCTTGGTGGGTGGAATATTCCAAGAGTTTCTTCCCTGTTATCCTGGCAGTATTCTTGCTGCGCTCATTTCTGGTTGAGCCGTTTAAAATACCGTCTGGGTCGATGATTCCTACATTACAGGTAGGTGATTTTATTTTGGTTAACAAGTTTACTTATGGCATTCGTTTGCCCATCATCAGCAAGAAACTGGTAGAAATAAATTCCCCCAGCCGAGGCGATGTGATGGTATTTCACTACCCGGAAAATCCATCGCTAGATTATATTAAGCGGGTGGTCGGATTGCCTGGCGATCAAATTGTATATCGCAATAAAAAAGTGTTTGTGAACGATGTTCTGCAGGAGCAACAGCCGGACGGTGATTATAACTATGTGGAAACTGCACTGAATTTCGTGCATACCGAACGGTATAAAGAAAATTTGACTGGGCACAGCCATGCAATGCTGGTAAACCCAGAAGTACCCAGTATACATCTCGGTGCTGTGGCGGAATTTCCACACCGGGAGAATTGTGCTTACAGCGACAAGGAGGTGCGCTGTAAAGTTCCAGCGGGGCATTATTTTATGCTTGGTGATAATCGCGATAACAGCCGAGATAGTCGTTACTGGGGTTTCGTGCCGGATAATATGATAGTAGGCAAAGCATTTATGATCTGGATGAATTTTGGTGATTTGAAACGTATAGGCTTATCCATTGATTGAAGTTACAAACGAAGGAGGAGCATGATTAATACAATAGCAAACAGGCAGCGGGGCGTGAGTTTGTCTGGTCTTTTGATATGGTCAGCAATATTAATCCTTACAGCGATTGTCGGCATGAAAGTTATTCCGGCGTATATTCAAGATGCCGAAATTAAAAGCATTCTTTCCACCATCGTGAATGATCCAGAAATGCAAGGGGCACAATCCAAGAGTATTCGCGAATCGTTCAGTAAACGCACCATGATGAACAATATTAATATCGTCACGGCGAATGACATTGAGATAGTCAAAGATGCGCGCGGTCTATCCCTGGGCATCAGCTATCAAGTTAAAATTCCACTGATTGGCAATGCTAGCTTGTTACTTGAATTCAACCCAAGTAGTGTTAAAAAATAGCTGATGAATCGTGATGAGCTGTGCAATCAGATTGGCCATGTTTTTACGCAATTGCAATTATTACAGCGTGCTCTAACGCATCGCAGTTATAGTGCGGCGCACAATGAGCGTTTGGAGTTTCTGGGGGATAGCATACTTAATTGCGTCGTGGCCAAACATCTGTATGACATGCATCCCGATTTGCCGGAAGGTGATTTATCTCGTCTACGTTCCAATCTGGTCAATCAGCAAACATTATTTATCTTGGCTCAGCAATTACGTTTGGGCGAATTGCTATTGTTGGGCGAAGGAGAGCGCAAAAGTGCCGGCTTCCGTCGCCCGTCTATCCTTGCTGATACCATGGAAGCATTGTTCGGCGCAGTATTTCTAGATGCTGGTTTTGCAGCAGCAGAGCAAGTCGTGCTCCGGCTGTATGTGCCCTTTATCGCGCAAGCAGACGCGCAGACGTTGGGTAAGGATTATAAAACCTTGTTGCAGGAATATTTGCAAAGCAAGCGCCTAGCATTACCGAAATATACCGTAATTGCCACTCAGGGCGAGGCTCACGCACAGCAATTTCAAGTTGAATGTCAGATCGAACAATTGAAATTATTTACGCATGGTAAGGGCAGTAGCCGCCGCACCGCAGAGCAGGTAGCAGCAGAAGCCGCTTACCGGAAAATTGAGAG
>JAIOPT010000093.1 GCA_021413765.1 Betaproteobacteria bacterium
CTTATTTAAATTTAAGGATTTTGTATGGCTTTGCCTAGACCGGCCGTTCGGTGTTTTTTAAGTTGGGTAGCGTATTTCGTGCCCGCGAGGTTGTTACGCTTCCTGACGAGCGCAGCCGAATATGTTGTATGGTGTGTTCAGGCGCGTGGTTTTGCAGAGGTTGGTGCAGCGTCTTATATACGCCGGCCTGCCCGCATTCACAACGCCCAATTCATTAAGCTTGGTCAGGGTGTAACGTCGGAGCCAGGTTTGGTGCTCGAAGCGATTAGCGGATTCGCCGGCGAGTGCTTCGATCCCCGCCTGGTTATTGGTGACCGTGTTTCGATGGGTTACTATTGCCATATCGGGTGCATTACCGAGATAGTAATTGGCGACGATGTACTGATTGCCAGTCATGTGTTTATCACCGATCATGGTCACGGCAGTAATTCAGGAATCGACCGGGACCTTCCCCCGGTTAGGCGCTGCCTGGTCTCTAAAGGGCCAATACATATTGGCTCTAAAGTCTGGATCGGGGAGGGTGTCTGCATCCTCCCCGGGGTGACGATTGGTGATAATGCCGTGATTGGGGCAAATTCGGTGGTTACCCATGACATACCTGCGAATGCCATCTATGCCGGGGTTCCCGCCCGGGCTATTTTCTCTTTGAAGCCCCAGTTTTCCTAGATGCCATGAAGGCCATCGCTTTTTACTTGCCGCAGTTTCATCCTATCCCAGAGAACGACCGTTGGTGGGGGCCGGGGTTTACCGAGTGGACCAATGTGGCGAAGGGCCGACCCTTATTTGAGGGACATTACCAGCCACATATTCCGGCTGATCTGGGTTTTTACGACCTCCGACTTGGCGAGACCCGGATTGCCCAAGCAAAAATGGCGGCTCAGTATGGTGTGGAGGGGTTCTGCTACTATCACTACTGGTTTAACGGTCAGTTACTTCTAGAGAAGCCTGCTGAGGCGATGGTTGCAGAAGGGCAGCCCGACTTTCCTTTTTGTTACTGCTGGGCTAATGAGACTTGGAGTCGGCGATGGGACGGCCAAGAGCATGAGATTCTCATAACTCAAGATTTCGCCCGATATGATCCGAGCGCTCATTTTGAATATCTCTCCTCGTCGTTCCGGGATCGGCGTTATATTCGGATCAGTGGGAAGCCATTGTTTCTCGTCTACCGCATTGACCAGTTTCCTGACATCTGCTCGACAGTCAAGGCATGGCGGGAAGCAGCGGCTGCGCTCGGGTTGCCAGGTATCTATCTCTGCGCCGTGCGAAGCCATATGCATTCACTTAGTGACATCGAAACCATTGCACTTGGTTTCGATGCCATCGTCGGGTTCGAGCCTCATTCGCGGGTACTGTTGCGCCAGAAAACTTGGGCATGCATTCGTTATTTGCTGCCGCGCAGCTTCAATTACCTTTTGCGGAGGCTGGGGTTAGGTCGTTACTTTCACGAGCGACCGGTCCTCCACGTGTTCGATTACAGTAAACTTGTGCGAACAGCAATGCGTGCAGGTAAATCGGCAGTTCGTTTCTTCCCATGCGTGATTCCAAGTTGGGACAACTCCGCACGGCGGCGATCGGGCGCTACCGTAATACAAAACGATGATCCAGTTTTGTTCGAGGCTTGGCTGCGCAATTGTGCTGAGCGTGTCAAAGATAACCCCAAGGACGAGCAACTTGTCTTTATCAATGCTTGGAACGAGTGGGCAGAAGGCTGTCATCTGGAGCCAGACCTTCGGCATGGCAACCGCTTCCTGGAGGCGGTTGCCCGGGTCTTTGGAACGCCGCATGCTTCACAAGACCTGCAGGATTACGCGGATCGACGAGAACATCATGGCTAAGCTTGAAGACGGGGATTATTACTCTCATGTGCGCCAAGAGATTGGACAGCTTCTGCCCGGGCACGTGTGCCGCATGCTCGAAATCGGCTGTGGTCGGGGCGATACAGCAGCGTGGGTTAAACAATCGCACAATCCTTCTTGGGTCTGTGGCATTGAGCTTGATCCTTGTGCCGCAGTAGCTGCGGCACAAAAACTCGATCATGTAATAACTGGCAACTTCGAAGCCCTAGATTTTCCTGATGACTTTCACTCGTTCGATCTAATCCTTTGCCTGGATGTATTGGAGCATCTGGTTGATCCCTGGCAGGCAGTTCGGAGGATTCACAAACTGCTGGCACCAGGGGGTGTCATGGTCACCAGTATTCCCAACATACGTTATTTTAAAGTCGTCTGGTCACTTCTGGCAAAGGGTCAATGGAATTATGAGGACGATGGCATCCTTGACCGGACCCATCTGCGTTTCTTTACGCGTAGCAGTGCGCTTGAACTGGTCCAGTGTTCGGGATTACAACTAGAGGTAGTTTCGGCGACTGGTATGGAGCCAGGACGCAAGGCCCGTTACCTGAATCGTCTGACACTGTCTTTGCTAAAGCCCTTTTTCGAGTACCAGTACGTCATCAGGGTCAGGAAGTTCTCGTTGTGAATCCCGGCGATTCTTCAGCACCCGGGTTTGATGCATTGACTTCTGGTATAGTCGTTGTCGCGTGCAGCTACAGTATCGCACCCGACTTAATGAAGGATAAGCTGCGCGCGATGGCCGGTCGCTGCGGCGTTACCTTCAGCGGGGTGGTTGTCTCTAACCGTCAGGGTTCAGATGGTCACAGTGACTCTAACTGGGATGTGCTTCCCGGCTCAAACCGGACACATGATTTTTCTGCATATGTCGAAGGGCTGGCTCATCTGGAGAGAATCCGGAATGGTGATGGTTTACCTAGAGTAATTGTCTTCGTGAATGACAGTCTGTTCGAAAATCATCAACCAACGGAGAATTTTCGTGCGCTTTTGCGGCAATTGCCTCTACTCGGCCAGGTTGAAACGCCGACTATAGCTGGCAAGGTTGATCGCTATGCTACCATTTGCCATGTCAATCCGTGGAGTAACTTGGGTCTTTATGTGTCTACATACTGCTTCGCCCTCAATTTTGCAGCGCTACCCATCCTGCAGGACATTGACAGACTGGCCGAGGCGGATGGTCTAGGTGACCAGCTGCTCATGACTTCGTCGCAGTGGGGTCATGCCTTATCGCCCCAGTTTCGTGAGTTTATTCTAGCCTTTTTGGTCTATGGACCTCCCGCATTTCGTTGGCCGGGTCTTGGGCATTATGAGATCGGTGATCGTTTGTTGTCGGTAAAGGCTAGATGTATCTATTTCGAGCACCGCTTGTCTGGTGAAATTGGGCGCTTAGGCTGTATCCTTCCAACCAATCTCCGCAAGGTCGATTGCCTCCGGCTGGATCTGGCCGAAAGGTTGGCCAAACTTGCGCGTTCTATCGGTATGGAGTCGGTGTGACATCGAAAGTACTTTTCCTTACCTCAGCCCATCCGGGCGGAAGGGGTATGATTGGGGCCGGCGAGGGAATCAGTGAAGGCAACCTCCGTGTGCTGATTGCTACTGGTCATGAAGTCCACGTGCTGTGTCTGGCGCCGCCCACTCAGTCAGCTAATCGTGCGGTTGTCGGTTTATGTGCTAGTTATACCACATTGAATCACTCGCGCTGGGAGACGATCCTAGGGGTGTTCAATCATGTTCTTGACGGAGGCTTAATCGCACCCTGGTTTTTTACACGAGGCAGCCCTCGCAACGTGACTGCCGTCACCGAGTTGCTATCTTGTGAGCATATCAGGCATGTTTGGATCGAATTTCCTTCCTGTCTTGGTTTTACGCCAGTATTCAAAGGTTGTGAGGTCGAGTATTTTGCGCATGATGTTGTTTCCCAGAAGGTAGGACGACAGCCGCTGTTGAAATGCCTTCAATCATGGGTTGCCGGGGTAGAGGGGCGGCTGGTTGCGAGTATCCAGCGCTGCCATGTTATGTCGGACAAAGATGCAGGTCTGCTGCTCGAATTGGGCTTTGCTGGTTCGGTCGTTGTTTCGCCGCCCCAGAACCTCAAAGTGGGTGAGGTAGGTGCATCGATCCCAATCTCCCAGATTCTTAACGAATTTACCGGAGGCAGGAACCTTGTGTTCTTCGGAAACATGCAACGTCCCGAGAACCATAAGTCGATAATGCATTTTCTTATCTCGTCATTCCCGGTTATACGCCGCCACCACCCCGATGTGCAATTGTGGATCTTGGGGCTTGGCCCGCGCTGGACCCTTAGGCTCTTGGCACGCATCATCAAAGGAGTTCGTGTTACCGGCGCCATCGACGATCCGATGCCAGCTTTTGCCGCTGCAACCCTATGTGTCGCGCCGTTGCGTTTTGGTGCGGGCGTCAAGATTAAGGTACTACAAATGCTCGGCGCGGGCGCGTACGTCATTACGACACCGATCGGTGCTGAGGGTGTGCCAGCGTCAGAGCGGCTGGTGGTGGTAGAGAATCGCGCCTTTGCTCAGTCAGTAATCGATCATCTCGATACTCTATGAGTTCTTCAACCGTTTCCTGCCCATCTGGCTATTTGCTGCTGGTTCATCTCAGAGGCTCGATGTCAGCAGCACTTGTAAATTGACACACTCCAGCGATTGAAAACTGACATTAAAATGATACCATTGGCGCGACCATAAGTAAGTTTGATGAATTAAAAAGAAAGCTGGATAGGTTTATTTACAGCGAAGGAGGCTTGCTTTGGTTTCAAGCTTATGCTTTCTTTAATGTGTTTGAAAAAAGAATCCCGATATCTCAAAGGCTAACTCTCGATAAATTCATCGCAGCAAAATTATCATCGTGGTGTCGTGCTCAGTTAATCTTATTTAAAGAAATATGGCGGCAAAAAAGGTTTGATAATTTGACCTTGCGATTCATTATATTTACTAATCGAATCTGATCTATGGCGAGATCTGGCATTTTAATCCGCCGGGAATTGATAACCTTGCTTGATTTTATTTTCTTCCCGAAGAGTATTTGCGATTATCGCCCCCAACCTGCTGAATAGAATATATGGATAAAAGTCTAATAGCGAGGCAAGTTACTAAAGTACCTCAGGTTCATTATTTTTGATGGACAAAATAGTTGTGGAGCAGTCGCCTGAAATTTCCATTTCTGTTGTCAGCCACGCACAAATTCAGTTGATTGAATGTCTGCTGCATGATATTGGTCAACATTGCCGGGCATCATTGATCGAATTGATTCTCACACTTAATTTGGACGAGATACTGCCATTCGCAGCTGATGATTTTGTATTTCCAATAAAGGTTATTCGTAACCCCATTCCTCTGGGATTCGCGACCAATCACAATCGAGCATTTACATACGCAACGGGACGATTCTTTTGTGTAATGAATCCGGATATTCGGTTAAATGGCGACCCATTTAAGGCTTTGTTTACGTGCCTACATGATTCTAAAGTTGGCGTGGCTGCGCCGCTCATATTGAGTACGAGTGGCGAGATAGAAGACAGTGCCCGTCGTTTTCCAACGCCACTCAAGATATTTTGCAAGGCGTTCGGCAGATGTAAAGGCAGCGACTATCTGGTAATAGATAATCCGATCTTTCCTGATTGGGTGGGCGGGATGTTCATGTTGTTCCCACGCGACGTATTCAAAAAAATAGGTGGATTTGATCAGCGATATTTCCTTTATTATGAAGACGTAGATTTATGCGCCAGGCTGAGATTAAAGGGTTATGAAGTGGCCGTATGCCCTGACGCCAAGGTGATTCATCTTGCACGTAGGAGTAGTCATCACAGCTTCAAGTATTTGAAATGGCATCTTATGAGTATGATGCGATTTTTTTGTTCCTCCTTGTTTTTAAAAATACTTTGGTTGCGATTGACAAAAACCCCCATGAGCAAATGTAAGTTAGAACAATGAAAGCTTGCCCAGCTTAATCATGCTTATTCATTGGATATCATCATGAAATTCATGATTTCCGGGGCAGGTGGCTTTGTTGGTAAAGCACTCTGTGCTGAACTGCTACGGCGAGGACAATCTGTAAGCGCGGCGGTGCGTTCAGGAAAT
This sequence comes from Betaproteobacteria bacterium, assembly GCA_021413765.1. GTDB lineage: Bacteria > Pseudomonadota > Gammaproteobacteria > Burkholderiales > Gallionellaceae > Nitrotoga. Next base: position 5,951 of record JAIOPT010000093.1, read on the forward strand.
TCGTTGATTGAAAATGTTCAAGTCATAATCATCGGCGCAATTGATGGCGAGACGAATTGGGCTGATGCGTTATGCGATGTGGATGTGGTGATTCATCTCGCCGCACGAGTGCATGTAATGCGCGAGAACACTACTGATCCATTAGCGGAGTTTCTCCATGTCAACTTGCACGGCACTTTAAATCTTGCTCGACAAGCTGCTTCTTCTGGGGTGAAGCGGTTCGTCTATGTTAGTTCGATCAAGGTGAATGGCGAGCAGACCAGCGCAACTCGGTCATTTACAGAGTTGGACGAACCCAGCCCACATGATTTTTACAGTATCTCGAAATGGCAAGCTGAACAAGCGTTGTGGTGCATTGCCCAAGAAACCGGCTTGGAAATTGTTGTTGTACGTCCTCCATTGGTTTATGGTCCGGGTGTGAAAGGCAACTTTGCACAAATGCTGGCGGTGATCGCCAAGCGCATTCCATTGCCATTGGCTTCTGTAGATAACCGTCGCAGCCTGATTTACGTGGAAAATCTGGTGGATGCCTTGATATCCTGTGCGACCCATCCTGCGGCCGTAGGTCAGACTTATTTGGTAAGTGATGGTGAGGATATTTCCACCCCGGATTTGTTGCGTCAATTAGGCGATGCGATGGAATGTCCGGCGCACATATTGCCGTTCCCGCCTAGTTGGTTACGTATGTTGGGAAAATTATCCTGCAAATCTGATCAAGTCGAACGGTTACTCGGCTCGTTTCAGGTCGATAGTGGTAAAATCCGCCGTGATTTAAACTGGGTTCCTCCTTATACATTGCGACAGGGTCTGCAAGCGACCGCAGAATTGCACCGACGCGTAGGTAAGAAGAGTTAATAAGTATGCAATGTTTGTTGCAATCAATTGATTTAAACAAAGCATACCAACTTAGCCGAGGATTTGTTAAACAATTTTCCATACGGTAAATTCCTCGCATGAAAGTGGATTGCGCGGAAATTATCAATATTGTTATAGAGTAAAAGTCTACATGTCGCATTACGCCCCCCTGATTGCAGCTTTGATCACCATGTTGGTGATCACTATTATCGTATTCAGTAAAGCCGGAAATAAAATCCAAGATATCCCCAATGATCGTTCATTGCATGTTGAGCCAATTCCTCGCATTGGCGGGGTGGGGTTAATGGCTGGCCTCCTGTCTGCCTGGGCATTGATGATAATGTCATTAGCTTGGTGGGTGGTATTGCCCATGATATTACTGTTCGCTATTTCTTTGCTGGATGACATGCGCGGCCTGCCCGTACGGCAACGCTTGTTGGCGCACATCGCTGCTGCAGCAATTCTGGTGCTCGGCTCCGGCTTGCTGGCGCAGGGTGTTGCGCTGGTGTTGCTCGCGTTGCTGTGCGTAGTTTGGATGACCAATCTATTTAACTTTATGGATGGATCGGATGGCTTGGCTGGAGGTATGACATTTTTCGGTTTTACCATGTATGGCGTAGCAGCACTGATGCATGGAGCTGATACTCAGGCCATGCTAAATTTCTCAATAGCTGCCGCTGGCTTGGGTTTGCTTTATTACAATTTTTATCCTGCTCAAGTATTCATGGGTGATGCAGGATCCATCCCTCTTGGCTTTTTATCTGCCGCGATGGGATTGTGGGGCTGGCAACAGGGGCTATGGCCTGGATGGTTTCCGTTGCTGGTATTCTCCCCTTTTATCATAGATGCCAGCGTCACCTTGCTGAAGCGTATGTTGCGTCGTGAAAAAATCTCTGAAGCACATCGCGAACATTATTACCAACGCTTGGTGCAGATTGGTTGGGGACATCGTAATGTCGCATTATTTGAATATACTTTGATGTTCGCGGTAGGTGCATCTGCCATTTGGTGTTTGCGCCAGTCCACCGGATGGCCATGGCTTCTTTTCCTGATATGGGGGGGGGTGTATGCTGGGCTAATGTTGATTTTGGATAATCGCTGGAAAGCATTTCAGCCAAGCCGGCGTGACTAAATTAGATATGCGCACTCTGCTAGCCATGCTGCATGATTTTGCGGCGGCCGCATTTGCCTGGACCTTGGCTTATCTGTTGCGCTTCAATTTCGAGCCACCACCGCATTTCATTGATGAGATGCTGCATACCCTTATCTGGGTAGTGCCATTGCAAAGTATTATTTTCTGGCGCTTTGGTTTGTATCGTGGCCTATGGCGCTATGCCAGTGTGACTGACTTGCGCCAAATTTTTTTGGCGGTGCTGACGGCTGCCGCGCTGATTCCCTTCGTGTTGTGGATGTTTCGTATCAGTGCTGTAATACCTCGTTCGGTACTGGTGATTGACCCTGCGCTATTGCTACTTGTAATGGGCGGGAGCCGTTTCATTTATCGTCTTTGGAAAGAGCATGGCTTTTATCGCAATCTAAAGTTAAATATGGAGCCTGTGCTGGTGTTAGGAGCGAGCGATGCAGCCGTAGGCTTATCCAAGGAGTTGGCACGCAGCCGCGATTGGCGGCTGGTGGGCTTTTTGGATGATAATGTGGATAAACATGGGCGTATCCTCAATGGGATCAAGGTGCTGGGCGCGCTGGATAGTCTGCCGCAATGGGCGGAACGCATGACTGTCAAACAAGCCATTGTTGCCATGCCATCGGCCTCGCACCAAGTGCGTAAGCGATCGATTGAGATTTGTAATCAGGCCAGAGTCAAGGTGCTGACGGTACCGTCATTCGATGATCTGTTAAGTGGACGTGTTGCCATTTCACAATTGCGTGCCGTGGAGCTGGATGATCTGCTGGGACGTGATCCGGTTCAATTGGATGCGGTTGGACTGCAAGAATTATTCACCAGCAAAACCGTGCTGGTAACTGGTGCCGGTGGGTCTATCGGCTCTGAATTATGTCGCCAGATCATAAACTTCAAACCGCGTACTTTAGTGATGCTCGAGTTGAGTGAGTTTGCACTGTACAACATGGAACAGGAGCTGGCCGCGAAATTTGATGGCCTTGACATTGTCTGCCTGATTGGTGATGTACGTGATGCCGCCCGTCTTGATCAAGTTTTTTCTGAATATAAGCCTGAGGTGGTTTTTCACGCAGCCGCGTATAAGCATGTCCCCCTCATGGAGCAACATAACGCTTGGCAGGCGATACGCAATAACGTGCTGGGTACATGGTCGGTTGCCACTGCTGCACAGCGTCATGGTGTAGCGAAATTTGTATTGATTTCTACCGATAAAGCGGTCAACCCAACCAATGTGATGGGAGCGAGTAAACGTCTGGCAGAAATGGTATGTCAGGGATTACAGCAGTCTGGTGGAACGCGCTTCATTATGGTGCGTTTCGGCAACGTTTTGGGCAGCACCGGTAGCGTCATCCCAAAATTCCGTGAACAGATTGCGAAAGGTGGGCCAATTACTGTCACACATCCAGACATTACGCGCTATTTCATGTCGATTCCGGAAGCTGCGCAATTAGTATTGCAGGCCAGTTTAATGGGCAAAGGCGGAGAAATATTTGTATTGGATATGGGCGATCCAGTAAAAATTGTTGATTTGGCGAATGACCTTATTCGTCTTTCCGGTCTCAGCAAGGATGATATTCGGATTGAATTCACTGGCCTGCGCTTGGGTGAAAAACTGTACGAGGAACTGCTGGCCGACAACGAGCACACTTTGCCCACTCCTCATACAAAACTGCGCATCGCACAGGCGCGTGAAGTGGACGCCAAATGGCTGGAAAATTTATTAATTTGGTTTAGCGCGCATACTACGCAGAGCGATGCAGAAGTTAAATTTGCCTTGATACAATGGATACCGGAATACAGCCCAAATTCTAATGGCGTAAAAAAATCAAGATAACGAGATAATATTAAATTATTAAATGAATGAATGCCGTTTGCACTAACGCCCTTATTCTTGATGATGCTCCCGCGCTTATTGCTGGCCTGCCAAATCAACTCTGGTTGTATGATATTCGCCTATCTATGTTGAACCCTCGTCGGACTTATACCTGCTTGCTTTGGCTTTTTTTGCCATATATATTTTTCCATTTGCTCTGGCGCGCATACAAACAACGTGAGTACCTGCAGCATATTGATGAACGTTTCGGGCACTATTCTGCTCGCAGTGATAAACCGTTAATCTGGCTGCATACCGTATCAGTTGGAGAAACACATGCAGCGGTCAGCTTGGTGCGACGCTTACGGGAGAATTTCCCGCATCATCAATTGCTGCTTACTCACGCCACCCCGACCGGCCGCGCAGCTAGTGAACAGCTTTACGGTAGCGATGTTCTGCGGGTATATTTGCCTTACGACTACCCATTTGCTGTCAAGCGCTTCTTGCAACACTTTCGCCCGCGCATCGGAATCTTAATGGAAACCGAAATCTGGTTTAATTTGATTCATAGTTGCCACACCATGCAAATTCCCTTGCTGCTACTTAATGCACGGTTATCCGAGAAATCTGCTGCACGTTATGCACGCTACCCGAACTTGACGCGACTGGGCTTGAACGAATTAAGCGCTATTTCTGCGCAAAGCGAAGTCGATGCTACACGCATGGCTGGATTAGGTGCGCACAATGTATCAGTCATGGGCAATCTGAAATTTGACATTCAACCACCATTGGCGATGCTGGAACTGGGTGCACAAATGCGCACCCAGTTCGGAAAAAACAGGAAAATTTTTCTGGCAGCCAGCACTCGCGCTGGAGAAGAGATGCTATTGATATCCATGCTTAAGCAAGTAGACATTCCTCATCTGCTAACCGTCATTGTGCCGCGCCACCCGCAACGTTTCGACGACGTAGCTGACATGCTCACCCAGCAAGGCATTCGCTTTCAACGCAGAAGTGAAAACTGTCCGATTGCACCAGACACCCAAGTGGTATTGGGTGATAGTATGGGAGAGATGTTTGCTTATTATGTCGCCTGCGACCTTGCCTTCATTGGTGGCAGTTTACTGCCATTCGGAGGGCAAAACTTCATTGAGGCTTGCACCGTAGGCAAGCCTGTGTTTATTGGTCCACACACATACAATTTCGCACAAGCCAGCCAGCTTGCTGTCGAGTGCGGAGCAGCCATACGGATAGAGAATTCAGCCGACCTAGCACAAGGTTTACAAAACTTGCTTGCCAATCCCAGTCAGCTGACAATAATTGGCCAAGCCGGGCTGCATTTTGTTCGCTCTCATCGTGGCGCAACAGAGCAAGCGCTACGGCAAATAACCGATTATATTGATAAGCACCTGCAGTAAAATAACGCAAGATAAAATGACATATCAATCTTCCAAACCATGAGAAAAATACTTGTTACCGGCGGTGCCGGGTTTATCGGCTCTGCGGTTATTCGCCAGCTGATCACGGAAACCGACACTACAGTCATAAACGTCGATAAGCTGACCTATGCCGGCAATTTACAGTCCTTGATATCGGTTGCAGACAATCCCCGCTACCGTTTCGAGCATGTGGATATTTGTGATGCTGCTACAGTCGCGCGCCTATTTCATGAGCATCAGCCGGATGCGGTGATGCATTTGGCTGCTGAATCCCATGTCGATCGATCTATCACCGGCCCGGCTGCCTTTATTGAAACCAATATTATGGGCACTTACACGCTCCTGAATGCAGCACGGAAATACTGGAGTGAGCTTTCTGCGGAACGAAAAAGCACTTTTCGTTTCCATCATATTTCCACAGATGAAGTATATGGTAGCCTCGGTGAAACCGGTTTTTTTACCGAGGATACCGCTTACCAGCCAAACTCACCTTATTCGGCAAGTAAAGCGTCTTCAGACCATCTGGTGCGTGCTTGGCACCATACTTACGGCTTGCCCGTGGTCACCACCAACTGCTCCAATAATTATGGCCCTTATCATTTCCCGGAGAAGCTCATTCCGTTGATCATTCTGAATGCATGCAACGGAAAACCATTACCCATATACGGTAAGGGCGACAACATCCGCGACTGGTTGTATGTGGACGATCATGCGCGCGCGTTGCGCTTGGTACTAGAGCAGGGCCAGGTTGGGGAAACCTACAATATCGGCGGCTGGAATGAAAAAACCAATCTGGAAGTGGTTCATGCGATTTGCTCTATTTTGGATGAGCTCCGCCCTCAAGGTGCGCCGCATGCATCCCTGATTACCTACGTGCAGGACAGACCCGGGCATGACCATCGCTACGCGATCGATGCCGGTAAAATCGCCCATGAACTGGGCTGGAAACCGCTGGAAACTTTTGAAACCGGATTGCGCAAGACAGTGCAATGGTATCTGACTAACACAGGTTGGGTTGATGATGTAATTAGTGGAGAATACCAGAATTGGATCCAACAAAATTACAGTGACAGGGAGACATCATGAAAGGCATCATACTCGCAGGTGGCTCTGGCACCCGACTTTACCCGGCTACCCGATCCATCTCCAAACAATTATTGCCCGTTTATGACAAACCAATGATTTACTATCCGCTGACCACGCTTATGCTGGCTGGCATTCAGGATATCCTGATCATCTCCACTCCGCAGGATATACCGCGTTTCGAACAGTTGCTGGGAGATGGCTCTCAATGGGGAATGAATTTTTCCTTTGCTATACAGCCCTCACCGGATGGGCTCGCGCAAGCATTTATTATTGGCGAGTCTTTTATCGAAAATGACTCCTGTTCGTTGGTGCTGGGGGATAATATTTTTTATGGCCACGACTTCGAAAAAAATCTTTCAGCCGCCAGAGCAAAACTGGAGGGCGGGACGGTGTTTGCCTACCATGTCAATGACCCAGAACGCTATGGAGTAGTGGAATTCGATGCTACAGGGCGTGCAATCAGCCTGGAAGAAAAGCCCAAAAGACCCAAGTCCAATTATGCCGTGACGGGTCTCTATTTTTACGACAACAACGTTATTGAGATTGCCAAATCCGTTAAGCCTTCTGCACGTGGTGAATTGGAAATTACCACTGTCAATCAGATTTACCTCGATAGCGGAAAACTGGATGTGCAGGTTATGGGGCGTGGCTATGCGTGGCTGGATACTGGTACGCATGATTCGTTGCTGGAAGCTTCACTGTTTATTCAGACGCTAGAGAAGCGTCAAGGCTTGAAGATTGCCTGCCCGGAAGAGGTTGCATATCGCCGAGGCTACATCACGGCAGAGCAAATGGAACGGTTGGCCGAGCCACTGGCAAAGAATGGCTATGGTCGGTATCTGCTCGATATTTTAAAAGAGAAAGTTTATTAAATATGCAAGTTATTCAAACTGCGATAGCCGACCTTTTAATTATAGAACCCAAAGTGTTCGGTGATGCCCGTGGGTTTTTTTTCGAGAGTTTCAATCAAAAAGTCTTTGAGAATGTCACAGGGCGATCCTTCAATTTTGTCCAAGATAACCACTCCCGATCGGCTCAGCATGTGTTGCGAGGTCTGCACTATCAAATCAAGCAACCACAGGGCAAGTTAGTTCGAGTAGTGGCAGGAGAGGTATTCGATGTGGCAGTGGATATTCGTAAGTCATCACCCACTTTCGGTTTATGGGAGGGTGTCATTCTTTCTGCTGAAAACAAACGGATGTTTTGGGTGCCTGAAGGGTTTGCCCACGGCTTCGTCGTGCTCAGCGAATATGCAGAGTTTCTATATAAAACAACAAATTATTGGGCGCCTGAATATGAGCGTTCTATCCTATGGAACGATCCCGATTTGGCTATTGATTGGCACCTTAAACAGAACGCTCCTATTTTGTCCAAAAAGGATCAAGAGGGTTCATTTTTTGCCAAGGCAGAATTATTTCCATAAAGCTCTTTTTGGACTGCAAGAGTAGTCACAGCAACCACGAGTTAACCTTATAACATCCAAAAATACAAT
>JAIOPT010000094.1 GCA_021413765.1 Betaproteobacteria bacterium
CAGTATTAAACGCAGGTAAGTTTTATTCATGCCCATTCTCTCTTCTCTTTAATAGCATATTGGCTTCTCAATAAATATTGGCTCTACGCGAATAGAGTGGGTAATCAATTTTCAACCGCCCGCAGAAGAAGCAAATCCGTCGCCCTGAGCCTGTTGAAAAAAGAGCGAATTTACTTTTCCCAAGCGTGGAGCATCCGTCTACTTGCCACGCATCACGGCTTTTTCTATTAGTGACTCCAGCCCTTTATTGCATCTCGACCGACAAGACATCTTCACGCGTGACGCATTTCTGCGACCAAGCTGGTTCACTGGGCGGCGCGTGCGGTGTAACCCTCGCACTCTCCGGCCTAATACTGGCCAAAGCACTTTTCAAGAATACCTATCTGACCGGTGTAATTGCGGCCGTAGATACAGCGCAAACGCACACTCATACCACTGCATTTATCTTTATTTATATGTTTTATTATTTTGATAATATCTATTATTTTAGCCAACCAGTTACCAAGCAATTGGTTGTTTACCATTCTTTTCTAAGTATGCATTGGTTTTGCTGAAATGGTTTTGCCCGAAGAATCCTCTTGAAGCAGATAATGGGGAGGGATGGGCTGACTCTAAAATTAAATGTTTTTTTCTATTGATATAGTTTGCTTTTTTTTGAGCATGAGCTCCCCATAAAATAAAAACCAGATTTTCTTTATGATCCGATAGTTTTTTTATTACTGCATCTGTGAAAATTTCCCATCCCTTGTTTTGGTGACTGCCAGCCTCATTTGCCCTTACAGTTAGCGTTGCATTGAGCATCAAAACACCCTGTTGAGCCCAATTTATTAAATTACCATTACTTGGAATTTCCTTTCCAATATCTAGCTTCAATTCCTTAAAGATATTTAGCAAGGAAGGGGGTTTTGGAATTCCATCTACCACAGAAAAACATAACCCATGGGCTTGTGCGGAACCATGATAAGGATCTTGCCCAATAATGACAACCTTCGTCTTTTCGAACGGGCAACTGTCAAAAGCATTAAATATTTGCTTTCCGGGAGGAAAAACAATATGGCTCTTGTATTCAGATTTTACAAATTGAATGAGCTGCAGGAAATACTCCTTAGAAAATTCATCAGCTAGTTGAGACTTCCAGGAATCTTCAATTTTAATATCCATTACATTTAAATATAAGTTTGAAACAAAATATAGCTTTCAAAATGAAACTACAAACTCAGGCCGAACTGATTTTTAGATGATTATTTCTTGTTGTTCACCTTCTTGATGTTCATTTTGTACTTATCGAAGGGACACTCACTACGAATCACATAAAATCATAATAATTTGTTCGTTATTCCGACGGTTGCTGTCGCAGTGCACGGCGGCGTTCAAAAACAGATCGAGGATCGTTCTCCGCCGGAGCCGCAACTTGCGCGCCAGGCAGTGGCACAACCGGTGCAGCAAGTTGCGTTGGTACACCTGGGCTACCGGACTTTCCTGGCTGACTCGGTCCCGTCTTAATTCTTAAAATCAGTTCCTCGCGCTCATCGCCCTGTTTGAAGGTAATTTTATCACGCTCCAATTTCTCAATTTGCATGCCGTTGATTTCTTGGCCCAGCTCGACACGTACCATCTTGCGGGTGGTGACTTCACGCAACAAAGCAATATTTTTGTCCTTGGTAATAATAATGCCGTCCAAAATAAACTGCCCTTTGCGCATGGTTGGCTTGGGAGGCTCTACCGGTAGAGGCAAGGGTGGCGGAGAGGGCGGCAAGTGGCGAGTAGATGCGGACGATGCCGAACGCTGATGAATGACTAATTTGGGTGGCAGCGGGCGGCGGCTTGATACAAATAGTGGCCGTGCCAATATCTCTGTATAAGATTGGTTCAGTGATAGTAAAGCGAACTCCGGCTGCAATGGCAGCACAGCCGGCCTGTTTTTTTGTGGCTTTGGCTGCGGCAGGGATACATTGACGCGGTCACCCCAACCAAGTTCGGTGCCTATCGTCCAGATCAGCAACAAGAGCATCACCAACAATAATATGTTCGTGGAATGGCGAGGTTCGAAAGGCAATTTCATTTTCTATCCGCTACCAATGTATAACCAGATACATCAAACTGCGCTACTAGTTCCGGCTCTGTCATGGGAGTGCCTTTGCTCAAAACATTGGCCTGCGAGCGTATGCTGACATTATCCAGCAGCAAATAAGGCTGCACTGTTTCTACAGCATAAAGAATTTTTCTCAGCGTGGTCATGTTGCTGATAAATTGGATATTGACCGTAACACGGCGATAACCGCCGTCATCCTTGAATGGCACCACTTGCATGCTAACCAGCTTGCCACCATTGGCCTCGATCAGACTTTTTGCGGTTTCCTGAATTTCAGAAGCGGCCAATGCGGCGCCGGTGTTTCTGAGGAAATGCTGGCGGCCATTTTTTTTCTTCACTTGATCGAGTGCCGACTGGACTTCGGCATGGGTAGCTACAACGTGCCGGTAACGCCCCAAGTAATCAGCCAGGCTATCCAACGACTGATCGTAATGGCGATGCAGCATGTTAATTGGTATGAACAGCAGCAAAATGCCAATAGTCAGGAATAAAATTAACAACCCAATGGCCAGGCTACGACTTTGATTTTTACTGAGGGCGCGCATTAGGGTTTAGCCTCTGCATTAGGCGCAGCTTTTGTTACCTGCTTAGCTGGTGTATTCGAGGCTGGCAGCACCGGCTTGATGGCTGGAACTCGCAGCGGCAATGGTGAATTAAACTTCTCCGCTTCAAGCTTGTTGGACTCAGATATAGCTTGCTCTGACTTACTGGCGCTGTTATCGGACTTGCCTTGTACTGACTTTCCTGTGAGTGATAGAGGTTGCAATGTAGATTGACCGGATGCTGGCGCAACTATTCCGGTAGCCGGCACTGTCTTTATTTCTGCCACCAGATGATAACGCTCGCTGTTTGGCATATTCCCCTTAGTTAGCGGCGAACGAAAGTTGGCGTCATGCAAAATTCTGGTGCTCTCAATCAAGGCAATCAATTTTGACGAAGAGCCGGTTTCCCCTTGGATTTGCAGTTCCTTGCCTTTGAGATTGAGTTGTTGCACCCAAGTATCATCTGGCAATAGACGAGACAACTCTTCCAGCAGTATTACTAGGGGCGGGACTGCCTGCTTTTTATCCAGCATAAAATTATATTCTGCGGCTAGACGCTCCTGCTCACGCCGCAACACGTCAGTTTCTCTCGCTTGCTGCTTGGCACGATCAACTATCGGCAGCAGGGCAATCACGGCTTCTCGCTTCTGCCAGATCGGGATGGTTATGGCGGCCATTGCTAGGGTCAGCGTTAACAGTAATAACCCAGGATTGATTGCGCGCAGCTTGGAAGTTTGGGCAGTGTTGCGCTCGGCCGGCATTAGATTGATGTCATCGCCATTTGGCGCAACACTGGCAACATATGCAGCATTGGCTGATGCACCCCAATGCTCCAGCAGATCGAGTGAACCATCCATTTCTGAGCGCGGCACAACCACCAGCTTGACAGCAAGCCGGTTTTTTTGGTTATCCACGCGCAACACGCGAAAATCGAAATATACTTGTTCAGCTTTGTATGGGGTATGGCGATCCATTTCGAAACCTAACACCTGGCGCAGATTTTTGGCTGCTGCCAGAGGCAGTTCGATCTGTTTGGCTAGGCATTGAGCATCAGTGAGCCACAACGCAACCTGCTCATCGTGTTTATGTAGCTTGCTAAAAAGTGCGTGAAAAGCAATACCTTGGGTATCATGGTCACCAGACTGTCTATCGACTCGACCCTGCTCGGTCAAGCTGCCTTGCAGCCAGCGGTGCAATATAACAACTTGAGGAGTCACTTCTATCAGAAGTCCATTAGCGGCGTTTGCACTGGACTGCCGCAACCTTTGCGGCACGAGTGCAATGAGTTCGCCCGACCACCATCTCCAAAAGTGTCCAAGTGGGGAGTTTTTGTCAAAAGTAAAGCGCGGCTGGCGCGCAGCTTGAATTTTATTTGTCATCTAAAACTGCAGTGCACATATAACGTTCCTCTCATGCTAGCGCAGAGAGGCTTAGGAGTAATGGGTTCTGCCTGAATGACAGAAGAAGCGCATGAAAATCAATTGTTACTATAATTCGCTCAGTCTTTATCAGCATCTGGTTATTCTAAGGTGCAGTCATGAGTACGTGGATACGCAACGACGCATTCAAAGGATGTTAGGAGTTAACTAATTATCGTTAAGTTCAACCAAAGCTTTATACTCATCAAAAAAAATTAAAATGATGTATCCGTACAAGGTGTTGTCATCTGCATTTCACGCCAACAATATGGCGATTGCGCAAAATTTTTCCATAACAACATACCCTGCATTGAATACTGCCATGCATTTTCAACTTGAACTTCAAATACCCTTAGGATGCATGTCTGAACAATGGGTATGCAACATTCCTTATTGGATTGTTTGGGCAGTCATTAATTTTGATGGCAATTGTGCGAGCAGCTCTCTTACCCATCGTTCCGTGCATATGAAAAGTGGAATAATCGCGCGTAATCTTTAGTTAATAGCTGCTTGTTCTGCAACAATCGGCTTTGGAGTCGCTTCCCCTTCCTTCCAGGAAAAAAAAACGAACTTGCGAACGGCGCCTTGATCAACTTTTACCACAGTTTCACGTATGAACACTGTACCATCTGGCAATGCCGCTTCGGCACGGACACTATACACGGAACCATCATCACCCGCTACAGCAGCGGCAGCTGGCGCAAACGGCGGTGGCGGTAAATTTTTGATCAAGGCCTCCTGACGCGCGATAAGATAAGCGTCAACCAGTGCTACATTAGCGCCGGGTAGTGCCAGCAAAACTTTTCTGGGCGCAATGGCTGCATTTATTCCAGCCTGGTGTGAATCTACAGTCAGCGCATCTGCCAGATTAGCGTACAAGTCCGGTGTCATGCCCAATACCCGCTGCAATTCATTAACCGTTTCAAATGGCGCATTGGCCGGGCGGTATTTCAACCCGGCGGCTTTGTATTCCGCAACCTCGGCACCTTTAGGTCGTGGCAAATCATCGCTGTCGCGCCAATCTACAATAGCGTCCAGCAAGACATTACTTTCTTCATCGGTCAGCCCGACACTTTTTAACAAGCCCTTCAGCAAATCGTCAGACGCACTGTTAATGTCAATTTTACCGGACACATCCAAAAGCGTGATATTGAGCTTGGCACCCCCGAATTCCCACTGATGCGGCACGCCATCGCCCTTCCATCGCTGCAGATCGCCGATCGGCTTGAACATTTCGTAGAGCGCGCGCTGCACGCCAGCATCAGCCAGCGCTTGGGCGCGTGCTGATGCTGCCAAGTTCTGTGCCAGCAGCGTATCCGTACGCATGCTGAAAGCAAAGCTGGCCGCAATCACCGTCAACAATGTGGTTGCCCACAGCACTAACACCAATGCAATACCATACTGATGTTTTTTGTTGGTCACGGCCTTCATCCGCTTACGCATTTATTGGCAGTGCTGTCCCACACACAGCCAGTATCAAGCCCGATCAACGGCGCCACTACCAAATCCGGCCAAACGCGGCCATTGCTGAACTTGACCCGAACACGGATCAGGTAAGGTAACCGCTGCTGACTATCCCGACTTCCCCACTGGTCTCGCCATTGCGGCTCGGCATCTTTGGTTTCTGCACTAAAATAGGCGAAGCTTAATTCCTCCACATGATCCGCCAGCACGATTTTGTCGGCCTTATCCAATGCAGTAAAATCAATACTATCTGCCTCTGGAATAACGCGCCTCATTACCAGTTGGCCAACATCATTATCCTGCACCAACTCCAAGCTAATCAGAAACAGTCCACCCGTACCTAATCGCACGGCGATCGGAGCCACCAGCTTGAGACTTTCTGGCTGACCGACGAATGCCAGATTCATATCTGCTTTTTTCTTCCAGTGGAATGGAGTTACCTGGCTTAATTCACGCCGCATAAATCCTTGCAGCAACGCCAAATGTGTCGAATTTTCTGTGCGTATCTCGCCGGCATCCCAACTGCGTGAGCCCAGGCGCATGCCACCAAACAACAAGGCCAGGATAAAACCAAGCAAAGACATGGCGATTAGCAGCTCCAGCAAGGTGAAGCCGGCAACTCCATGTTTGTTCAGGTTCACAGCGCCACCCCATTCACCAGTCGCAGCGTTTTAAGGCTGGCCGAGCGCGGCTGGTCGCTGCCGCCCCATAGCACCCGGATTTCCACTTCCAGCAGCGACACAGGCAAAATCGGCACGGGCAATCCAGTTTGGTCGCTAGTCTGTGGCGGAGTCACCAAGTAGGGTCGAATGCTGACTTGCCAACGGTAAACGGCATTAAATTCGCCATTGCTCTCACTTACTTTCAACGGTGTCTCGATGCCAACCGATGCTAACTTGCTTTGACCCAGCAACACTGCTTGCTGGTACTCGTCAACACGACTGGCATTACGCAAGCCGCCCGAAAAAATCTGCATCAATACGCCCAATATCAGTGCCAGAATTACAAATGCCACCAGCACTTCAAGCAAAGAAAAACCACGACTGAATTTATGCATGCCTAAGGGGATTGTCGGCAAATAACCTGAACATTTTCGCGGGTCTTAAATGATGCAATGTCATATTAACTACCACTTGCAATATATACAGCCAAAATTTCCAATAATGTCCCAGTTCACATACAACTCTTAATTGAGAATGGTGACTTGGCCGGTCAGCCAATCGACATTAATTTCATATTTTCGGACACCTGATTTTACCGTGATACGGCCGCCGGTGGAGCTTCCATCCGGGTAAAAACGGATCGCGCCAATTTTGTCCGGCAGCAGTTCGGATTGCGCTGTGAATAGGCTGATGTCCACCTTTGCGGGCAAGGCGTAACGGCGCTGGTCACCACTCACCTTGAAATTTCGTTGTTCAACATCCAGCATCAATGTCGACTCTTCTT
>JAIOPT010000104.1 GCA_021413765.1 Betaproteobacteria bacterium
TGGGCACTGCTGCGCTATGTGCTGCCACAGGCGCGCAGAAACCGGCAACACCAGATCGGCCGACAGCAAGGCGCATTCGATGGCGCTACGCTCCGGCAATAAACGCTGTGGATACCGGGCCAAGCGCTCATCGACCAAAAACAGCAATTTACGCCGCGCCTGCACCAGACTCATGGCCAGGCAGGCGCGCCGACTGGGAAAAACCGAAGTCGCCAGCAGCGCGTGATAGGCACGCTGAAACGGCGGCAATGCACGCGCAGCCAATACCAGGTCAAGGCACCACAAAGCATTAACGTCGGCTCTCCACGACTGCGCATCCAGCGTGAACACTGACACTTGTTGCGGCAATTGATGCAACATCTCATCTGCACACGGGCCCGTTACCAGCAGGTCTATGTCGTAGTCGGGCGCAAGTCGCTGCATATGCCGAAGCGCTAAAAACGCCGCGCCACCGGCCACAAACTCTTGAGCCAGAAATAAAATTCGATACCGGGGCTGCGTATTAACCGCCAAGCTCACACCCCAAGCGCATCTTGAAGCGCCATTCATTGAGCAGATTGCGCAGAATGTTTTCAAAGGCAATCTGTGGCCACCAGCTAAAACACGCTTTCAAACAAGCGAAACTGAAGATGACGCTATTTGCCGACGCGGCCTGGTTAAAGGTGCGATTCTGCATTACGTGTAAACCATGTTCCAGAAAAACCTCCTGTTAATTTGCCTTCGACGCACATGTTGCCCGCGCCATCGCGCCTGATGAAATCACCATTGAAAAAGTCAGGGCTCGACTATATGCCACCACGGTGAGTTAATACGTCACAATGGTGTCAGAATACTATTCTGTCATATGCAACTATGGAAAATAGCCAGCGTTGGCCATTTCATTTTTGACAACAGTTGCAGGCGCACATTTCCGATGGGCTGAATTTATGCATTCGCATTGGCGGCGGCACCGAAAGAAGCGACGGCGGCGAGGGCCAGTTTGGTAAATGTTGAATTGGCGAAATCTTTCAGCACTCTGCGTACATTGTAAACCCCAAAAATATGTATGGAAAGTTTTAAAAAATACGCTCCTTTAGGGACTAGCCCAGTTGCAGGAAATAATTTTCCTTGTGACGCATAACGCGCGTTGAGCATTAGTTAAATTTTATATTGATTTTCCATCATAAGGTTTAAGCCATCGGCTTTGGTTGGTCAGCTTTCACAGATGTGCTATGAGATACAGATATGGTAATCATACGGTTTTCAGATTGAGTACACATTTTGTGTGGGTGTCGAAATATCGTTACCGGGTATTGAAGGGTGAGGTTGCTGAGAGAGGTCTGTGAAAGGCTCAAGTCCGGCTTTCTTGATGATGTTGATGAGTTTGCGTGGTATTCGCTCAGCGTAAAGAACCGGCTGAAGGCCAGAGAAGTTGCAGCCCTTGAAAACCGCGTTGGTTAGGCATTGTTCTGGCTCCGGCACGAGCGCGCTGTCCGATTGAAGAAACCCTGAATTTGAACGCGTATCTATTCATCCCTTGTATCAGAAGGAAGTTAGGAGAAGAAATTGCTAGAGTCGGAGCTTGCAGAACCACTTTTACATGCCATCACTGACTTTGACTCGTGGTTGACCGCTGAACAAGACGCCGAAGATGTGAGCACCAGCATCACCTCGACCCTCTATCATTATACCGACGAGGGAGGCCTTGAAGGTATCATGCGAAGTGAGGAGTTATGGCTGACTAGCGTCCAGCATCTCAATGATCCGACGGAACTTCGATATGGCCTCGGATTGGCGATCGAGGAGTTAGATCAAGTAGCCAAAGGGCAGTATGAGACCATCCAACTGATGTGTCGGATTCTTAGAGATGTTCTTATCAATCAAGTGAATCTGGCCTTTGATTTCTTCGTCTGTTGTCTTAGCAGAGATGGCGACGATCTAGGTCAGTGGCGTGGGTATGGTGATGATGGTCGCGGCTTTTCAATTGGCATGAATCGTCGACTTTTTGAAGTTAACCGAGGCGATTGGCCTGAAGCGCATCGTAAGCCAACTGTAGCGAATGTGGTCTACGACCGAGAGATTGCGAGACAGCGACAGAAAAAAATAGTGACGCGGGCGATAGAGACTGTGAGACGGTGTTTAGACGCAAGACAAGTGACCAATTTTGTTGAAGAGAAAGTTTTCTATAAAGCTATGTCGGTCAAGCTATCAAGGGCGATCATTTTTAATGCCATTACATGTAAGCATCCCGCGTACAAAAATGAGGCAGAAACTCGGCTGATCTTGCCTCTGGACATTCGATCGGCGAATCCGATGATAGAGACGCGTGTTCGTGGAGCCGTTGTGGTTCCTTATGTTCGGATCAAACTGCCGATACGAACCAACATTGATAGTGTTGTTGTTGGGCCCGCAGCGCTAATTGAGACGAAAACTGCAGTCACTAGGTTGCTTGAATCGTTGAGCGTAAATCCAAACGGCTTAGTGGCGGGATCGGATATTCCCTATCGGCCTCGACGCTGAGGACAGAGTAAGATGGCTAAAGTGGCAACGGGGCTTTTTTTGCTCGTTCGGCCTAACTCGGAGGCACTAGGAAAGACCCTAGCTTTTTCCATGCTTTTGGTGGTTCGTATCGTCAACAACTCGAGGTCTTGGTATGATCGGGACTGAACTTTTGAGTAAACTAGCCCATGACTGACATAACCATCTATCACAACCCCAATTGTGGCACTTCGCGCAACACTCTGGCGATGATCCGCAATAGTGGCATTGAACCACGTGTTATCGAGTACCTGAAAACACCACCCAACCGCGCCGAACTGGTGGCTTTGATTGCTGCCATTGGTAAGCCGGTGCGCGATGTGCTGCGCAATAAAGATGCGCTGTATGAAGAGCTTGACTTGGATAATCCGAAATGGAGCGGATTGACTTCGTGATTGCGAAGCCGATTCTGATCAATCGTCCGTCTGTACCGAGTTTGGCCGCGTTCATAAAGTTCAGGGCTGAATGTTTGGAAGCTACGGATTTTTAGATGTGCTCTGTAGTCAAAAGTCGAGCAAGTTGT
Organism: Betaproteobacteria bacterium; assembly: GCA_021413765.1. GTDB lineage: Bacteria > Pseudomonadota > Gammaproteobacteria > Burkholderiales > Gallionellaceae > Nitrotoga. The sequence goes on from JAIOPT010000104.1 coordinate 3,041, forward strand.
CTTTAGACGAACTCTCAGAATTTTTAGATATACCTCTATGTAATGAGAAACGATGACGATTTCATGCGCGTCGCTCTGACGCTGGCGAGACAGGCCGAACTATCTGGAGAGGTTCCGGTGGGTGCCATCGTGGTTAAGGATGGCACTATCATAGGGCGCGGAAGCAATGCGCCGATCAGCCGACATGATCCTTCCGCGCATGCCGAGTTACTGGCCCTGCGTGAAGCGGCACAACATCTTGGTAATTACCGGCTGATTGGCTGTGAGCTATTCGTTACACTGGAGCCTTGCGTGATGTGTGTAGGGGCCATGTTCCATGCACGCATTGCACGCGTGGTGTTTGGTGCAAGCGATTTCAAGACCGGTGCGTGCGGCAGCGTGCTTAATCTGTTTGCTGAGCAGCGTTTGAACCATCACGCTGAAATCACTGCCGGGGTACTTGCTGAAGAATGCGGGCAAGTGTTGAGTGATTTTTTTGCTGCGCGTCGCGCGCAACAACAAAAAAATTCTAAGGATATATTATAAAAATTAACATTCATATCGCCACGCAGACGCTTGAGTTACTCGACGATGCGGGCATGCTATTGCATTGTTATCCAGTTTCTACAGCTACTAATGGAGTGGGTGAAAAGTCCGGTAGCTACTGCACACCGCGTGGCAAGCACAGTATTCGTGCCAAAATCGGCGCTAACCAGCCGCTCAACACCGTGTTCGTTAAACGTCGTCCCACCGGCGAAATTTATACGCCGGAACTGGGGGCGCAGTATCCGGGCCGTGATTGGATACTAACTCGCATATTGTGGCTGTCTGGCAATGAAGTCGGGTTCAATCGTTTAGGCACCTGCGACACCATGCGCCGTTACATATATATTCACGGCACCCCGGATAGTACTAAACTCAGCCAGCCTGGCTCCAAAGGCTGTGTACGCATGCGCAACGCCGACCTTGTAGAGCTGTTTGACCTCGTCCCGGTGTATACTGAAGTTTGTATTGCCATGTGAACTTCAGTGACTATCCTGCTGTTTGATAGGTGGGAATGTTATAAGCAATTTTTTAGCGTCTATCTGCTTGCTTGGCATACTGGACAACTGTATATACAGCTTGCTAAATGATGATCAAGACCGCTGTGCAAACTCCTCAAAGCCCTGGACTGGCAATGGCCGACTGAAGAAATAGCCTTGGTAGGCATGGCAGCCTATGCTTGCTAAAAAATCGCGCTGCAGCCTGGTTTCAACTCCTTCAGCGATCACCTCTATTCCAAGGTTCTGAGCCAACGTTACGATGGCCCGGGCGATGGCAGCATCATTGCGGTCGTTGAGCACGTCGCGAACAAACAACTTGTCAATTTTTAACTGGTACAGCGGTAGTCGCCTCAAATAAGAAAGCGAGGAATATCCAGTACCGAAATCGTCCAGCGAAAATGCTACGCCATTGGCTTTCAACGCGATCATCTTGTTGATAATGTCATCGACATTGTCCACCAACAAGCTTTCAGTCAGTTCCAGTTTAAGCCGGTTCGGAATGGCACCTGTTTGGTTGATTGCTGCCATAACTTTTTCTACAAAATCCGCTTCACGGAACTGCTGGACACTCACATTGACCGACACCGTGAAATGGGCCATTTCGGGGTGACTGGCCCATAGTGCCAGTTGGGCACAGGCAGTTTGCAGCACCCATTGGCCCAATGGCAGAATCAACCCGGTTTCTTCAGCTAGAGGAATGAAATCATTAGGCGGCAACATGCCGCGTTGGGGGTGTTGCCAGCGTACCAGCGCTTCGGCTCCCGTGGCACGACCGTCGCTAGCCACCTGAGCCTGGTAGTGAAGTAAGAACTGATTGTCCTGAATTGCTACACGCAGATCCATTTCCATAGCAGCGCGCTCAACAACGATCGTCTGCATGGCTGGATCAAAAAAACGCAAGCCATTGCGCCCCATTGACTTTGACTTGTACATTGCAAGATCAGCTTGCTTCAGCAAATCATCTATGGATGTCTCATTGTCATGGAACAATGTGGCACCGAGACTCGCTGTACTATGGTGATGGATACCTTCAAGCTGATAGGGTTGACTGATGGCAGAGAGAATTTTTCTGCCTACTGCTTCAGTCTGGGTTGCCGCCTCCTCAATGTTGCCGGCCAAACCCTCCAGCACCACCACGAATTCGTCGCCGCCCATCCTCGCCACTGTGTCACCCTCGCGTACGCTAGTACTGATTCGTTGTGCTACATGCTGTAGCAGCAGATCACCCTTGTCATGACCCGATGTATCGTTTATCGTTTTGAATTGATCGAGATCGATGAACAGCACCGCACCAAAAGTACCATTGCGGTCGCCAGTAGCCATGGCACGTTTCAGATGATCCTGCAGAAGTCTGCGGTTGGGCAAATGGGTCAGTGGATCAAAGAAGGCCAACTCCGTGATTTTTTCTTCTGCCAACTTGCGTTCAGTAATATCAATGTGTGAACCGACATGGTGGGTGACCACCCCCTTGCTGTTTTTGACAGTGCTAATGGTGAGCAGTTTTGGAAATACCTCACCATCTTTGCGCCGATCCCAGATTTCTCCCTGCCATGTTCCAGTATCCTCGATAGTCTTCCACATCGTGCGATAGAAGTCGGCGTCGTGGCGGCCAGAGTTGAGTATGCGCGGCTTTTTGCCAATGATTTCATCTGCTGTATAGCCTGAGCTCTCACAAAACGCCCGGTTGACCCGCAGGATCGTATTATCCGCATTGGTGATCATCAAGCTTTCCTGCGACTCAAAGGCAACCGCGGCAATGCGAAGTTCGGCCTCTGCATGCTGACGCTCAATTTCATTGACATATAGCTTGATCTGCATTTCGGACAGGCCAGCAAGTACGCTGTTTTCCATGCCAGGTTTAACCGTTATGTTGCTAGAAAAATCACCACTGCCGATTCTAACTAAATTTTTGTGGATTTCGTCAGCAGAGCCACCCAGTGTTGTGCGCAAGGAAGTATAAGTTCGCCAAAGCAAATAGATCGTCCCAAGCGCTGTCATGATGAATATCAGCCGGAACGTTAAAGCGATATTCTCCGCATCATGGACTGCATCAAGCGTTCTCTTTTCCATCAATACATGAACCTCATTGATGGGCTTCATAACCTGTGCCTTGCCCAAGTAGTACTCATCGCTATGAAGCATAAGATTTGCTCTATCCCGGTTAGCTGCCGTGTCCAGGCGAGGGGAGTCAACCAGTTTCATGGCCGCGAATCCCAAGGCGGCCATACGATCCGAATTCACTTTAGCTTCAGTCAGCTTGCTGAGTTCCTCATTGGTAAATCCAGACTGACGTACCGATTCCAGCAAAGCAATGGCCTGTCCAGTATCTGTAGGTGGTAATTGAGCATTTGCCAACACCATATCCCAGTAGCCGTAAAAATACCCATACGGTCGTGGCATCTTGCCATCACGAATGTCCAGTATGTCTTGATAGTATTTTTTGTAGCGGGAATCGCTGGTCACCACGAAGGCTCTAGCCATCCGCGTTAAGTCATCTGAGCTCTGGAGTAACTGATCTGTTAACTGAAAGGAGATGAGCCGCTGTTCATTTGCACGATCAATCTTTTTTTCTGTAATGACGTAGATACTGAAAACAATAGCGAGCACAAAGAAAGAGGCCACTGTCAGCAAAATCCTTGATGCTACATTTCTACTGTTTTGTTTTGAATTCATTTATTAGTTCCGCTCCTTACGCAACTATAATGCACGCAGAATGACACGAATAGCTTCTAACCATAGGAAATCTCTCACATCATAACTTGGAATAGCGTAATTGAATAAACCTATATTCCTCAGTTAACCCGATGCCAATACCCTGAGGTGCAGACGTTTGTAGAACTCAATGCCGGGCAGCTTTGCTTATCTTCCCAAGACAGCCCAATGCATTTCATGCAATGGCACTATTTTTCTTGCGGCGCCCATCTTGATGGCTTCCTTGGGCATACCAAACACAACACACGTCGCTTCATCCTGCGCTACCGTAGGTGCGCCTGCGTCCAG
>JAIOPT010000117.1 GCA_021413765.1 Betaproteobacteria bacterium
GACAAAGTGGTACTCAATTTGAAACACCGTATGACTGCCATATCTGTATTCCATACCACATCTCCATTCGTGTGGCATATTGTCGCAGCTAAAGCTGACCGGCTAAAGCCGGTGGTTTAAACCTTGTGATTGATAATTAATATCGTCAACACTGGAAAATTTGTTTTTCAGACTCAACTCACGTTTCAGAATGGCAATTTCCCTGCGCTGCCGAAAAATATTGCCCAGCACGGCGAGCACACCTACACTTATGCCCACGGCGAAAAACAGCAACAGAATGAGTATCAGTGATGTTTGCCATTCATGGCCAAAAAAATAGTGCAACACCACGGGTTGATCATTCTTCATGACAAAACCAAGCAGAATGAGAAACAACACTGCACGCAACAACCAAATCATATAGCGCATAATCCACCTGCAATAATTTTTCGCTGCGACAATAACACGAATGAACAAAAAATTGACGGCTCTATCTTGCGACAGGCCGCCAATTGTATTACTGCGAAATTAATGATTACGACTTAGCTATCCTGAATTCTCAAAAAACTCAGGACAGACATCAAGAAGATGTGTAATCGACCCGCTCACGTAACTCTTTCCCTGCCTTGAAATGCGGCACATACTTGGCTGGAACTTGTACCTTATCACCAGACTTTGGATTGCGCCCTATCCGCGGTGGACGATAGTTCAGTGCAAAGCTGCCGAAACCGCGGATTTCAATACGCCCTCCCCGCGCCAAGGTTCCCGCCATGGCATCAAGGATCACTTTAACTGCCAGATCCGCATCCTTGGCCAATAGTTGCGGATAAAGCTCCGCCAACTTTGCGATAAGATCAGAACGGGTCATTCTTATCACTCCTTATTGTGCGTCAATCTTGCTAGTATCCATCTTAGCCTTGAGCAAGGCACCCAAGTTGGTCGTTCCAGCCGTAGATGTGTTGTCTACCGCTGGTGGAACAGACTTCTGCATTACTGACACTTCATCAGCCTTGTCCAAGGCCTTGATCGATAAATTAATACCACGATTCTTGCGATCCACATTAATGATCACAGTCTTCACTGCGTCACCTTCCTTCAAATGATTACGTATATCCTCAACACGATCAGCCGACACTTCAGAAGCCTTAAGGAAGCCCTCAACGTCACCATCTAGGGTAATTGTTGCACCTTTGGCATCAATTGTCTTAACCACTCCGTTTACTACACTGCCCTTATCATGTGTTGCGATATAACCATTGAAGAGGTCGCCGTCCATTTGTTTGACGCCTAACGAAATACGTTCGCGCTCCACATCAATTGCCAGCACCACGGCCTCGAGTTCATCACCTTTTTTGTAATTGCGTACAGCTTCTTCGCCAGGCACAGACCAGGAAAGATCAGACAAATGCACCAAACCATCGATTCCACCTTCCAAACCGATGAAAATACCAAAATCTGTAATCGACTTGATCTGGCCTTTTACCTTATCGCTTTTTTTATGATTAAAGGCAAAATCGTCCCATGGGTTGGATTTGCACTGTTTCATGCCAAGAGAGATACGTCGGCGCTGCTCATCAATTTCCAGAATGATGACCTCAACTTCATCACCCAGTTGCACCACCTTGGAAGGATGAACGTTCTTGTTAGTCCAATCCATTTCGGACACGTGCACCAGACCTTCAATGCCCTGTTCAATTTCCACGAACGCGCCATAGTCAGTCAGGTTGGTCACCTTGCCAAATAGCCGGGTGCCTTGTGGATAACGGCGTTCCAAGCCAGTCCATGGATCATCGCCCATCTGCTTTATACCGAGAGAAACACGGTTTTTCTCTTGGTCAAATTTAAGAATTTTGGCTTCCACTTCATCGCCTACCGCCAGTACTTCAGAAGGATGTTTGACACGACGCCAAGCCAAGTCAGTAATATGAAGCAGGCCATCAATACCGCCCAAGTCCACAAATGCGCCGTAGTCGGTAATGTTCTTTACAATACCTTTAACAATTGCGCCTTCCTTAAGGTTTTCCATCATGGCCTGACGGTCAGCTCCATGACTTGCTTCCAGAACCGCACGGCGCGAAACAACCACATTGTTACGCTTACGATCCAACTTGATAATCTTGAGTTCCATGGTCTTGTTTTCGTACGGTGCGGTATCCTTGACCGGTCGGATATCCACCAGCGAACCAGGCAAGAATGCGCGTATGCCGTTAACCATAGCAGTCAAGCCACCTTTAACTTTACCACTGACATAACCCTCAACGATTCTGCCTTCTTTCATCGCTTCTTCCAGCTCGATCCAGGCAGCGAGGCGCTTGGCCTTTTCGCGCGACAGCTTGGTTTCACCGTAACCATTTTCCAACGATTCAATCGCCACAGTGACGAAATCGCCAGCTTTTACTTCAATCTCGCCTGCGGCGTTGAAGAATTCCTCGACGGGGATAAAGCTTTCAGACTTCAGACCGGCATTCACCACCACCACATTATGATCAATGCGCACAACATGCGCAGTGACCAACTCACCTGCGCGCATTTCCTTGCGCGTCAGACTTTCTTCAAATAGGGAGGCAAAACTTTCCAGATCATTTTCAACTACAGCAGCGTTAGCATTCATTTATAAATATATCCAAGACAAACCCGCTTTTGGCGGGGCTGATTAAAAAACCCGAACGATAAGTTCGTTGCGGGGCTATAAAACGTACATCAATCACTTTTATATCGAACTCATGCGCGGGATCTAATGCATGGAATGGTAACGTGCTAGCACCTCCTGCACCGCCTGCTCGATTGTCAAGTTGGTAGTGTCGAGCAAACTGGCTCCGGGCATCTGTTGCAATGGAGCCACGCTACGCTGGCTATCCCTCTCATCGCGCGCGCGAATATTTTCTAAAAGGTTTGTAATGCTAGCACTCATTCCTTTTTCCATCAACTGTTTATAGCGCCGTTCAGCGCGAACCTCTGCACTGGCAGTTAGAAATATTTTCAAAGCCGCATCAGGAAACACCACAGACGCCATATCGCGACCATCTGCAACCAACCCCGGTGCCCGACGGAAAGCATGTTGCTTGCTTAATAATGCGGTTCGCACCGCTGGCAATGTCGCCACTCTGGACGCCGCAATTGCTGATTGCTCGGAACGCAGCTCATCATTCACCTGCGCACCATCCAGCCAGGAATCCATTCCCTCGAAACGTACATCCATGCGTGCCGCCAGATCAGCCAATTGGTCTTCCGCATCCAAAGCTACTCCATTCTGTTGTGCAGCTAGCGCCAACAGTCGATACAAGGCACCACTATCCAGATAATGAAATCCAAGCTGAGCTGCAACCAATTGAGCAACAGTACCCTTACCGGAAGCAGAAGGGCCATCAATGGCAATGACTGGCACAGCCTTAACCACGCTGGCAAAACTTTCAAAGTAATCCGGAAAGGTTTTGGCTACACACTGAGGATCGTTGATACGCACTCCCGTCTGACTAAATGCGGCAAGCGAGAAACACATTGCCATGCGATGGTCATCGTAGGTATCGATTGAGCATTGAGAAGCCAAGATCGAGGAATTAGGAGGCATGATGCGAATGAAATCCGAACCCTCTTCCACCGTTGCGCCAAGTTTGCGCAATTCAGCGGCCATCGCTGCGATGCGATCGGTTTCCTTTACTCGCCAGCTGGCGATATTCCGTAGCGTAGTTATTCCGTTGGCAAACAATGCACACACCGCCAGCGTCATAGCCGCATCGGGGATGTGATTGCAATCCAAATCTATGCCTTTCATTCTTCCATTTTCCGGTGCACGCACTTCCATCCAGTTCGGCCCCATTGCGATACGCGCGCCCATCAGCTGCAATGCTTCGGCAAAGCGCACATCGCCCTGAATACTATCGCGACCTACACCATCAACTCTAACTGGGCCTCCACCGATGGCACCCGCAGCCAAAAAATACGAAGCTGACGAGGCATCTCCCTCGACATGAATCAAACCCGGCGCGACATAGCTGCTAGCGGCAGGAACCGTAAACGAACTCCAGCCGTCTCGCTCAACCAGCACACCAAAACGCGCCATCATCGCCAGTGTGATTTCAACATAGGGCTTGGAAATCAGCTCGCCTATCACTTCCACCGTGGTTGCACTATGCATTAATGGCAGCGCCATCAATAATGCGCTTAGAAACTGGCTGGAAACATCACCGCGTACCGCAATACGACTGCCGCTAAGTAGCTTAGCAGGATGTATTTCTAGAGGCGGAAAACCTTCCATACCCAGATATCGGATATCCGCACCCAACCCGCACAACGCATCCACCAAATCAGCGATAGGGCGCTCGTGCATACGCGGCACGCCGGAAAGATGATAATGCCCTCCCGCCAATGCCAGTGCAGCTGTCAAGGGGCGAAAAGCTGTACCCGCATTACCGAGAAACAGCTGGGCTTCCTTAACCGGAAAATCACCAGCACACCCTTGCACACGATAAGCATGGTCTCCCAATGCTTCCACTGATACGCCCAAAGTGCGCAATCCGTTCAGCATGTGCTCGGTATCATCCGAATGCAAAAGATCACGGATTTCAGTAACCCCATGAGACAAAGCAGAGAGCAATAGCATGCGGTTGGAAATACTTTTGGAGCCGGGAAGTCGCACAGTACCTTGCGCACTCAGTATGGGAGGAAGATCAATAAATTTCTGATGTGTCATTTCAAAGTAAATTGTGAATAGTGTTAGTCAATAGGTTGTGTATGTTCATTTTTCCCAACTGAACTCACCCACATAAATATTTATATCATGGCCATATAGCCACTGGCGAAATTTTGCTGTAGTCATTCCAGCGAGTATTTTTGACTGCTGTTTCCATCAAGGTGACCTCTTCATCTGGCGCTCCACCACCGTCCTCATTATCACTAAGGCCCACCCCATAAATCAGTCCGCCACTTTCGGTAATAATAAAGCGGTTGTGCATTTGCGCTTTCTCGTAAACATGCAATTGCATCTTCACTCCTGAAGGCAACATGGAAACGCTCTGCTGGAAACGTCGAATTAGTTCGTCGTTTGCGATCTCATCGCTACGATGTATTTCCACAATGGCTTTGCTGCCGGGCAATAGAGAATATATCTGCTCTAGCGGTCGCTGGTAACGAGGCTTGGTAGGGTCAAAATGTGGATCAACCAGCTTAATTATTTTAGCGTGCCGAATCAGAAACTCAGCACAGCCTATCAAGGCTTGAGCTGTTCGAGGAATAGCGCACTGTCGAGCGGCCTTGAAGCGCGGGCTTTCTTCATCAAGTTCATCTTTAAGCAGCACATCCGGGTGGTCTACCGCAGTAGCTGAGATAATTGCAGCAAAGGGTTTGCGTGCATGCTCTACTAATGTCCGATCAATCCACGTCAACGAACCTTCTCCACTCGGTCGACCCGTATCAAAAACGATATCATTTCCAAATTTATTCAACCGTTCCACAATTTTGGAAAACTCGACTTTACCCTTATGCTCGCGCAAAGCCGAATCACAAACCAGCTTTCTCCACTTCTTTGGAAATGCGGAAATTACCCGCCCTTGGCTTACGCCGAACTTCTCTGTGAAGTAGCAAAACTCGCGATAAGACGAAGTGATGGCGTCCGGATCCAATGCAAATTCTTTGATCATCAGAACAGCTCTCCGGCTCGTTCATCAAAAAATCCTTTTGGCCAGCTTTCAGTAAATTCACCTGCTTCATCTACGGGCAAAAATTTAATCTGAACCCCATTTTCTCCGCGACCCACATAATAAACCCCAATCATTTCTGGAGAAACAGACAGAAAACCAGACGGTAAATTACCTTCCGATGTTTCGCGAATCCTGCGTAGCAAGCGCAAAATCAGATGCTCGCTGAGCGTTTCGATCAAAAAACTCATTTCATGGCGAAGTACGCTATAAATTAGCAGGTCACCCAGACCCACCTGCACCGAAGGGTGAATATGAAGCTCCGGCTGCTCGATAGTCACCAGGCTTGCCGAAGACTCCAGCGCAGCTACCACCACTGGCAGCACTTGCGAGATACCGATTCCGACATCTCGTGACTGCATTTCCAGACCGGATTTAGTATCGATCAAACCGATGCGAGGTTTGGTCAGCAAGGCTTCGATTGCTTTATTCAGCATCCACTTACGCTGCGGATTCAATTCTTCAGAACCAATCAGATCCAGCCACTCCGAGCGCACTTCGCGCACCCAGCGGCGCTCGATTGCATAGCCGGTATTGAGCTTGTCTTCGTCCGCCATCCAGCGACTGACATCATCGATCAGGCTTTGCTGTCCAGTCAGCAAAGCTTCCCATCCAGCCAAACCGTCTGCCCAGCCTGCCTCGTCCTTGGTCAGGCTGGCATCGAAATCGCGTGCGGGCACATGACGAATGGGTCCGACATAACGCATTTTGCGCAATTCATCGCGCACCAGCAAACCGGGGCCTACAATAAGAGACGAAATAAAAGCGGTGAACTCTCGGGCGATATAAACATTCTCCGCCCCGATTACATCTGGTGCCGGGATATGCAACAATTCGCCCAATCGAGGCAACGCGCTATCAAAACCGGAAAGCCACTCGCGTAAGCCCTCGCCGGTCTTTTCCATGCCCGCATCCGTTACCGTCTCGATAATGTGCGGCCATATCGTATAGTGAGTTTCAATGTTGGGGGCTACTGAATCGCCGGATGCGACCGAATTCGCATTCGATCGCAAATAATATTCCAGATTGTTGTCCAGATCTTCCTGAGTGAACTGGCGCATAAAAATAGGGTTGATCTCGTTAATGCTGATACTGACATCCCGACCATCATCCGTAGCATTTATTTCGGCCAACCATTCGCCATTGGCACCCACTTGATAGCCGATCACCACAGCTTTATCGCGTAGATGACTCCAGGCAATCACCAACTTCACGCTTACCGACTCAACGCGATTCCGTGTTTCATGCAATAGGTTGTAAAAAGCCCATACCTTGGAATCATCTGTTTGCCAATCGTCAAAGGCTTCCGGCACCAAATCGGGCAGCCCTTTGCCACCTAAAGACAGCTCGATCTGAATGGCAATATGGCGGGTTGTATCACGCAGATGAACGAGATTGCGAAATCCTCCCAGATCGACAAAATTTCCACCCTGCATAGTGCGGTCTGGGTTGGCATTGTTGCGCTCCAACACTTCACGTACATACTGTAGCGCCTGCATGATGGTGCTTTTTCCAACGCTGTTTGCACCGAAAAGCAGGGTAATCGGTTTTAAGTCAATCCGAATTTCGGAACCGATCCCTTTAAAATTCTCAATATAAATTTTGGTCAGGCCCGTCTGACCAATAGTGGTCGGTGCACTCATATTTTATTTATCCTCATTGCTCAGGCTGCCTCTGACGATGTAAAGATAGATGCGGCAAGACTGCTGAAAAGAAAATTTGATTGAGCCAGCTCGTTTGCGAGCTTTCCCTTAATGGAAATCATCTTATTCTGAATTTGCGTGTAACGTATCTGAACAGCAATTGAAGAAGTTTGCCACTCTTTTGGATTCGTCACTGGTTCGCCAAACATATCCAAACAAATCGAATGCAAAAAATTGTCTGCCAAGTTGAGTGTGGCGCGGCGTTTTTTACAGATAGCATCAGCTTTGCCGAGGATTAAGGCGATACGCAGCTGCTCTTCCAGGTGCAGAAGTGGGATCTCAATATCAGCCAAAGTTTCGTCTGCATGCCCGTAATTCATCCCTTTTTTTCCGCTAACCTCAAGACTATACGCCTTCGAGAGCAAAAATTGCTGTATGTAATTCCTGTCAATATCAGGGGATTTGACAATAATTGCCTTCAAATCTTTATTAATGGCAACCGGCACATCGTTAATGACAACATTTTCGAGAGTCATGCTCGCTGGCACTAGTATGCTTCCGACCGGCAATAAATTAGATGCTGACTCTTTCAGACCAAACTCTGTAATTCTTTCCAATGAATCATTAATGCGTGCACCGAGAATATCCTTCGCAGTAACCCAAGGGATCGTACCATTCCAGCAGGCAGAATTTGATCGGTCAAGCGACCCTCCACAAGCAAATCGTGCCACATCTCCCAGTCTAACGAACTTCATCGAAGCATAGCCTCCAACTCAGCCATATCTCGTTGAATCTCGGCCTCAAGCGTTCGCATGTGCGCCAGAATCACCTTGGGTTCCTCGCACTTCACTTCCTGATGCCTGGTTTCCCTGTAGCGGTTTATTGAAAGCTCGAAATTTTGAGCTCGAATGTCCGCGGCAGATATCTTGAAAGCTTTTGCAGTTCGATCAGCAAAATCACTTTCGCCATTACGCCAGCGATGATATTGGGTTAACACGTCGGACAGATCATTGTCGGCATTTTCTTGACCTATTTCTTGCTGCGAGAGTCCATCGGCTTGCGCGTCGTAAAAAAATACATCCTGAGTGCACCCACCCTTAGTAAACAACAAAATTGAGGTAGAAAGCCCCGCAAACGATCTGAATACGCCGGATGGCAGTGAGATCACTCCCTCCAGCCGGTTACAATCGAGCAAATACTCACGTACGGCCAAATGGGCTTTACTTGAACCAAACAGAACCCCATCGGGCACAATGGTAGCGGAACGACCACCACTCTTGAGCATGCGCAGAATAAGGATGATGAAAAGTAACTCAGATTTTTTAGTTTGGACAATTTTGAGTAAAGAAGGATGCACATCTTCTGCCAGTGTGCCCTTAAACGGCGGATTGGAGAGGATGATATCCAGTCCACCTTTGTTGCCATCGGCAATGGCCGGAAATTTTTCCGGGAATACTTTTGAAAGCGTATCCATGTAGTGAAGGTCCGGATTTTCCACTCCATGCAGCATCAAATTCATGGCAGCCAAACGCAGCATAGTGGCATCAAAATCAAAACCGTGGAGCATGCTGTGCTGAACCTGCTCCTGATGAAGTTCAGACATGTCACTTGAGTAGCTTTTGCTGCCATCTTCCCGTGCTTCGACAAACTCCGGTGCAGCGCAAGTCTTGCGCAGATATTCCATTACTGCCACCAGAAAACCAGCCGTGCCGCAAGCTGGATCACCAATTGTTTCAAACGGCTTGGGGTCTATAAGCTCCACCATGAGCTTGATAATGTGGTGCGGCGTGCGAAACTGGCCATGTATACCTGCCGTGGTGAGCTTGCTTAGCAAATACTCATATAAGTCGCCCTGGATGTCGCTATTGTCCAGCGGCAACTTTTCGAGTTGCTCCACCACCAAGACCAGCAGGCTGGCCTTTGAGATTTGGAGCGAGACGTTTTTCATATATTCGCCAAATATGAATTTTTTGCTGCCGAGAATGCGTAAATGGGGGAAAACCTCGTCGCGCACGAACTTAAGCATGGCCTCGCCATCACTCATCCGGCTCCAGTCTTTCCAGCGTAGTGCTTGCTGATCCACCCGAAAAATATGAAATGGGGACTCACCGGTACGTGAAGCATTTTTCTCATGTTGCGATTCTTCTATATCCAGCAGTCGGGCGAACATCAGAAGGGATATCTGTTCGATGATAATGAGCGAGTTGGAAACTCCTCCCGTAGCAAAATCCAGCCAGAGTCGATCTATGTCACTTTTGACTTGGTTATTAATCATGCTCATTCCAATGGTACATTTTCGTGTGCGGGTAATTCAGGCAGGTGCTCTAATTCGAGCTCTGCCTTGACCAGCAGATTTTCAGGGAAAGTCCCTTGCACTGCAACACCAAGTTTTTTGAAATCGTTGGCTTGCTTGATCAGATTATCTTTCCCGGAATAAAGTTGACTCATTGCCATATTGAATGAATCCTTGGCCTTGTCGAGCTGCTTGCCGACTCCTTCCATAGAACCCAGGAAGGTATTAAGTTTTTTATAAACCTTGGCGGCACGATCCGCAAGTTCTGCGGTATGAGCGTTTTGTTCTTCAAATCTCCAGAGTTGGCGTACGATATTGAGGCTGGTAAGCAAAGTAGTCGGCGTCGCAACCAGCACATTCTGTTCAATAGCCCTTTGGAATAACGTTTCATCTGCGCGCAGCGCTTCCACAAATGCGGACTCAATGGGAATGAACATAAAGACCATCTCAGGGGAATTTAGGCCGGGCAGCTCGAAATAATTGCGATCTGACAGCTCCTTAATTCGGCTGGATATAGCTGCAACGTGCTCTTTCAGCGCTAATTGCCGCTCAATTTCTCCTTCTGCATTAACATACCGGGTATAGGCATTGAGGGATACCTTGGAATCGATGACTAGATGTTTCTCTTGCGGAAGATAGATTATTACGTCTGGGCGGCTCCTGCCCGTCTCGGTATTGAAGCTGACTTCGCGACGATATTCTTTACCGGATCTCAATCCTGAACGATCCAGGATATTTTCCAATACCATTTCCCCCCAGTTCCCCTGCATCTTGGATTGGCCTTTAAGTGCTGTTGCCAGACCATGAGCCTCCTCGGTAATCTGCCGGTTTAAATCTTTCAACTGATTTAGCTCGGCCTTTAGCGTTGCTTGTTGCTCAGTATCCTTAAGGTGAATATCCTCAACCTTGGCTTTGAATTCATGAATTTGAGTCTTCAATGGCCCAAGTAGAGCACCAATGTTCGTTTGATTCTGCTCAGTAAAACGCTTGCTTTTATCTTCCAGGATTTCACCGGCCAGGGATTTGAACTGGTTCGAAAGCTGCTCGCGAGCATCAATCAACAATTGCAATTTCTCTTGTGACTGCTTGCGCTCAACTTCCAGGCTCATAGTGAGCTCGGATACCTGCATACTCAATAGATTGATATCCCGAGTCAGCAAATCGCTTCGCTCTATCAGAGTGACGCGTTCCTGCTGAAGTTGCACAATATGCTCAGCTTGTGACTCAATGGTCGAGTTAACCCTACCCACCTTTTCACGAATATCCGCGATGGATTGCTTAAGTGTGCTTATCTCTTGATTGGCCGCTTCAAGATTAGCCACAAGTTTAGGGACACGATCCGCACGTTCGGCCAATTGCGCCCGTTCATCTCCCGCTACATCAAGCTGATCGCGCCAGAGCATTGCTTGCTTTTGAAGATCGGCATGCTGAGTGGCGAGACGCTTTGCATCTTCCTGTGAGGCGATAAGACGCTCATTGAGCGTGGCAATTACAACTTGGCTTTCGCTCTTTACCCGCAATTCAGCAGCAGAAATACGGGTAAGCAGAAACAACCAAACAACACCTGCGCCAACTAGTAAACCAATAAAAAGAGAAAGAAAACTATACATTGGTAGACCCATGAACATTGATTTCCATACCGTTACGAGTATTAAATACCATGGCCCGATGCGCGAAGTTTTTCAAAAAATGACGATGCAGCTATTGCCATTGTTCTGGTCAGTCATGTTGCGCCCTGATTTTGCATGTTATGTGTAGCCATAGAATGCGTCACTACTTGTTCGGCAGGCTGCGATGCGGCAGCGTAACGTTTTTGGCGGATATGCTCTCAACTTACTATTGTAATGCGGAAGTGCAGCAATGTCCGGCATAATCGAGATGGTTGATGGCGCAATATCTAACCAAGGTGCTCATGCTTCTGTGTGTCGCACCTTGTGAGTCTTTCCATACGTGATCCTCTCTACCTGTTCCTCGTTGGCCGAAATGCGTGCCTTATGGGGACGATCAAGGAACTACAAATAGAGGCTAAACCTTCACTTAAGTCGCATTATTTTATGATGCACTGCACTAGTTAGCGCATTGTTTGGCAATTATTTTTGAATTGTTTAGAATGCTGCCCTCACTTTGCATAAGTAAAGCCAATAAATGGTGTCTGTCATGTTGGCAAGTATGGTACGGAATGAGTTTATTGCGAAATGCAACATAAATTATTAAGCAGGCAATAGTACTTAGTGTACTTAGCCTATAAGGAGAAAGCGTGGAAAAGATCGAAAAAGATGTTGCTAAAGACTATTGGGAAAATCAGGCTAAAACCCATAAAGGTTCACATCTAGCATCTTGGAGCGATAACTTTATGATTGAACTTGAAATTGAAGCCGTAGGTGAGCATATTTCAAGTGGGGATCATGTTCTTGATGTAGGTTGCGCGAATGGATATTCCGCGTTCCAACAATTGGAACGACACAAAGATGTTGGTTCGATTACAGGTGTTGATTTTGCTGAAAACATGATTAAACAGGCCAATATGCTGAAAAAAGCACAGTGGGTAGGCGATATTATAAAATTTGAGATAGGTGACATTAATTCCCTACAATTTCCGGATGATACTTTTGATGTAGCTTATGCCACACGAGTGGTTACCCTTATGTCCACTTGGGAAGAGCAACAAATTGCTATCAATGAATGTCTGCGGGTTGTTAAGCCAGGCGGCAAGGTGATTTTTTCTGAGCCTTTTTTGGAGCCATTTACATTGCTCAATGCAATGAGGCAACTTAAGGATATGCCCCCATTGATCGAGCATGACTCCAATCGATTCTTTAAAAAAGCTGTATTAGAGGACTTTTTCACGCAAAAGGGTTTGACGTTTAAGGTAAATGATTTTTCATCAATTTATTACCTGGGATCAAGATTTTTGAGAGAGTTGGTAACAGACCCGGCAGCATACCCGGGCTTCAACCCGATTAACCGCATATTTTTTGATATAGAGAAAGACTTTTCTGGCGGTGGCTTTGGCATTCAACAGGCTTATATTGTTACTAAATAAAAGCATATTGCATGACTCAAACCAGAATAGAGCACGACACATTCGGCCCCATAGAGGTTGCAGCAGACCGGCTTTGGGGCGCGCAAACGCAACGTTCACTTGAGCATTTCCATATATCCTCCGAGCGCATGCCGGAGGAACTTATTCTTGCACTCGCTATGGTGAAGCGCGCTTGCGCGCTGGTCAACCGCGATTTAAATCTGTTAAGCGCAACCAAGGCGGACGCTATTGTGCGGGCGGCGGACGAAATACTGGCTGGCCAGCATATGCAAGAGTTTCCACTTTCTGTTTGGCAGACGGGTTCGGGTACCCAGACCAATATGAACCTGAACGAGGTGCTCGCTAACCGTGCTTCTGAACTGCTCGGTGGAAAATGGGGCAAAGACCGGCTGGTACATCCCAATGATGACGTGAATCTCGGTCAATCATCTAATGACATTTTCCCCACAGCAATGCACGTCGCAGCCAGCCTCAGCATTACTCAAGCCCTGCTTCCTGCGCTGCGCAAACTGCGCTCGACATTGGAAGAGAAATCCCGCAATTTTAACGGGATCGTCAAGATTGGGCGCACGCACTTGCAGGATGCTACTCCGCTAACGCTTGGGCAGGAATTTTCTGCTTACGTGGCGCAGTTAGATTATGCAGAGTCCATAATTAAAGCTACCCTGCCCTCGCTTTGCGAACTTGCGGCCGGTGGTACTGCCGTGGGTACCGGGCTTAACACACACGTCGAATTCGGTGAGCGCGTTGCTGCGGAACTGGCTCGTAGCACCAGCTTGCCATTTAAAAGCGCTGCCAACAAGTTTGCGGCTCTGGCCTCACATGACGCTCTAGTGGCTGCACATGGCATGCTCAAAACACTCGCTGCCGCCCTCATGAAAATTGCCAACGACATCCGCTGGATGGCTTCGGGACCACGCTCTGGCCTTGGGGAAATCAGTATTCCTGAGAACGAACCGGGCAGCTCGATCATGCCGGGCAAGGTTAATCCCACACAGTGCGAAGCACTCACCATGCTGTGTTGCCAAGTATTTGGCAATGACGTTGCAATCAATATAGGTGGCGCTTCGGGAA
>JAIOPT010000095.1 GCA_021413765.1 Betaproteobacteria bacterium
ATGGCGAAGGTTAATGCGCGAAGTCTGGGAAGACATGAAGCACTTGGTGCGCGTCGAAAATATGCAAAAGCGTGAATTGCCGCTCTTACCGCCCACACAAACTTTCTTTTTACGTGAAAATTTGAAGTTGCGTCTGCTGTCCGCACGCCTTGGCTTATTGTCGCGCGACGAAAAGAGCTTCAAACATGATCTGCAATCAGTGCAGGAATGGATAGTACGTTATTTCGATGTTAAGTCCACTAGTGGTGCGCTGGCTGTCACCACCTTGCAGAAACTGCGGGAGTCCAGCATAAACATTGAACTGCCGGATATCAGTGCTAGCCTGGAAGCCACGCGTAACTATCGTTCATCACTCGGCAAGGGGTCACGATGAAATTCCTAGTGTGGCTACTGGGATTATTCTCGCTAGCCGTGGCGTTGAAGTTGGCAGCCCACAATCCCGGCTACTTGCTGCTAGTGTATTCGCCCTATCGTATTGAGATATCGCTCACCCTGTTTTTGCTGACGCTGTTAGCCCTGTTCGTGCTGGGATATTTCGCCGTGCGCTTGGCGCTATCCGCCATCCGACTACCCTCTTACGTGCGCCAATTCCGCATTGAACGGGCTCGCAGCAAAGGACGTTCAGCCATGATGGAAGCGCTTGACGCGTTCTTCGAAGGACGTTATGCGATGGCAGAAAAAGCTGCAGTACGGGCGATGGACTTAGGCGAAAGTTCCGGACTCAACCCTGTCATTGCAGCACGTGCAGCGCATGAGCTGCATGAATTCGACAGGCGAGATGCTTACCTGGCTACTGCCGAAAATAGGTCGGCAGGTGTATCCACCATGCGCTTGATGGCGCAAGCCAAATTTAATCTCGATCAGCATCAACCTCAGGCCGCGCTTCAATCGCTGAAAGAATTGCGTGAAAGCGGAGTAAAAGGACATGTCGGTGCACTCCATCTTGAGCTTAGGGCACAACAACAAGCGCGAAATTGGGATGCGGTACTAGAAATTGTAGATCAGTTGAAAAAGCGCAGTGCAATGGATGAGGCCGCTGCTGCGCAGATACGCCAACAGGCTTGGTTGGAAAAAATCCGCGCACACACGCTGGACGCTCCAGCGTTGTTGACCATTTGGAAAAGCACCCCTAGCGAATTCAGAAAACGCCCCAAAGTTGTAGCGGCGGCTGCGCGTGCTTTCATCCATCAGGGAGACTGCCATAGCGCAAAACAGATAATAACCGACAAGCTAAACGCAGAATGGAATAGCGACTTGATAATGCTATATGGGGAATGCCTAACGGGAGAAGCAGGGAAGAACCATATTGAGCAGGCAGAGCGTTGGCTCAAGCAGCATCCTGACGATGCCGGATTACTGTTGGTGCTGGGGAAGCTGTGCTTGCACCAAGAGTTGTGGAGTAAAGCGCAAAACTATCTGGATGCCAGCAACAGCATTGCACCCAGCAGCGCTGCGTATACCGCGCTCGGCCATTTGTCTGAAAAGTTGCAGCAACCAAACGAGGCATTTAAGTATTTTCAGAAAGCAATGGCTTTGGCACAGGGGTAAATAAGCAAGCGTAGCTTGGATGAAGCGGGCATGCTTGCGGCCTTATTATCAGAGGCTTCTACCGTTGTGAAATCGCATCTAAGAATCACATGTGCCGGGTCAAGAACACCTCTCATACAAATGGTCAACCCTGCCATTGCCGTACCCTACCCACATCAACATGGACAAAATCAGAGCCAGGATAATAGCCCACGCCGCCGCCGTGTAGCATAAATGCCGCACGACGCACTTGGATAAGATCATGCCCGGGAACACGGATATCAATCGCCTTACCGTCCAGATGCATACTATGCTTGGCCACACCACCGCTGTTCTCTGCGAGCATGGCATTGGTGGCAGGCGAGCGATATCCGGAAATAATATGGAAAGGTTGGCGAGCCTCAATCATGCCGTTGATGCCATACAGCAAATCAAGCAGTGCAGGGGACATGTTTTTTATTTCGTTATTTCGGTGATCACGCAACACGTGATTGATATCAGCCAAGGCTTGGGGGATATAGCCACCTTCTGCCCAATAGACGGTTCGCATGCCTTCCCCAGTATGCGTGTTATAAAAAGCTAATGACCGTTCTCTGGCAGCAATATCACGCAGTGCGGCATGCGCCGGGAAGGGAGATAATCCAGCTGCGGCGACCAGCATCCCTAATTTTAAAAATTGACGGCGGCTTTTGTCTTTTATTGTGACTTTCATGGGACACCTCCATTTGGAATAGGGACTGGCAATCCCACTTCACGAGCCAGCCCTTCCTTTAGTTGAATGACTTCTTTCACTTTTTTCCAGTCTACCATATCACCAAGCCCTTGGATTTGAGCTGAGTTCTCTATAATGGTTATTGGATCAATACTCTTTTTATAAACGTCCCGATTCACTTCAAGAAAAATATGGCCATCCTTAAGGCGCACAAGCAATACAGGGACATAAATGATCTTGCCGGGTAGATTTTTGCGTACCTGCTGAAAAAGTGCGGCAATGTCATCCGGATGTAGACGGATGCAGCCATGACTCAAGAAATGATAGATACTCGCCGGTGCGATGGTGCCGTGAATACCAATTTCCGGAAGGCTAAGGCCAATCCAGTGTTTGCCCAATGGGTTCTCCGGCCCTGGCGGCACTTGGGTCAGCACAATCTTTCCTTCTCGTCGCATCTCTTCCTGGATTGACTTGGGCAAATACCACATCTTGTTTGCCTGGATATCAATTACATTGAAACTGCCCATTGGTGTTGGCCAGCTCGGGCGCCCGAGGCCAACTGGATAATGAGCCATAAGCTTGCCTGCTTGAAAATAATACAGCATCCGCTGCGGCAGGTTAATCAATATGCCATCCGTCAACCGTTCCGGAATGATATGGCGGTTATCAATCTGCAACAGCTGTTCCTGTTGTAACGTTGCGCCTTTTTTTATCCCATTCATCCGTGTAAGAACGGACTGCTCTATACCAAAACGGGCGCTGATGCTGGTCAGAGAATCGCCTCGTTGCACAGCATATTCAAACTGCCCACCCACCAGCGCAGCAGGGAACTCCATCATATTCTGTGTCCCCTCAATGGGAACTGAAACCGAGACTTCAGGAACAGTTGCCGGAACTGGGTCTTCATTCTTGCAGTAAGCGCACCGCGCCAAAACAAACAAAAAAATCCCCAAGAACACAAATACGCTTTTTTTGTGCATCAAGGATATTCCCACTAGCGAGTGAGACTTCCAGTAAGTAATCGATTTGCATTAAACAGCTTGGACAATTTTTTTGCTGTCGCCATTATATCCTCCGCATCAAATAAAGCCGAAATCACCGCCACCGCATCTGCACCGGCATGCACTAACGATGCGGCATTGTGCAGGGTGATGCCACCTATTGCTACCAGTGGCACAGCAAGTTCGACACGCGCCAGCTGCAATAATTCAATATCGGCCACTTCAGCGTTAGGCTTTATAGTCGAGGGGAAGAATGCTCCGAATGCCACGTAATCCGCACCTGCATGAACTGCATTATGAGCCAGTGACAGACGGTTATAGCAAGAAACGCCAATGATTTTATGTATTCCCAGTGCGGCACGCGCCGTATCAACGCTATCATCCGCTGCGCCTAAATGCACGCCATCCGCATCTACGTGCGACGCCAGTTGTATATCGTCATTTACAATAAACGTTATGGCAAATTCGCGCGTCAGTTTGCGTAAGGCGTGAGCCTGTTCCAATCGCTGCGCAGTATTTGCTGATTTATTGCGATACTGCAGAATCCGTACCTTGCCAGTCAGTGCCAACCGAACTCGATGCAACAAATCTGTGGTATTAGCACAATCTGGCGTAATGGCGTAAACGCCTTTAATGGCGTACGCTGGATTCATCCTCTTCGTCATCGCGGGCCCAAAATAGACGGTCTGGAATGTGCTGTCCCATGCCTGGTCGGAAGGCATATTTCAATGCCTGCCAAGTGAATTCCTGAGCCTCTTTCACAGCTTCATTCATCGACAGGCCGTTTGCCAGCAAAGCGGCAATCGCCGAGGCCAGTGTGCAGCCGGAACCATGATATATGCCTGACAGGCGCGCCCAGCTATCGCTCCGTACTACGCCGTTCTCGCCGTAAAGAGTGTTAATCACCTTTGGCGTATGCTCGTGTGTGCCAGTCACCAGCACATATTCACAACCGAGCTGCACAATACGCTTGGCACACTCGGCTAAGTCGGGATTATCTTCGTCATTATCCTCATCTTGGATGAGTCGGCGAGCCTCTATGCTATTCGGTGTCAAGATAGTGGTCTGCGGCAATAACAGTTCACGAAGTGCGTCCAACATGTCCTCATCAGTTAGCTCATCGCCGCGGCCGGATGCCAACACCGGGTCAAATACTAATGGAATATCGGGATAATCTGAAATCACTTCTGCAATCGCCGCAATATTCTCTACGCTGCCCAGTAGGCCGATTTTGAAAGCCGCCACAGGCATGTCTTCCAGCACTGCGCGTGCTTGATCAGATACCCACTCAGCGTCAATTGGCAATATGTCATCTACCCCGCCAGTATCCTGTACAGTGATTGCCGTCACAACGGTCAGGGGATGACAACCCATGCTGGCAATAGTCAGAATATCGGCCTGTAAACCTGCCCCCCCGCTGGGATCAGTAGCACCAAAAGTAAGGACAATAGGCAGGATGTCAGACATGGCAGTAAGTGTCATTGTAAAATGTAAAAAGAAATGCAATTTTAACTGAAATTACTCGCCATGACCCCGAACCCTGAATATAAAACCTATATGTGCCTGATTTGCGGCTGGCTATACGACGAAGCCACTGGCTCCCCGGAAGACGGCATCTTGCCCGGCACGCGCTGGGAAGATGTACCTATTAACTGGACTTGCCCGGAATGCGGCGCGCGAAAGGAAGATTTTGAAATGATTGAATTTTAATATTTTGCTTTATTCGATAAAGTAAGCTGCAGCCTCATGCCAATGTCCTGGCAACACGGAAGCCAGTATAAGCGTTACGGCTCGACTGATCGCTCATGAAGCGAACGGCGGAGCGCACGTCCCTCGGATC
Organism: Betaproteobacteria bacterium; assembly: GCA_021413765.1. Classification (GTDB taxonomy): domain Bacteria; phylum Pseudomonadota; class Gammaproteobacteria; order Burkholderiales; family Gallionellaceae; genus Nitrotoga. Next base: position 5,081 of record JAIOPT010000095.1, read on the forward strand.
AATCATCCAGGAACCGCCGCGCAGCACTCGCCATTCCTGATTACCTAGCGTGCTTATTGCACCGCCAGATGACCACGCCTTGCCATCTGCCGGAGCTCCCCTGTAGGTATCATGCCATGTATCCTCCACCCATTCCCACACGTTTCCCAGCATG
>JAIOPT010000096.1 GCA_021413765.1 Betaproteobacteria bacterium
GGTCTGATTGAACAAGAAATGGGCAACCGCACCTATCTGACCCACAAGCTTAACCGCTTAAACTCTAGCCGATGTCATGTTGCCCAGCCTGCTCAACATTGTCATTGCATAATGTTTTGCCGACAGCGTCAATATACGAGACTCATTTGATAAGCCCCAAAAAATGAACGTCTGAGGAAGTCAAAACAAAACCACCAATCGAATCTATCCCCATCAATTTTTCTAAAGACTTTTGAATAGTATCGCTGGATTCCCGCATGCGCGGGAATGACGAGGTCTTGCAATATCGGCCATTCTCGGTTGAACCACCATGCCACTTGAGGCAAGATGTGCCCTCAACGATTTTTGTATCAACCATCACAGAAGAGAACAGACATGGGCGCGCAGTGGAAAGCAGAGCGCGCGGGTGCGCCACCTTAAGAACGCGAATTGCCCAAGAAATCGGGTAGTCTTCATGGTTTAAGCTATGTATTTGTCATCCATCGGAGAACTAAAATGATCAGCAAGAATACAATTTGTCTTTGGTACAACGGCACCGCAGTAGAAGCCGCGCAGTTCTATGCCGAAACATTCCCGGACAGCGCAGTGGGAACGATCCATCGCGCGCCAGGTGACTATCCCGCTGGCAAGCAGGGCGACGTCTTGCTGGTCGAATTCACCGTGATTGGCATCCCTTGTATCGGCCTGAACGGTGGCCCGGAGTTCAAACATAGTGAGGCTTTCTCCTTCCAGGTTGCGACCGACGACCAGGCCGAAACCGACCGATTGTGGAATGCGATTGTCAGCAACGGAGGCCAGGAAAGCGAATGCGGCTGGTGCAAGGACAAATGGGGCCTGTCGTGGCAGATCACGCCACGCGCCCTCATTGAAGCGATCGCCGATCCTGATCGCGCGGCGGCCAAGCGCGCTTTCGAGGCGATGATGCAGATGGGAAAGATCGACATCGCTACGATCGAAGCGGCCCGACGCGGTTGACGCTCATTCCGTTCGCTTGCCGCACCCAAAAGGGGTTGCTAATGGGCTATTAGACGCGAATGGATCAATTCGCGCTCAGCAGGGGTCGTGCGCGGGGGAGACCTCAAAGTCTGACCCCAATTACTTACTTGCGAGGATCAACCCTCTTCTTCAATTCGACCCCAGCTTGTTCGCTTCAGGCTCATTCCTCGTTGAAAATACAGCTCTCGATCACGCTCATACCACATTGGACAAGGCTGAAGTTTGACGGCATTGGGAAGGTGATATACTCAAACCTGATATACATGAACATAATGAATACTATATTGAAGGGTCCAAATGAAAAAAATCGTCTTTCCTTTACTTCTCGCTTTATCTACTTCAGCCTTTGCTGAAGGGCAAATTAATTGGACTGGATTTTATGGTTCAGTCATGGTTGGTCGTGACTGGGGACATGTGGGCGAAGGTAGCGGAGCAGACAATCAACTTCTTCCACCAGCATACAATTTCTCTTTACCTGGCTCTTCCGGTTCTTCATTTAATGGAGTTAGTGGAACATTGAAATTAGGCTACAACAAACAAATTGAAACTAATTTGATAGGTATAGAATTAGGAGGAACTTGGCAAAAGGCTAGATCACAAGGTATAGCTACTGATGGGTATTATTCTCTTGGTTCATATGTTCCAGAAAAAGGTCTCCATTCTAATACCAATATAAATACCTACGAAACAGTCGTAGCACGTTTGGGCCACATTTTTAATGATACTACTTTACTCTACGTTTCAGCTGGTGGTGCAGTAGGACAAATAAAAAGAAGTGTTACAGACACTAGTGGACAATGGTTTAGTATAGGCAATACTATTTCAGATAATAAAACTGAGCTAGGATATGTATTAGGGATTGGAGCAGAACATAAACTGAACGATAGATTGTCCTTACGAGCGAATTATGAATATGTCGATTTTGGTAAAATCAACTTTAGCTATACAGGACTCTATAATGCCTATCCAGCTACAATTACCCAATCCAACTCCATACACCTCTCAAATATCTCAGCTGGTATAAGTTACGCATTTTAATTAAAGGGTTAATTATTAATATCAAAGCCACTCCATCGTAGTGGCTTTTTTTATTTCAGTGAACATTTGCTGTTGGCACATAGTGACCGTTGGATTATGGTTCCGAGAAGTGGTCGCTCCCCATGACATCTCGACCATCTGAAAACGACACATTGCAGTCAGTCGAGATTCCCCAAAGTAGACCGTCAACGTGAAGGTGGTAGGGCGAGCGGCAACACCGGGAATAGCCCCTCTCGACTGACAGATTATGCCTCTTTGAGAGTTACCTCGGCGGCCTGATGCTTCTCATTGCCTTGTTACTCTGGCCAATAGCGGTAATTGTCAAGCTATTTGTCGCCTGAATGTTTTAATTCTGCTGCTATTTTGTGCGCTAAATTTCCTTTCTTATGTTCGTCTTTAATGTGTTGATCCGGATTCAGGTGCACAACGAGAACCGACTGCCCATTTCGTGCGTCCCCGTACCAAGGTAAGTGGCTTTGCTTATTCTATGTTAACCACTATGGCCTGCAGAATGACCGATTCAGCAAATCAGTCTTAGTCTCATTCCATATTGGAAAATGCTAAAGTTTGCAATTCCTCCAAAATAAACTGATAATACGAATTGTTCGCATTTATATTAATTGGATTTTGATAGCTATGCCCAATCAACGTGAGACAGAACCTGCTAGCACTGTGTTTACGTTTGCTTCCAGATCGGATACAAATTCATCCGTTCGCATTAAAAGTGAGGATTTGTTTCAACAGAAACGTGAAATAGAAATTGAACATGCAGGCCGCATTTATCGGCTTAAGTTAACACATAGCAACAAGTTAATTTTGACCGCATAACCGCACAATTGAATAAGTAAGTGAATGGCAATAATTCATGTGATGGTTGTTAATCCAAACATTGCAAGACTAAAAAAAGTTAAGGCAATGTTGAACAAGTCCGTTCGCGTTGAGCTTGTCGAAACGTACTCCTTGCAAGCCAATAAGTTGCTAATGGCTTCGACAGGCTTAGCTCGAACGGAGGGACAGGTACAGCATAGCTTTAATTTATTACAGGTAAGTAAACGACATTAAATTAACCGCAATTTTCACTTATTCTGGAAGCCAGCCAAGTGTTTTCTCACAAGCCAGCCACCTTTATTTATTTAAAGAACAGGAGAGCTCATGAGATTCAAAAAAACACGCCCTGCTTTGCTGGTAGCGCTGGCATTACAACAATTCTACAGCCCGGCTTTCGCAGAAACAGCCACAAACGATAGCAAAAACGATAAATCAATCGATGCCGCCCAGTTGCCGGAAATTAAAGTTAACAGTCAAAAGATGAATGATGATTTCGCTGCGGGTGCTTTCGCGGGTTTTAGAACGCCGACACCATTGCGCGATATTCCACAGGCAATCACGGTAATCAATCGTGCCATGCTGGATTCTCAGAGCATCGCCTCATTGTCGGAAGCTTTACGCAACGTACCCGGCATTACCGTTGGTGGAGCAGAAGGTGGGCAGATCGGTAATAACATCAACCTGCGCGGCTTCTCTTCGCGTACCGACATGTATCTGAATGGAGTGCGTGACAGTGGCCAGTATTATCGCGATACCTACTATCTTGAGTCGGTCGAAGTATTAAAAGGCCCATCGTCCATGCTATTTGGGCGTGGCTCTACCGGGGGCGTTATCAACCAGGTCAGCAAGCGTCCGCTATTAGCCGATTCAAATCAAATTACCGGGACAGTCGACACCAATGGCGGGGTGCGCTCAACGGGGGATTTTAACCGTCAATTGTCGGACACTTCCGCGTTCCGCGTTGCCATGATGGGTCAAAAAGCGCAGACGACACGCGACGTAATGACTAATGAAGACTTTGGGATTGCACCGTCATTGCGGTTTGGAATCGGCACGCCGACTGAAGTCACGCTGTCAGCGATTATCTCCCACAACAATGACATGCCGGATTATGGCATCCCCCCCGTTAATGGCCGCCCGGCCAAGGTTAATCGCGACACTTTTTACGGCTTGAGAGATGATCGCACCGTGCAAGACACAGCGATTTTAAGTGGCCGCATCGAACACAAATTCAATTCGAACCTGACACTGAGAAATCAGCTGCAATATAGTCATTACAGCACTGACGCACAGACAACCGGCGCTAATAATGTCGGCACCCTTTCCGGCAGCGTCTTTACCGCGCTACCCACTGTAACCAGTGGGAACCTTACCCCTCTGCCCCTGGATGCACTGTTTGTTAAACTCGCCAGCCACGATCGTGTGATCAAAGATCAATCGATAAATAATCAGACCGATCTGATCGCAAAATTCGATACCGGAACCATCAAACATACGATAATCGCTGGTGCTTCAATCAGCCATGATACTAGCAACATTCAGGCCACTGTTCGCACCAACCTGCCAGTCGTATCACTGGTCGATCCAGCATACCTTACGACACCGTCAAATTCCGTAACTACCATCGGAAATAAGGCAGATGCCGATGCCACTTCAGTGGGCGCATATATCAATGACACGCTTGAATTGAACAAGGAATGGAAGCTCGTCGGCGGTGTGCGTTGGGATCGCTTCAAGGCTGGTTTGACCAACACCATTAGCACCGCAACCCCGCCACTTTTTAAAGCCGATCAAACCGTGAGTTTCACCAGCGTAAGGAGCGGCATAATATACCAGCCGAGTGATGTGCAATCGTACTATGCATCGTACGGCACCTCATTTAATCCCTCATTGGAAACACTAGCGGCAACTGCTGGTACCCAAAATTTAGCACCAGAAAAAAGTCGCTCCTACGAAGTCGGTACCAAATGGGATGTGTTTGATGGCAATCTATCGTTGACCTCGGCCTTATTTGATATTGAAAAAACAAATTCGCGCTCGCAAGTGTCGCCCGGGATATACATCTCTAACGGGGACGTGCGCGTCACCGGTTTTGAATTTGGCGCAGCGGGCCGTATCACGCGCGACTGGCAACTCATGGGCGGCTACACGCATCTAAACCCCAGGATTGCCCACGCGTCAGCGCTGGAGGCAACGAATGGAAAAGATCTGGCTAATACGCCGCGCGACATGGCCACGTTATGGACGACCTACAAAGTAACCCCACAATGGGAAACCGGTGGCGGGGTCACCTATATGTCCCCACGCTTTGCCAGCAACACCAATGTTGTTTCTGCCGCTGGCTACACTCGCTGGGATGGCACTGTTGCCTATCATCTATCTAAGTACGATATCCGGTTGAATCTGCTTAATCTGACCAACAAGGAATATATCAACGCACTGATTCCATCAGATGGCGGGCGCTCGGTACCCGGAAGCGGACGTACTGCACTTGTAACAGTTGCCCATCGCTTTTAAACACATCAGGACCAGAGAGCCATGTTAGTACAAATCCCTAAAGTATTGAGTGCCGAGCAGGTACTCTTTGTGCGAGGAAAACTCGATGCCGCTGAGGAGGCATGGGTCGATGGTCGCGTGACGGCAGGCCATCAAGGGGCGCCGGTTAAGCGTAATTTGCAGATCGCGGAAAACACACCCATTGCGCATGAGTTAGGTGATTTGATTCTGGCCGAACTCGAACGCAACCCGCTCTTTATCAGCGCTACGCTGCCGAATCGAGTTTATCCGCCGATGTTTAATCGATATGAAAGCGGTATGTACTTTGGCAGTCATGTCGATGGTGGTATGCGGCTGATTCCTGGCACAGGTGAAAAAATCCGCACTGATGTTTCTGCCACGTTATTTCTCTCTGCACCCGACGAGTACGACGGGGGTGAATTGCAGATCGAAGATACGTACGGTATGCACTCCGCTAAATTTGCGGCAGGTGATCTACTGATCTATCCGGCTACCAGCTTGCATCGGGTTACGCCGATAACCCGCGGCGTGCGTACTGCCTGTTTTTTCTGGATTCAAAGCTTGATTGCTGATGACGGCCAGCGCACGTTACTATTCGATCTCGATACCGCAATTCAACGTTTGAATACCGCTAATGCGGATGAAACTGCACGTACACATCTAACCGGTTGCTATCACAACCTTGTGCGGATGTGGGGTGCACCATAAAACTTTTTCTGGAATGATCCTATGACGACAAGTGTTCAACTCAATAAATCTCACAGTGCTAGCCCAGCGAACGGCGCTGATAACGATCTGATTGATTCCAAAGACCGGGACGTCCGTTCACGGCGTGCCGTTTTCTTGAAATGGCTGCGCAAAACACATGGCTGGATCGGTCTCTGGGGCGCAGCTTTAGGCTTGCTCTTCGGGGTAACAGGTATCTTGCAGAATCACCGCACCGTGCTGAAAATACCGGCTGCGCAAGTTCAAGAAACGATGCTGCAAATTTCTTTACCTACCCCCGCACCTGCTAATGTAAAAGAAATGGCAAGCTGGCTGCAAAAAGAATTGATGGTCGATCGTCCTGCCTCACGGGAGCGTAGTGAACCGTCCAAGCCTGTGGCATGGGGTGACAAGACCATGAAACAGCCTGAGCATTGGTCAGTTACACTTAGCTCGCCGCAAACCAACCTGCAGGCAGAATATTGGGTCGGCAACCACTTCGTTACCGTCAAGCGTAGCGACCAAAATGTATTCGGTACATTGAACAATCTGCACAAAGGTAACGGAGTTGGCATACCTTGGATTCTATTCGCAGATACGTTGGCTGGAAGCATTATCCTGCTGTCATTAACTGGTGTCGTACTGTGGACGCAGCTCAATCGCCGCCGCATGATCGGCTTCGGCATAGGCTTAACGTCGCTCACGCTGCTGATTGGCTTTATCACGCAAGCATTAATGTAACGCCACTCCGAAAACGGAAACATGATCAGTTCATGAATGGCCTTGCTTAGTGTTTATTCCATATGTTGCGTGGAATAGTTGGCAAACTCAATTGGCGTGTATCACATGAATATATCTATTGTGAAATATGGAGAAATGCATGACCGAACAACTGAATCCGGAAAAAATCCTGCAAACAGGGATGGCGTTTTGGGCTTCAAAGTCACTCTTGAGTGCTGTCGAAATGGGCGTTTTTACTGAGTTATCCCACGGCCCGAAATCCTTTGATTCCCTTAGCGGACGCCTTGGCCTGCACCCCCGCTCAGCACGCGACTTTCTCGACACCCTCGTGGCGCTTGGATTCCTGGAACGAAATTCTGCTGGTTACGCTAACACGCCCGAGACCGACCTCTTCCTCGATCGAAAAAAGCCCTCCTACATAGGCGGCATTCTCGAAATGGCCAATCATCGCCTTTATCCTTTCTGGGGCCATCTCACTGAGGCGCTTCGAACCGGGTTGCCGCAAAACGAAGTCAAGAATGGTGCGGCTGGCTTTTTCGAAACTCTTTACGCCGACCCTGCTCGCCTAAAGGAGTTCCTCAGCGCAATGACCGGTGTCAGCCACGGCGCCAACATAAAAATCGCCCACACCTTTCCTTGGGGGGATTACAGCACTTACGTTGACGTTGGAACCGCGCAAGGCGATCTTGCAGCACAAATCGCACTGGCAAATCCGCATCTTCGAGGCACGGGGTTTGATTTGCCGGAAGTGGCACCGATTTTCGAGGAATACGTTGCAACCCTTGGCGTCAAGGATCGTCTGATGTTTCAACCTGGAGATTTTTTCAAACAAGACTTTCCAAAAGCCGACGTTGTCCTGATGGGACACATCCTGCATGACTGGGATCTATCCATAAAAAAGATGCTCATTAAAAAGGCATTTGACGCAATTCCAGCTGGTGGGGCACTTGTCGTTTACGAAGCTATCATTGACGATGATCGCTCGAAAAATGCCTTTGGGTTGATGATGAGTCTGAACATGCTTATTGAAACACCTGGAGGCTTCGACTATACCGGCAGCGACTGTACTGCCTGGATGAGTGAGGCAGGCTTCTCCTCAATACGAATTGAACATCTCGTAGGGCCGGACTCGATGGTGATAGCAATCAAGTAAACCAGTCGCACAAATTACGTAGCTGGCCTACCCGTTGCTCAATGGACGGCGCTCAATTCAGCGGAACACGAATGAGGAGGGAAATTAAGAAGCACACTGTAGCGCGCCCCTTACCTAATGATTTGTTAGCCTCCGCATTACAGACGCATCGAGCCCACCCATAAATGATTCAACCGCATTGGTGTAACTGCCCTCGAGCCCTAACTGCAGATTGATATCTTCGTGGGAGAGATCTTGCTGCAGCACACTTGCATGTACTTTAATCGATTCTGCCTCTGTGACAAACTCGGTTGCCCACGAGCATGAGTCCGCGTGACGCGTAGAACATACAGCCATAAATGGGATAGCAGTTTCAGAAAGTATATGAAGGGGTGACGCAGCTCGCCAGTAAGCAGGATCTTTTCCAAAGGCGATATCATACAAATGAGCATGCTTCGCTTCCATGATTTTCACCATGTCGAATGCAGCGCTGTCGAGCAAAATGGTACCAAGCCACGGTTTTGCTCCCAGCTTAAAGGCCATGTCGGGTGAAGCGGTTAGAAGGGCGACAAGATGCGCACCCGCCGAGTGACCCATCACAATGAATTTCTTAGGGTCTCCCCCCCACGATGCTGCCCTGCCTTGAGCTGCGGCAATTGCACTGGCAATATCTTGTGCCTGTTCTAATGGGTGCGCCTTGGGAAGTAAGCGGTAATTGGCAGAGATAAAAATGAATCCCTCAGATACCCAGCGAGCTACTTTGTTTTGAACAACATTTGATGCGCCTTTATCTCCCCAACGCCAAGCGCCACCATGCACCATGAAGATTACCGGTGCACCTTGTGCTTGTTGTTGTGGTAAGTAAATATCCATGCGCTGCTGGCTATCCTTACCGTATGGAACATCGCTCATGAGTCGCACCCCGCTAGGCAACGACACAGGCGCAGCATGTTCGCTATCCTCATTATCTCTTGCTTGTTGCTCCAAGCGATGCTCAATGATGCGGTCACGGATCGGTCCAGCATGCAACGGTCGCCACATAACCAACAACGCCACCATGAACATGGCCGAGAGAAGCAACCTTCCTAGACTAATAAATGATGGCATTTTTATTCCTTTATGTTGATATATTTTTAAGCGCTGTTTAAATGAAATGCTGCGCCGATTTTTGGCGCAACATCCCCACTCATGACTAGTTAGTGTATGAAGATTGATTAATGCGAGTGAGCTTCGTTGTGCTTCATATCGTGGATTTTCTTGTTTTGCACATTCTGCTCATGTCTGATGCGCTTGCGTTCATGCGGAGTTACAGTACCGTCGGCTTTGGCTTTCTCTTCCATTCTTTGTACCTTGGCTTGCCCGGCATCTAATTTGGCTTCTTCTTTTGGTGTCAAGGCACCGGATCTAATACCCTGATCAATGCGCTGCTCCTGCTTAGCTTCACGATTGTCAATTTTTGGGGTTTCGACGGCATAGCTGGATGCAGCAAATGCGAGGGTAATTGCGGTAATGCCAAATACTGCTTTGAACATGTTTATCTCCTAAATGGTGGCGGCGTGATTGCCGTTGTAATCAATAACGCTCTACATGGATTGCAAGTTGACCGCATTCTGGAAATAGAGAACTGAGATAGAACAGATACCAAGAAGAATCTACACACAGGAATTTCGGGAGCAGACAGTACGTCTGCATGCAGCCAATGAGACTCAATATACGCACAAAAAAGAACTCATTCATTTCGGCGCTGCCGTACCCAAGCATAGGCAGTGTTATACAATCTGCTCACTGCTTAAAATGTATGCTTATAGCAGCATCAGCTATACGAAATGAGTAGATATACCCATCAAGATTCCCATCAATTTTTTAGTAAAAACATGCTCGTTTCTTAATTTTTAATAGCACTGACCAGGAGATTTAAATGACGATTGCCAAATGGTGTGTATTGATTGCGTGTTTTCTACCCTCAGTGACGGCGCTGCTACCCAAGATTAGTTCGCTGCGCCTGTCATTCAAAGACGGTAAATACGACAACAACAATCCTCGCGAGTGGGAATCCACATTGATTGGCTGGCAAAAACGGGCAATTGCCGCACACTCCAACGGTTATGAAGCCCTACCATTATTTATTGCAGCGGTGATTTTTGCCCAAATGGCTCAAGGTGATCAGGGTCGCATCGACATGTTGGCCCTAACCTTTGTAGCGTTGCGCGTGGTGTATATAGCTGTGTACCTGATGAATTTCGGCAACTTACGCTCGCTGATCTGGGGTGCGGCTGTGGCTACCAATATCGGTCTATTTTTAATGTAACGATGCAGGTCTTATTTAACTCTGTATTTGTAAAAATACGACTGGTTTTTGCTGAGAGCGCCTAATGGCGTGGGGTCAGCAGACACACCGCACCACTCACGCATCAGTCTGTATTCGCCCAGATATAGACATTACACCCTCCTGTGAATGCCTTCTAGGCGTTGTGTTTTGTTATATCGAAAGACAGATACAATCAAACCCATGCTCGATTAATCCACAGGAATTATGCAACCCTCCCTCAGTTTACAACGCGAGAACTACCTGTTGCTCACTCTCGCTGCCATTCAGTTCATTAACATTCTTGATTTCATGATCATGATGCCGCTCGGGCCTATCCTGATGAGTTCGTTCGGGATGAATACGCATGAGTTCGGACTTCTTGTTTCTTCTTACAGCTTCAGCTCCGCAATATCAGGATTGTTGGCTGCGACTTTTGTTGATCGCTTTGAACGTAAACGATTGCTGCTATCCGTCTCTATTTTATTTGGACTATCAACTCTGGCATGCGGACTAGCCCCCGATTATTCCACGCTAATAGTCGCGCGCGGTCTGGCAGGCGTGTTTGGCGGCATAATGGGAGCGATGATACAAACTATAGTTGGCGACGTAATTCCGTTCGAACGCCGAGCACATGCCAGCGGCGTAGTTTCGACTGCCTTTTCGATTTCTACAGTTGCCGGTGTACCGCTTTCGCTATGGTTGGCTAATCACGTAGGTTGGCGCGCACCTTTTATTCTGATCGCAGGATTAGCAGTATTGTTCGTTCTCATCGGCCTTCGCATCTTGCCTGAACTTCGCCAGCACATTAGTTCGGACAAGCGCGATCATCCTTTTGCTGCAATGTTTGCTGTGTTGGGTGATATTAACCATCTGCACGCCTTGCTATTTTCCGCGCTGATCATGTTTGCAGGCTTTACTGTGATTCCCTATATAACTCTTTACGCAGTAAACAACGTCGGAATTTCGCTGCATAACATTCCATACGTCTACCTTGCAGGCGGTGCAGCAACATTGGTTTCCGCTCGACGAATTGGACGTTGGGCTGACCTGCACGGTAAGGTTAAAGTCTATCGATTGGTAGCCGCCGCTGCATTGTTGCCATTGTTTGCAGTAAGCCAAATCGGGATCGTACCGCTATGGCTTTGGCTGATTTGTACCACGACATTTTTCGTGCTGGTTTCTGGACGCACGATTCCTGCAATGGCCATCGTCACCTCAGCTGCACAGCCGAAACTGCGCGGCACCTTCATGTCACTCAACGCTACAATGCAATCATTCGCCATGGGCTTGGCCACCTCACTAGCTGGTTTTATCATCACACAAGATGGAGCAGGAAAAATCGTCGGGTATGCAACGGTAGGATATATAGCAATGACGGCGAATGTGTTGGCAATTCTATATGTATCACGCATCGTGATGCACCATCAAAAATAGATTGTGCTTCTACTAAGACGACCCTGGCCATATCCATCTGCGCCTAGCGCTTCGATAGGCCTCTCCACCAAACCATGCTGAAGTAGTTAATTTTTAATCAAAAGGTAACCAATGAAGACGCTCTCATTTTTGAACGGTGACCAAATGCCCATTTTGGGCCTCGGTACATGGAAGTCAAAGCCTGGCGAGGTTTATGCAGCAATGAAGGAAGCAATTCGCATCGGATATCGGCACATCGATTGCGCCATGATCTATGGCAATGAGGTGGAGATCGGCAACGCGATCCGCGATGCGATCAACGAGGGCCAGGTGACACGCAAGGCACTTTGGGTCACATCCAAGTTATGGGGCAACGCCCTCGGCCGCGATAACGTAGCAGGCGCACTCAAGAAGACGCTCCAGGATCTCGGCCTCGATTACCTCGACCTTTACCTGATTCACTGGCCGATCCCGCTCAAACCAAGTGCGGTTTTTCCAAGCTCTGCGGCGGATTTTGAATCCCCGGCGGAGGTTCCAATCCAGTCGACCTGGGAGGGAATGGAAGCCGCCGTCAAATCCGGATTGACGCGCCACATCGGCGTTTCCAACTTCTCTGCCAAGAAAATTCGCGATCTCCTGCCCCACTGCAAGATTAAACCAGAGGTCAATCAGGTGGAGCTCCATCCTCTACTCCAGCAGCCCGAACTCGTTAAATACTGCGCTTCACAGGGTATCCACATAACCGCTTATTCACCACTTGGATCATCGGATCGGCCTGAATTTGTCAAAGCGGCCGATGCGCCGGTATTGCTTGATAACCCGGTGATAAGGTCAATCGCCGACGGTCGCAGTTGCACACCCGCTCAGGTCTTGCTCGCTTGGCACGTCCAGCGCGGGATTTCTGTCATTCCGAAGTCGGTTACCCCATCACGACTCCGTGAGAATTTTGCGGCAGCGGAGATTGAGCTTAGTCCGACAGATCTTGAACGGATCGCTGGCCTCGATCAAAACTACCGCCTCATCGATGGTTCGTACTGTGTCATGGAAGGTGGTCCATGGACTGTCCAGATAATTTGGGACGAGCAATGAACCCATTGCGAGTCTAGTCGCTCAGCGCAGGATACTCATTGCACTTCATATGTGAATTCGCGCTGCCTAAAGAGTAAGGTTAGATTGTGATCGCGAAACGATCCATAATCTGAACAGTTTGTTGTACAACATTGCGCTCAAGCGGGACTGAGCAAAATTACGCAACCTCATAGCTCCATTACGTTAGCACTCATACAGAAAAGAGAGCGATTTGAAATATAAAACTCAAACATTATTCCTTTCTCATGGTGGTGGCCCATTGCCGCTTCTTGGTGATGCTAGCCATCAAGAGATGATTAAATGTCTTCAAAAAATAACAACTAAAATCAATAAACCTTCGGTAATTATTTTAATTAGTGCTCATTGGGAGGAAAACATACCAACGATCACTTCAGGGCTAAGCCCAAATCTTATATATGATTATTATGGATTTCCTGAAGAGTCTTACAATATTAAATACCCTTGCCTTGGAAATCCTTTGCTGGCCAAGCAGATCCAAACAGCTCTTGGAAATGCGGGTATTGAGGCTAAGCTTGATGAGCAACGCGGCTTTGACCACGGCGTTTTTGTGCCACTCAAAATAATGTTTCCTGAAGCTGACATTCCATGTGTACAACTCTCCCTTGTGAAGAGTCTTAGCGCTAGTGAGCACTTGAATATAGGCAAAGCTTTACGAAGCTTGGATGTTGAAAATTTACTCGTTATTGGCTCAGGTTTTACTTTCCACAATATGAAGGCTTTTTTTGCTTCGGAAACCATCGAGACAAACGCGATGAATGAAGCATTTGAGAGCTGGTTAATAAAGACTTGTTCTAGTGACGAGATAAACGAAAGCGAAAGGGCGCAAAGGCTTATTGATTGGGAAAAAGCGCCATCTGCCCGCTATTGTCACCCTAGAGAAGAGCATTTATTGCCACTGCATGTTTGTTATGGCTTTGCACAAGCACCTTGTTCGGAATATTTTGAATTGAGCATATTAAACAAAAAGACGAGCATGTATCTTTGGACAGCAGAATGCGCCTCGCTTAAGCAGGACTCGTCCAGAAGCAGGCGGGCTTATTAACTCAACGACGAGCCCCATGAAATAAGCGCAAATTTCACGATCCAAAGTGCGACTTCCAGCAGTATCCAAGAGATCGCTGCAATGGTTACTTAAGGCTACCACTTGAGCATGGGCCGTAAGGGCAACTGCATCGTGGGATTCATGCAGACGGCAAAGTGGCGGCTCGCAAAATGAAAGTGGCCCAACAAGGTAACTATACATTCTCAGAGAGTAATAACGATTTACGTCAGCGATGAAAGAGGGATAAACGGTAGCAATAAAGTGAAGGGGCAAAGGGTAGTGTCAGGAATTTTGTGTGTCTGAAGTCACAGTTAAATTTCAGGGCATCCTCAAACAGAATCCGTGAAGCGTTCACCGAACAGAATGGCGAATTGGATTTTGGCAGCACGCCAAGTAATAGGTGGCATCTTCCATTTTTTCGTAATATTGCGCATGGCCAGGTAGATCAACTTAAGTGCCGCTTCGTCGTTAGGGAAGTGGCCACGGTTCTTGATTACCTTGCGTACCTGCATATTCAAGCTCTCGATGGCGTTGGTGGTATAGATGATTTTGCGTACCTCCAGCGGGTAGGCAAAGAAGGGAATGACTTCCTGCCAATGCCGCCGCCAGATTAGTGCAATGGGCGGATATTTCAGGCCTCACGGGCTGACGGAAAAGGCTTCCAGCGCAGCCGCTGCTTCGGCTTCGGTCGTGGCGCGGTAGATCGTTTTGAGTTCCGCCGCGACCGCCTTGCGATCTTTCCACCCCACGTAATCCAAGCTGTTGCGTATCACGTGTACGATGCAGGTCTGGATTTGCGTTTGCGGGAAGACCGCAAAAATCGCTTCGGGAAAGCCCTTCAACCCATCCACCACAGCGATGAGATATCGCCCACACCCCGGTCTTAAGCTCGGTCATGACGCGCAACCAGAATTTGGCTCCCTCGGTTTGTTCGATCCAGACGCCGAGTATTTCCTAGGTGACATCCGGTTGCACGCCCAGCGCCAGATAAACAGCCTTGTTATTAACGCTGTCTTCATCGCGTATCTTGACCCCGCAGGGCATCGAAGAATACCAACGGGTACATCGGCTCCAGCGGTCGATTCTACCACTCCAGCACCTCGTCCATAACCTCATCGGTGATGGTGGAAATCAGGTCGGGCGATACCTCCAACCCATAGAGTTCGGTCAGATCCCCCTGGATTTCCCTGACCGGTAATCCTCTGGCATAGAGTGAGATCACCTTGTCGTAGCATCCCGGCAGGCGGCGCTGATGCTTGGCGATCAGTTGTGGTTCGAAACTGCCGTCACGGTCACGTGGAATATCCAGTGCCAGCCGGGTTTCCGTTGTCAGCACGGTCTTCTTGCTGCTGCCGTTCTTGTGATTACGAGAGGGTGTTGTTGCACCACGCTGCTGTTCAAGATGGTGATTCAACTCGGCTTGTAGCATGCGCTCCACCAGTGCCTTCTTGAGTTGCCCGAACAATCCTGTATCGCTGTGCAGGGATTGCGGATCAGATGGATTTAGCCATTCAAGCAGCTTGTCCAGGGTGGATGGGTCTTGTGTCGTCATACGAGTCCTTTCTATTGAAACTCATTATCATCGTATGACTTCTTTCACACAAAAATTCTGACCGGGTCATAATATTTTTTTCAGTCGCGAAAGTTTTGGTATTGCAGCGGAAAGTCAGTGATGGAAGTGCGTATCAGCTGGATAGCAGCTTGCAGATCGTCGCGCTTACCGCCAGTTATGCGCACCGTGTCGCCTTGTATGCTGGCCTGTACTTTCATTTTGCTGTCTTTGATGAACTTGACGATTTTTTTCGCCAGTTCAATTTCCACTCCCACCTTTACGGTGCAGGAGCGTTTAATTTTGTTACCGCTGACCTTCTCGATCTTATCGCTAATCTCAAGACACTTGATGTCCACGCCTCGCTTGGTAAGTTTGGCATTAAGAATATCCTGTACCTGGTTCAGCTGAAATTCATTATCAGCGTGTACGGTGAGTACTAACTCTGCCTGCTCTACGCGTGCGTCTGAACCCTTGAAATCAAAGCGCGTGCTAACCTCTTTGTTGGTCTGCTCGACTGCATTTTTAACTTCCGTCTTATCCACTTCGGATACGATGTCAAATGATGGCATTGCAGTTCTCCTTAAATTTTATCTGCATTAACCTTCATTTTCAGACGGAGGAAATGCTTGATGAGGGGCGCTACGAGTGAATTCGATTCGCTAACCAAAACTGCAAACGTAATTGACTGCATCTTGTGCATGTATGTCAAAGCTGCTATTTGCAGCCACATTGAACTGCATACCGGCAGTGTAGGTTTTGGCAGCGGCATCGCCTGCTATTTTAACTTGACAGGTGCCACTGGTAATTTCCATTAGCTCCGGGGTGTTGACGTTAAAAGTGAGCTGGCTGCCCGGCATTATCACTCCGACGGTCTTGCGTGTGCCATCCGGGAACAGGACGGAGTGTGACACGCACTTACCGTCGAAGAACACATTGGCTTTTTTAACGACGCTAACGTTATCGAATTGGGACATGGGTACTCCTGATTGGGAACGAGATAATTTAATATGAATTATTCAGTTGTTTACAAAAATATAAAGCG
Organism: Betaproteobacteria bacterium; assembly: GCA_021413765.1. Lineage (GTDB taxonomy): Bacteria > Pseudomonadota > Gammaproteobacteria > Burkholderiales > Gallionellaceae > Nitrotoga. The sequence goes on from JAIOPT010000096.1 coordinate 16,425, forward strand.
TTTCGAACAGGTATTAATTACTTCCCTAGCTTCGCCGCAATACGCATTCTAAGAGCGTTCAGCTTGATAAACCCGGCGGCATCCTTCTGGTCGTAGGCGCCCTTGTCATCTTCGAAAGTGGCGATGTTCGGATCGAACAGCGAATTGGTTTTGGAATCGCGTCCCACCACGATGACATTGCCCTTGTACAGTTTGATGCGTACCCAGCCGTTAACATTTTGCTGTGTGTGATCTATCAGCGTTTGCAGTGAGCGGCGTTCTGGGCTCCACCAATATCCGTTGTAAATCATACTGGCATAGCGCGGCATCAAATCATCTTTCAGGTGTGCAACTTCGCGATCCAGCGTGATGGATTCTATTGCGCGATGTGCCTTGAGCATGATGGTTCCACCGGGGGTTTCATAACAGCCGCGCGATTTCATGCCGACGTAGCGGTTCTCAACCAGATCAAGACGGCCAATGCCGTGTTTGCCACCCAATTCATTAAGTTTGGTGAGTATCTGGGCCGGGCTCATGTGCGATCCGTTGAGGCCGACAATGTCGCCGCGCTCGAACTCAATATCAAGATATTCGGCGGCATCTGGCGCTTGCTCGGGTGAAACTGTCCAGCGCCACATGCTTTCCTCAGCTTCAGCGGCGGGGTTTTCAAGATGGCGACCTTCAAAGCTGATATGCAGCAGGTTTGCATCCATTGAATAAGGTGATCCGCCCTGTTTATGCTTCATATCTACGGGGATACTATGCTTTTCAGCATATGCCATTAATTTTTCGCGCGAGAGTAAGTCCCACTCGCGCCACGGCGCGATTACCTTGATGTTCGGGTTAAGAGCGTAATAGCCTAGCTCGAAACGCACCTGATCATTGCCCTTGCCGGTGGCACCGTGCGACACCGCTTCCGCACCAGTTTGCCTGGCGATTTCAATTTGGCGCTTGGCGATTAGCGGGCGCGCGATAGATGTGCCGAGCAGATATTCCCCTTCATACACGGTGTTGGCGCGGAACATTGGGAATACAAAGTCGCGTACGAATTCGTCGCGCAGATCGTCGATGAAAATATTTTCCGGCTTGATGCCGAACTGCAAGGCTTTTTTGCGTGCGGGTTCGAGTTCTTCACCTTGACCAATATCGGCAGTGAAGGTCACTACCTCGCACTGATAGGTATCCTGTAACCACTTCAGGATTACTGAGGTATCCAGCCCGCCAGAGTAGGCGAGGACGACTTTTTTGATTTCACTCATTTCATTTTTCTCTGTTTAATAAACTACCAATGAAAATAGGGCGCATAAGCACACCCGCATTTTTGCTTTTAGTTGTTCACATTACCTAATAGCAGATATTCCATCAGTGCTTTTTGTACATGTAATCTATTTTCTGCCTCATCCCATACCGCGCTTTGTGGGCCGTCAATTACGGCAGCATCCACTTCCTCGCCTCGATGTGCAGGCAGGCAGTGCATGAACCGTGCATCCGGTTTGGCGACAGACATCATTTCTGTATCCACAATCCAGTCGGCGAACGCTTTGCGGCGAGCATCGTTCTCGCGCTCGAAGCCCATGCTGGTCCAGACATCGGTGGTAACCAGGTCGGCATTGCGTGCCGCATCCATCGGGTCAGCAAATTCCTCATAGTGGTCTTCGCCGAATAATCCAGCACGTTCTGGCTCAACTTCATAGCCAGGAGGAGTGGAAACATGGACGTTGAAGTCGAACACTTCTGCTGCTTGTAACCAGGTATTGCATACATTGTTTGAATCGCCTATCCACGCTACGGTTTTGCCTTGAATGGAACCGCGCTGCTCGATATAGGTGTAGATGTCAGCCAGTATCTGACAGGGATGATATTCATTGGTCAGGCCGTTAATCACCGGCACTCTCGAATTTGCGGCAAAGCGTTCGATAATTTCCTGTTCGAAAGTGCGGATCATTACCAGGTCACTCATGCGCGAGATAACTTGTGCCGCATCTTCTACCGGCTCGCCGCGCCCCAGTTGCGAATCGCGCGTGTTGAGGTAAATGGCATTGCCGCCAAGTTGTTGCATACCTGCCTCAAACGATAGGCGCGTACGCGTGGAGCTTTTCTCAAAAATCATCACTAAAGTGCGATCCACTAGCGGATGATAGAGCTGGTAGGTTTTGAAACGCTGCTTGATGATGCGCGCGCGAGCAAATACGTGTTCTAACTCTGTACGAGTAAGATCTCTGAATTGTAAAAAATGTTTAATGCTCACGTTATGCGCCTTGCGCCAGGAAATTGGAAATCAGCGGGCATAGCTTATCTAGTAATTGTAGCGCTTCTGCAGTCGTGAATATCATTGCGGGTAGTAGCCGGATAACGTTGTCAGCGGTGACGTTGATCAACAATCCTTGCGCCAAGGCTTGCTTAACCAATTCCCCGCAGCTCCTGTCTAGTTCAATGCCGATAATTAGCCCCTGCCCACGAATTTCCACCACGCCAGCCACTGTGGCCAGGCGTGTGCGTAAGCTCTGCTGTATAAATTCGCCTACCTTGGCGGCATTCGCTACCAGCTGGTCCTCTTCCATTATCGCTAGCGTGGTTAGCACAGCTACACATGCCAATGGGTTGCCGCCGAAAGTGGAGCCATGATTGCCTGGCTTAAAGGTACCCGCTGCCTTGCCAGCGGCCAGGCAGGCGCCGACAGGAATGCCGGACCCGATACCTTTGGCTAGTGTCATTACGTCCGGCAAAATGCCCGTATGCTGGTGTGCGAACCATTTGCCGGTACGGCCAATACCGCATTGCACTTCATCCAGCATCAACAGCCAGTTGTGCTGGTCACAAATTTTGCGCAGTTGCTCGAGGTAATGGATATCCAAGGTGCGGATTCCGCCTTCGCCCTGAATGGGCTCGATCAGCACCGCTACGACATCGGGGTTGTGTTCGGCAACTTGATGTATGGCATCCAGGTCATTATAAGGGACGCGCACAAAACCTTTTACCAATGGCTCGAATCCCGCCTGTACTTTGCGGTTGCCGGTGGCGGATAGCGTAGCCAAAGTGCGGCCATGAAACGCTTTCTCCATCACGATGATTGCTGGGTTGTCGATGCCTTGATGATGGCCATATAGACGCGCTAACTTGATCGCAGCTTCATTAGCTTCGCAGCCAGAATTGCACAAAAATACCTCTTGCATGTTGGCCAGCTCGCACAACTTGTCGGCTACAACTTCCTGCTCGCTTATCTGATACAAGTTGGAAACGTGTATCAGTTTGCTGATCTGGTCCTTAAGCGCCGCAGTGAAGCGTGGATGGGCATGTCCCAGCGTGTTGACAGCGATGCCGGATAGCGCGTCAAGGTAGCGTTTGTTATCACTGTCCCACAGCCAAACGCCTTCTCCGTGCGTGAAGGCGACTGGCAGGCGAGCATAGGTGTTCATCAAATGTGACATAGATAGATAGAATGACAGACGGCGGCATGGCCGCCGTATTGGGTTCGGGAAAGCGCGTATATTGAGCTAAATTGACCGGATTGTGCAAGGGGAAAATTCATATTGCATTGTATTAATAAGGGCGTCAGCAATCTAATTGCATTAATAATATTATTGTGTGCAGGTCGGCTTGGATGTTTGCCGTGGCTGATCTCTGCGATTCATGATTTTAGCGAACTAAAACATAAAGCCGACAGCACATGCTGTCGGCTTACTTGGTGTGCGCGTGCTGTTATGCTTAAGCCATTGCTTTGATAGCAGCGGACAGGCGGCTCTTATGACGCGCAGCCTTATTTTTGTGAATGATCTTTTTGTCGGCGATGGAATCCACGATACTGGTAGATTCGATGAAAACGGCTTGTGCCACAGCCTTGTCGCCAACTTCAATGGCTTTCGCCACTTTCTTGATTGCAGTACGAAGTTCAGAGCGCAGGCTCGTATTATGATCGCGCTGTTTGTTCGCTTGTCTCGCGCGTTTTCTAGCTTGTGCTGTGTTTGCCATGGCAACTCCTTGAGGATCTCTTGCAATATTTAAAGAGCGGATTATACGAAGGCTTGACAACTTTAGCAATTGTTTGTTTTTTTCTTGTGTAGCGAGCAAATACACTGTCTGGACTTTTAACACATGAATCTCCTGATTAACTCAGCTTCAGCAGGGGGTAGAGATGGACCTTATGTCAGGCGAAATTGAGGTAAGTTAAAAAAAGCGGGCACGAACATTTTGATAAATTTAAAACATGGATCTCAGATGTTCTTGAAATTACCTTGACAATATTCATTTAACGAGTGTATAAGGTTAACTGGCGTTTGATTCAAAGTTTTTGCGATACTGGTTTTTTCCATGTGCAATCTTCGATTCAAATAGTTTCGCGGGGGGTTTCCCCGTTTTTAGTTAAGGAAGTAATACACATGGCAACTGGTACAGTAAAATGGTTTAACGACGCAAAGGGTTTTGGTTTTGTTACTCCGGATGATGGCAGCGAAGATTTGTTTGCACATTTTTCCGCAATTAACATGAGTGGCTTCAAGTCTCTTCAAGAGGGCCAAAAGGTTACCTTCGAAGTGACACAAGGTCCTAAAGGTAAGCAAGCATCCAATATTCAAGCTCCTTAATCGGTTCTTGATTTAATAAAAAGGCCCGGCATGAAAATGCCGGGCCTTTTTAATTCTGGAAGGTAATCCCTGCAAACTAATTCTTACAGTGCAAGCTTGGGGTAGGGCAGCTATCCAATTTTCCTCGCAGGTAGTGAGGATTGTCTGCCAAGGCACATTACTACTGTGCCTATCTATCTGATGAGCTAACCCTGCAACATCCGTACCCCCCAGGCCACGCCAAATCCCGTCACTTCGCTTGCTACTATGCCTAGGCCGCCTTCGCAACGACTGGCAGATAAATCCACATGCAGCCAAGGAGTGTCATCGACAAAGCGCTTGAGAAAACGGGTTGCCAAGATGTGATCGGCCTCGCCGTCCAGCGTGCATTGCTTGATGTCAGCTACTTTTGAGTCCAGAGTGGTTTCATAGTCGTCATCCAGCGGGAAGGCGCACAAACGCTCGCCGCTTTGCTTGCCTACACTGACCGCACGCTGTAACAGCTCATCGCGGTTGCCCAGCACGCCGCTGTAGCGCGCGCCTAAGGCCACGGCCATGCTGCCGGTTAGGGTAGCGAAGTCAATTATCAGATCTGGTTTGGCGCGTGCCGCCAGCGTGAGTGTGTCGGCTAGCACCATGCGTCCTTCGGCATCGGTGTGAATAATTTCGATGGTGGTGCCGTTCAGCGCAGTCACGATATCGTTTTGTTTGTACGCCTTGGGGCTGATGTGGTTTTGAGCGATCGCCAGCCAGCAATCGATATTCACTGCCAGCTTGCTCTGTGAAGCGGCAAGCAAGATGCCGAGCGCTACGGCCGACCCGTTCATATCCTCATGCATGCCATGCATGTAGCGCGCTGGTTTTAGGTTGTGCCCACCAGTATCGAAGCAAATACCCTTGCCCACTAATCCTATGGTTTGCTTGGCTTTTGGATGAGTGTAGCGCAGATGTACGATGGCGGCATCTTCGTCCGCGCTACCCTGCGCCACAGCCACGAAAGCACCCGCGCCCAACTTGCGTAGTTTCTTGAGATCAAATTCAACATGCTTCCAGCTATGTTGTTGCGCGAGTATCTTTACCCGCGCCCGATATAGAGCGGGAGTCAGCTCATTAGGTGGAAGCACGGTCAGTTCGCGGCATAGGAAGTTGCCTTCGGCCTGTGCCTTGAGCGATACAAATGCTTGCTTGTCGGCAAAACCGAATAACTCAATTTTTCGCAGCGGTTTGCGCTTATCTATTTTCTTATGTTCCGGCAACAGGGCGCCATTCACCCATGCACCATACACAGAAAGCTCTGCAGCCAGCTTGCGTTGCGCAGGATCGCCCAGCACCACAATGGCAATGCTTTTGGGCATTTCTGCCAGAAGTAATTGCATGGCTTTGCGCACTTGGGTCTGGATGGAGAAGGCGTCCTTGGAAAAATCCAGCATCGTCCAGGCAATCAACGCGCCATTAGCCGCATTAGCAGAAACCGGCGAGTTAGTCAGCTCATCCACCTTGAGGCCGCGTCGCGCCAGCACTGTCTTGAGCAAGTCGCTATGCGGCAAATCTTGGGGTAGCGTCTTGGCTTTGGGCAGCAGCACCAGCAGATGTTGGTTAATCAGGTTTTTAGGCAGCGTCAGGGAGAGAGTAAGTTGTGCTAGCATTTGTTCCTCAATAAATTTCATGTGTTGTCTGGCATTATACAAACAGCCACCATCTATTCCCTGAATCTTTATGCGCCAATATTTATATTTGATGAAACATGTGCTCAATCACGGCACAAAAAAGAGCGACCGCACCGGCACTGGCACAGTAAGCATATTCGGCTATCAGATGCGCTTTAATCTGGCAGAAGGCTTTCCGCTAGTCACCACCAAAAAATGTCACCTGAAATCCATCATTCATGAGTTGCTATGGTTTTTGCAGGGTGATACCAATATCCGCTATCTCAAGGAAAATGGTGTAAAAATTTGGGATGAATGGGCAGACGAGGATGGCAACCTTGGCCCGGTGTATGGCAAGCAGTGGCGCTCGTGGACAACATCGGATGGTCTCACCATCGACCAGATTTCAAATGTTATAGAGCAGATTAAATGCAATCCCGATTCACGCCGCCTGATCGTTTCCGCCTGGAACGTAGGGGAGCTGGATCAAATGGCGCTAGCACCGTGCCATGTCCTGTTCCAGTATTATGTGTCTGATGGCAAGCTCTCCTGCCAGCTGTACCAGCGCAGCGCGGATATTTTCCTGGGCGTGCCATTCAATATCGCATCGTACGCGTTGCTTACCTTGATGATGGCGCAAGCATGCGGTCTGAAACCAGGCGATTTTGTGCATACCTTCGGCGATGCACATCTGTATCTCAACCATCTGGAACAGGCTGAGCTGCAATTGTCGCGCGAGCCTCGATCGCTACCTGTCATGCACATCAATCCTGATGTGAAAAATATCTTCGACTTCAAGTTTGAGGACTTTACTCTGGATGGCTACAACCCCCACCCGGCTATTAAAGCGGCAGTCGCTGTATGACGAGTGACGAAAAAGGGGGCAAGAAGAAGGGCAAGCTTGCGATCATTGTTGCAATGGCTCGTAACCTTACCATCGGGATCAACAACACGCTGCCATGGCGTATTCCGGCAGACCTTAAACGCTTTAAATCGCTCACCATGGGGCATCATCTGATCATGGGGCGCAAGACTTTCGATTCCATCGGCAAGCCGCTGCCCGGCCGCACTACCGTGGTGGTAACACGCAATGATGCATTAAAAATTGAAGGCTGCATCATGGCGCACTCGCTGGAAGAAGCGATACAGGCGTGTGCGGGGGATGATGAAATTTTTATCGTCGGCGGTGCTGAACTCTACGCATTGACCATGCCGTTAGTGGACACGATCTACCTTACCGAAATCAGACAAGACGTAGCAGGCGATACGCACTTTCCGGAATTTGATAAAAAATTATGGCAGGAATTGTCGCGCGAGCAATGTAGCCAGGAAAACCCTCAGGCTCTGGAATACCATTTCGTCACTTATGGCAGGAAATAAAAGACGGGGATATCTGGAGTCAAATGTGGATGATGTTTCAGATTCAAGTTGGTCAATTTTTCGTTATATGGCAGCTTGCACAAAACTAACTACCCCCGCCTTTTATTCGGCTCGTGGTAATCAAATCGTAGGCAACCTGTACTTCCTTTGCTTGTTCAGTTGCCACCGCGATCATATCTTCAGGAACACCTTGGCCCATTAACTTATCGGGGTGATATTGGCTCATTAATTTTCGATAAGCGCGTTTGATTTCGTGGTCGCTGCTTTCTTTGCTTACGCCCAACGCTTTATAGGCATCGTCCAGGCGGGAGGCGGTGGGTGTTTGTCCGCTGGCAAAGTGGGACTGATTTAAAACCATATCCAGTATTTGCTTAAATGCAGCTTGGTCATAACCAAAATGACGGGCAACGTCTTTTAGTATGATTTCTTCATTTGCATGAATATGCCCATCAGCCAAGGCCATGACTATGAGATAGACCAGCAACATTTGCTTTAAGTTATGCGTATTGCCACAAATGGCAATAAATTTCTTTAAGCTTGGCTCAAGATCAAAATTTGCATCGGCCCCTCGTTTAAAAAGAGCAATTGCTTGTTGCCTATGCTCAGCTGACATTCCCAGTTTTTGAATGAACTGTTCCACATGATCAATTTCATCTTGCGATATATGACCATCCGCTTTAGCAAGTTTGCCCATTGAAATAAAAACAGTTTCAAGAAATACTGATTGGCGTAGGTGTTGGCTTAGCGGGTTAACTCCGCCAATACCATAAGCTATATAACGGTCAATAAAGCTTCCCAGAAAATAACCAATGAATGCCCCGATAAATCCCCAAAAATAAAAGCCTAATAAGGCACCAATTAATTTAAACAAGGCAACTCCAAAGATTAGGTGGAAGGAACAAATAGTAACAAAACAAAAACCAAAACTAAAACAAGTACAGGATAAATTGAGTTTGTCCTGTTTATTTATTTCCGGAAAAAAACTATACCATGATGCCTTATAGGCCTATTATTGAAACTGTACTTTCAGGTTAAACCCGAGCATGTCGGGGGAGACGTCTACACGGCGAATAAGGGCTACAGGTTATGACTACCATTCAATTTCTTGGGGCAAACGGTACGGTCACCGGATCGAAATACCTAGTCGAACATGATTCGCGGCGCATCCTGGTTGATTGCGGGTTGTTTCAGGGATATAAGCCGTTGCGGTTGAAAAACTGGGCGCCGTTTCCATGCGACCCATCCACTATCGAATGCGTAATCCTTACTCACGCGCATATCGATCACAGCGGCTACTTGCCGTTGCTTGCCAAGAACGGCTTCTCCGGAAAGGTTTATTGCTCGGAAGCGACCCGTGACCTGTGCGAGATACTGCTTCCAGACAGCGGAAATTTGCAGGAGGAGGAGGCAAACTACGCAAACCATCGGGGGTTTTCCAAACACAAGCCGGCTCTGCCACTGTATACGCGTGAAGATGCTGAATGCTGTTTAAGCCTGTTTTATCCGATCGAGTTCGAACGCGAAGTTCAACTCGGCAACGGGCTCACACTGCGCCTGTTGCCATCCGGCCATATTCTGGGCTCTGCATTCGTTGCCCTGAAGACGCCACGAATCTCGCTGTTGTTTTCCGGTGACCTCGGCCGACCGCACGACCTGGTGATGTCCGCTCCGTCCCGCATCGAAAAGGTGGACTACCTGGTGGTCGAATCGACCTATGGCAATCGTCGCCATGACGCTACTGACCCGCTGGTTGTGCTTGCCGAAATAATCAATAAGACAGCTAGCCGTGGGGGAGTGGTATTGATTCCGACTTTTGCAGTGGGGCGCGCTCAGACGCTAATGTACTGCATTCATTTGTTGAAGGCGCGCAAGGCCATTCCCGATTATCCTGTTTATCTGAATAGCCCAATGGCCATCGATGCGACACGGATTTTCCATCAGCATCACGGCGAGCACCGCCTGACTCCGGCGCAATGTGATGCCTTATGTGGCGCGGCGCGGATCGTCACAAGTGTAGAAGAATCGAAGCAACTTAACCGGTTGCATGGGCCCATGATCATTTTGGCCGCAAGCGGCATGGCGACCGGCGGCCGCGTTACCCATCACCTCAAAGCGTTCGCACCAGATCCACGCAACACAATTCTGTTTACCGGCTTTCAAGCCGGTGGGACGCGTGGCGCCAGTCTGATGAATGGAGCGGAAACAATCAAGATTCACGGCGAATATATTCCGGTACGCGCCGAAGTGCGGATGCTGGAAAATCTTTCTGCGCATGCCGATGCAGACGAGATTCTCGGCTGGCTTAAAGGATACACCCAGCCGCCGCACCGCACGTTCATTACCCATGGTGAGCCTGAGGCAGCGGATGCGCTGCGCCATCGTATCGAAGAAGAATTGCATTGGCCGTGTGTCATACCTGAATATCTCGAACGCGTGACCTTGGAAGAGACAGAGGGGCCGGCTGTATGATGCCGATAGTGGATAGAACTTATAATTATCCCCATCCACCCCGAGTCCAAGGAGAAAATCATGACACAACCCCCTATCGCCTCAATTAACCAAATCACTACTGATACATATCGCATCAGCATCGCATTGCCAGAAATGATGCCTGGAGGATTTTCGTTCAACCAATACTTGGTTGTCGATGAGATGCCCCTGCTTTTTCACACTGGACCAAAAAAATTGTTCCCGCTAATTTGCAAGCAAATAGAAACCGTGCTTCCCGTATCCAAGTTGCGATACATCGCATTCTCCCATGTAGAGGCTGACGAGAGCGGTAGCCTCTCGGAGTTTCTGGCTGCTGCACCGCTGGCCAAACCAGTTTGCAGCGAAGTCGCAGCGATGGTCTCAGTCGGTGATATGGTTGACGTCGCGCCTCTGGCTATGGCTGACGGACAGAAGTTGAGCCTGGGTCGGCATCAGTTAGTGTGGCAATCAACTCCCCATCTGCCACATGGATGGGAATGCGGCTATTTTTTCGATGAAACGACAAAGACGCTGTTTTGTGGCGATTTGTTCACGCAACCCGGCATGGGGGAGCGTCCGTTGGTCAGCGACGACATACTCGGACCCAGCGAGGCATTCAGACAACAGATGGATTATTATGCACACAGCCGAGACACCAAGCGAATGATCGACAAGTTGGCCAATTTGCACCCCGAGATTCTGGCCTGTATGCACGGCAGCGCCTGGTCAGGTGACGGCGCAAGTCTGCTGCGAAAGCTTGGAGTATCTCTAGCGCAGCCCTGATTCTTTGCCGGGGTTGCTGGTGATTGTGGGCACTCCTTGATATACCGTCTTTTGATAGCTATACAGGTCGAATTATCGCCTTAATTCTGGCAATCAACGATTTGATGCGTTGCTTGACTAGTTGGTAAGCCGCCCATTGATCCAGGTAAGAGTGAATCAGGTTGCGGTAGTACATCACTCTGTTATATAGCCAGGCAAACCAACTAACTTGCATGAGTGCCGGTCGAGTCAGGTTGAAGATGCGGGAAAACAGCGCTATCCCAAGCAGTTTGGCTACCACAATAATTGCCGCACCGAAATACCAATGCCCAGTTGCAATAGCATGCAACCCGATGAGTTTGGCCGGAATTAATGTTGAACTGGGTAGCAAAAAAGCGAACACAGCCCAGCGTGGTGATAGTCCAGCGATATGACGTTCTATTGCACGAACCACGGGTAGCGTTCCAAGCCAAGCCATTAGCCGTGCCGTTTGATCCCAGATAAACTCTTCAATCAAGAAGAACATGGCAGCAAGCCAAGTCAGCGGGGCAAGGATAAGGCGTTTCATATCGGAGAGATTTTCATGGTGGCGATTTGTTGCTTATAGGTACCCTATAGTAGCCTAGCCAAAATACAACGGTTAAGAATTGTGTCTTAACCATTCAGCCAAAAAATCGTCTCGCTCGCAAGATTTTCACTCCTTGCATGCCGTCCATGCGGGTGAAGTCACAGGCAACTCAGGGAATCATTGGGTACAGTGAGATTTTACAACCGGCAACGGAAGCAGGCACGCATAAGCTACCTGCCATCTTCTGCCTGAGTGCAACAATTTTACGCATAACAACCATGTCGCATCGTTAACCCGTAAAGTTACCAATACCGTAGAATGGGGCACAATCCAGGCATCGTTTTTGATGCCAATATTTTAAATAACATTGAATTAATTTATAAGGTAAGCATGGAAAATTTCATCGAGGGAATAATATTTCGCAGCCGTTGGTTGCTTGCGCCCATGTATATTGGGCTTGTCGGCGGATTGCTGTTTTTGCTTGTGAAATTCGGGCAAGAATTTTTTCACATACTGATCAATATATTGCACACATCAGAGCAAGAAGTCGTTCTATCAATTCTGGCATTGGTGGACATTACTCTGGTTGCGAACCTTCTGATAATGGTGATTTTTAGTGGCTATGAGAATTTCGTCTCCAAGATTGATGTTGGAGATCATGTTGATCGTCCAGACTGGATGGGAAAAGTCGATTATTCTGGACTCAAGCTGAAGCTTATCGGGTCCATCGTGGCTATCTCAGCAATTGATTTGTTGAAGGCCTTTATGCATCAATCGTCACCTGCTGCGGAGCGGTTGGATAACACACAGATGGCATGGATGGTAGGGATACATATGGCGTTTATCGTTTCTGGTGTTCTGTTTGCACTGATGGATAAGATCGCTGGATCTATAGCAAAGCATTAGCGTTCCAAAAAAATCTGAGCTAAGAAAATTTGAGTTAGGGCAATGCTGAACAAGTCCATTCGAGTCGAAACGTACTCCTTGCAAATCATTAAATTACTAATGGCTTCGACAGGCTCAGCCCGAACTGAGAGACGTGTTCAGCATAGCCTTAGGCAAAAACAGATAGGGGCATATTCGACTTATGCTGTTGTTTGTCTGATAGGTCTGCCGCGCTGCAGGGGTGTCGCTCACTACAATTCCCCAGAAAGTCGTCGGGGCAGGAAGAGTGGATTAAATTGAGTCTAGCCCTCATGGTAATGGGGCTAGTCACTCAATAAAACCACTTGAATACACTTCATATATTAACTTTACTCTGTCTAGTTGCCCGTCTTTCCGGGCAAAGTCATCGCTTCTCAGTTTTCGATCACTCATTGCGATTTTTGAGTGCAGAGATTTGCCAAGCCCGCACTGTTATTTACGGCCTAAACCGGCTTGACTCGAGCTATGCCAAATTGACTGAGTTCTTATTGGCTATGCGCGCAAATAATTAGATATTTTTCAGTGAAAATTTATAAGTTGTTGTTAAAATTAATTAATGTTGCTTCCATATAATATAAATTGATACTAAAAGTGGTAATTATTCGATGCTGATTAACAAATCTGCCCCCACTGGCACCTCAGCAAAACCCAATTTTTTTCTTTTTGCCAGAAGATGACTTACGGTTATTCAAATCTTCCGGTAGCAGGTGGTCTCGTTTACCCAGCTTGGCGTTGCCAAAGGCGTCAACTAGCACCTTCCGCATGTTTCTCGGCGCATCTTCTGCCAGGCAATCCAGTACGTCATTGCTTGGCTCGATATCAAAGCCCCATTTATGTTGTTCAAGGATGTCCCGATAGATAGACAGGGCGATTTTGATGGATCCATCGTGATCCGGACGTTCGATAACATACACATCCATACGATTCAGGATTGGATCGGGAATGTTGCTTTCGTTGTTGGCTGTGGCGACCCAGAGGATGTTGCTAGCATCAATATTCACCTCGACAAACTCGTCTTTGAAGTGCAACGCCGTATCGTGCTCCAACAGCCCATAGAGCGAACCCATGGGGTCGTATCGGCTATCGCCGCCAGCTTTGTCCAGCTCGTCCAGTGTAATCAGAGGATTGGCGAAATCGCCGTTAATCAAGGCATGGGCCACTTTGCCGGGCTTGGCATTGCTCCACTGGGAAGAAGCACCGGAAAGAATCCAACCAGCAGTCAGCGAACTCATGGAGAGGAATTCAAAAGACGTTCCCAGCACTTTAGCCATACTTTTTGCGAAGTGGGTTTTGCCTAAGCCGGGTTCGCCCAGCAATAGCATAGGCGTAAACTGCATCGGCTCATTGCCGTCGATGGCCAGTGCCATGTGTCTTTTGAGGGCGTCTATCACCTCGCTGAAATTAGGGGATGATTCATACAAATCGTCCAGCCCGCTTGTTGAAGAAGGTTTGACAATAAAACGCACCCCCCCGCTCTTTTTCATGCCTTTGTACATGGCTTGTAGCGTTTCGTTACCCTTAGAGCTGGAATCCTCCATGGCGCGTTCGACATCCGCGACACTGTAAATCGTTTTGAATTCTGCAAGCGGGATTTGGGTGGGCATATTCATAAGAACCTCCGTGTTTATTAAGTGAGACACTTTTCCTGTATCAAATTTAAACAGAACCAATTCGATCTGCTGCCGGATCAGAGGTAATGGAATACGTTGTATGATCCATTTGCAGTGCGTTTGATATATGTATCGGCGTAAAATGCAAAAGATTAAAAAATAGTCAGCTCAAATCACTATTTTTTATTGCTATGCACTCATGGGTGATTTTCTCCCAACAGTTTGAAACTTCCCGCAGCTGCTCTGGATTTTTCGATTGCTTGCGTTGTTCCATAAAAGACCCGCAAATTCCAGTTTGGGTGGTCTAGCTATCTGTGAAGTGGTACAGAATTTGTTGGGATGTGAGAGCTGATCCCGTGCCGTTATGATACCTATAGTGGATTGCGCCTATAATCAGCCCCACGTATCCACAGTTCCTCGTGTTCACGTGTTACTTGAACGGGGGTGCTTTGAAAATCTCTAGAGAGGACAAATAAATGGTCTCGATTGAATACTTGGAAAGTGAACGTCAAATGATTTGGGCAAAAATCGTTGAACTTCAAAGTTTGATCGAGAAGAAAACTTCAGATTATGAAAACGATGCAAAGCAGGCATCAAAAAAATGCTCTGAGTACAAAAATAAATGTGACGCAACTAAAGATGAAGCGGCTCAACTTCTTTTAAATGTAAAGAAGATCACTGATGACATACATCAATCTAACGTTCGAACGCTCATTACTGAAATTCAAACATTTCGAGACGAATTCCTTCCAAAAAAAGACATATTAATTACCCAACTTGAAGAATTTGATAGTTTGTTTGCAGAATACTCAACATATGCTGAGAATCTAAAAAAGCTAGACGGAATATCAAGTTCGGCTGATGAAACCTCAATGAAAATTGAGACTATTTTCAAACAGCTTGCTGCAAGAAAAAAAGAAATTGATCAATTCTATTTGGACATATTTGGGTACTCTGAAAGCGACGTGGCAACAGGTGATGCATTATTGGTTACAGGACTAAAAGATGAGCTTGAGAAAACATTTTCTGAGCTAAAGATCAGTTTTGAAACGTTCTCCATTAATAAAAATAATGAATTCAATGACACTTTAAGTAAGTGGAAGACTGAACAATCACAACTTGCTAATAAGGTTAAGTCACTTCTTCCTGATGCTTTGACGGCTGGATTATGTTCTGCATACTCAAAGAAAAAAGAGGACGAAATAAGTGAAAGTAAGGCGCTTGATAGAGTCTTCAAAAAATACGTTTATGGGTTAATCGGTATATCTTTTATACCTTTTACGATTAGCATCTATCTGCTGATTCAAGGTATCTCCTTAGACGAAACAATATTAAAAATTCCACGGTTAGTATTGTCTATCCTTCCTTTGTATGTCCCCGTATTGTGGGTTGCTATCTCAGCCAACCGAAAAATGAATTTATCAAAGCGCCTGATTGAGGAATATACGCACAAAGAGGTTTTAAGCAAAACGTTTGAAGGCCTTGCCAATCAAATTCAGGATATTGAAGATTCAGATATCGCTAATGATCTCAAAACACGGCTGCTCTACAATATATTAGAAGTGAGTTCAGAAAATCCCGGCAAACTCATTTCTAACTATAACAAATCAGATCATCCATTAATGGATGCTCTCGATAAAAGTGTCAAGTTAACCAATGCGATTGAACATCTTTCAAAAATTCCAGGGATGTCTAAGTTAGTTAATGTGCTAGACAATAAGTCAAAATTGACTCTTGAAAAAGAAGTTACAAAAGCAGTTTCTTGATTTGAAAAAGTAGAGCTTCCCAAATCAATGGGGGAGACCTCAGGGTCAGACGCGATTAATAAAGCCCCCAACAGCTGATGCTTTACAAAAGAGATATTGCTGACTTGTTGTAATGGTCTATGAATTGATTGGTGTCCAAGAATTCTTTGATTCGATTTAGTAACATTTCGATGAACAATTCCATGTCATCTTCCCAAGCGGGACTCGACTCAACCGTTTTACTCCGTGGGTCATAGAAGCCAAACTGGCGAATTCCATTATGAAACCTTATCGCGATCGGAACGTGTACCCTATGTTTTTGAAGGGTGTTTGAGGCCTTGCCAAAAGCAATTGAAAGACCAAAGAGAAACTCTCCGTTATCGGTGATCCGACTGAGTGAAGTTGTTTCGTCCAGAGATATTTTTTTTTCAAATAGTTCGACTACTTCGACGTAGCGTATTGGTTCTAAGGTGCCATGCCCGTCCAGAAACTCCGAGGGGGGATTAAGCATGGCGGTGACTTCGTCACGTAAGCATGTTGCCTGCTCTTGCACGTCACGAAGCCATTTTTCATGGCGAGAGTGCAAGTGATTCCAAGAATTGTTCAGGTCATCGTAGGAGTAGGACAAAAGGTTTTTCATAAGGTTTTCTAACAAGGCTGTAGGGGAAGTCTCTCACTGCTTATCGTACACCAACCAACACCATTAAACCGCCAAGAAAGCAATAGAGGTGATTTTTTCAAAGTAATCGATTGTGGATCACGTTCAAAATTAACGTTCACAGTGGTTATTAACTGCTTTGAAATATTTGGCCACAGATTATTCTCGCACTAAGCAATTTGTCGACGTACAAAAATGATTATATCTTTTACCAGGGGGAATTTTGGTGGCGTGAGGGGTAACTACCCGCCCACGCGGCGCTTCACGCCGCTCATCGATCTCCGCAACCGTAAGCTCGCTTGGCGCCAGCACAATTATCTTGCTCACTCCACAACGCCGCAAACTGTCGATATGAGAAGTGTTGATCACCATGCCAAGTGGCAGCAGCATATTGCTGCAGCTCATCAGTACTTTGCCTAACACCATACCGGGTAGCGTTTTGTCGAGCGGAATTATTTGGATCATTGCTGATTTGGCAAGAGGGCGTGCGGCAGCAGCACGAGCAGGGTACCGCGCGAGCGGGAGTGCTCGCTTATACTGCTACAGCGCAAACGATAGCGGACACCATTGATGTCAATGTCTGACTCTGCCGTCAGGGACGAACCCAGCGCCGCGAGGAGCGACGCCGGCAGCGAGGCGTAAATGTTCCGGCCCAGAAGCAGTTCGCCATTGCCGAAGGTCACGTCGGCGGCGGTGTTGGCAAAGGTGACAGTGCGCTCATCGTCGATACCGATGATCGGCCAGGGTAGTTGCGGCAGTACTTGTTGTGCGATGTCGAGCAAAGACTCGTCGCGCATCACCTGTAGATCCTTGTTCGCCAGCAGCTTCTGCAACTGCTCGTTGGCCATTGTCATCTGGCTGTTGGTCAACGCCAATCCTGTGTGCTGGCGGAGGTTCTCGTCGGCCATTTCCTTGTTTCGGAAGGCTTCCTCAATGTTGGCACGAAGGATGCCGTCGTCCCAGGGCTTGGTCAGGAATTTGTAGATCGCCCCCTCATTGATCGCATTCGTCACCGCATGTAGATCGGTGTAGCCGGAAAGTACCAGGCGTACTGTCTTCGGATGCAGCGTCTTGACCCGGCGCAGGAACTCGATCCCGCTCATGCCGGGCATGCGTTGGCCGGAAATGATTACGTCGACTTGATGGCTAGCGAGCAGTTCCAGTCCTTGCTCCGCGTTCCGGGCGGTGAGAATGTCGTAGCCGTCGTGACACAACAGCTGCTTCAGCGCTGAAAGAATATTTGCTTCGTTGTCGACTAAGAGCAGCGTCCGGCTCTGCTTCAGGCCGGCCATCATCCGGCTGCCCAGCGATCGACCCTCGCGCAGCAGAGCTGTCGCGTCCTCGGCGGGCAGCGGCCGGCTAAAATAATAGCCCTGGATCTCGTCGCAATGGTTGGCGATCAGAAGACCCAGCTGCCCCTCGGTCTCGACTCCCTCGGCCACCACCTTGAGCTTCAGGCTGTGCGCCAGGGTGATGATGGCGCGGGTTATCGAAACGTCGTCGGGGTCGGCGATAATGTCCTGAACGAAGGCCCGGTCGACCTTCAGGCAGTCGATTGGAAAGCGCTTAAGATAGGCCAGGCTGGAGTAGCCGGTACCGAAATCATCCAGAGTAATTTTCACGCCGATCGCTTTGATCCGCTTTAGGATGCCAACGACGCCATCGGCATCTTTCATCAACTGGCTTTCGGTCAGTTCCAGCTCCAAGTGAATAGGTGCCAGCCCGCTCGCCGCCAGCGCCTGACGCACTGTCTCGCACAGGTCGGTGACATGAATCTGCCGCTCGGAGATATTGACCGCCATGCTCGGCGTCCCCAGTCCTTCATCGTGCCAGCACCGCAATTGTGCGCAGGCAGTGGTTAGCACCCATTCGCCGATCGGAACGATCAGACCGGTTTCCTCCAGCAACGGAATAAACTCGTCCGGTCCCACCAGACCACGTGCAGGATGCTGCCAACGCAGCAGCGCCTCAAAACCTGTGATTTTTCCGGTGGCGCAACTCACTTTGGGCTGGTAATAGAGCAGGAACTCGCAATTGCTTAGTGCGTGACGGAGGTCTGTTTCCATCCGCATCTTGTTTTGCGTGTTCCGGTTCATCTCCATCGTGAAGAACTGGAAGGTGTTGCGCCCCTGATTCTTGGCCCGGTACATCGCTGTGTGGGCGTTATGGATCAGAGCCGCGCTATCAACGGCATCGTCCGGGAACAAGGTGATGCCGACACTTGCCGAGACGAACAGTTCATAGCCTTCAATCAGGTGTGGCCCGGTGCAACTGTCGATCACTTTGCGCGCCACCATCGCCGCGTCCTCACTATGGCCAATCTCTGGCAGGATGATGCAGAACTCGTCCCCCCCCAGACATCCGACCGTGCCGGTAGCGTCCAAGCATGCCGTGAGACGGCGTGCGATTTCATGCAGCAGTCCATCGCTGATGCCGTGTCCTAGCGTGTTAATGACCACCTTGAAATTATCTAGATTTACTATCAGTACCGCCAATAGCCACTTGTTGCGTCGCGCCGCCATTATTCCTTGATCCAGGCGGTCGTGAATCAGGGCGCGGTTGGGCAGTCCGGTGACGACGTCGAAGTAGGCCAAATAATTTAGCTGCTGCTCCTTATTGATGTGATCCATCGCGAACGCGATGTCGCTAGCCAGCTCAGTTAACAGCTTCATCTCTTCTTCATGGAAGAATTCGCTCTCACTAGCGTACAGCGCGAACACGCCTACCGCTTCATCCGAAACAATCAGTGGCAAAACTGCCATCGAGCGAACTTCTGATTCAGTGTATCTCTTGTTGAATAATACCCTAGGGTCGCTTTTCGAATCGTTTGATACGACGGGCCTTTTCTCCCTTACCGCCCGTGCGAGCATGGTATTTGGCGCAGTCTCGCTTGATGACAATATGCCTTTAACGGCGGTCAGAAGCTCTTCATCCTTGCCCGCAGAGGCGACCGGGACAATAATATTGTTTGTACTTTGATCCACGATAGCTATCAAGGCCATGCGGAACCCGCCTACCTCGACCGCGATCCGGCATGTCTCCCTGAATAGCTCGTCGCGTTCGCGCACACGCACGATGAGCGTGTTGATGCCGCTAAGCATGACATATACGCGGTTGAGATATACGATACTGGCTTCCGCTTTCTTGCGCTCAGTGATGTCTTCGCCGATGCTAGCCGTTCCAATCACATTTCCGGCTCCCGACCGTAACACCGAATTGTTCCAGAGAATGAGTCGACGTTCGCCAGAACGCGTGAGAATCTCGTTCTCGTGATGCCTTGCTTCGGGTTGATTGGCGAGGAGCTCTGCAAAAAATGAGTTTTTTAAATTGATATTTTTGGGTGGTACGAAAAGCTCAAACCAGTTTCGCCCGATGACTTCCCCAAGTTGCCAACCGGTCAGACGGAGCAAATACTCGTTGCAATACGTAATCCGCGCTTCGCAGTCTAGCATCACTGAAACCAGCTCTACATTACCCAGTAGGTCGCTAAAGCGACGTTCACTTTCGCGCAGTTCCTGCGCGACTTTTTTTCGCTCCGTTATATTCAAGTGCATGACCACGACGCCGTTCAGATGGTCATCAGCCAGGGGGTTTACCATCAACAGGAACCAGCATAGTTCCGTCGGTGAATGACAGGAATATTCGAGCGAAAAACTCTTTACCCCGCCACCCAACACCGATCGAATACCTGCTGCAGCCCGGTGAGCCTCGGATGCGCCATCTCCCTTTACTCTGTCGCAAATCTCCAGGTAATTGACGCCGATCCCATGCCCCTGGCCCTGGATCGCATTCGTGCTGGTAATTCGCCGCCATGCCTCGTTCACCGATATGATGAGTCCTTGGGTATTAAGCAAAGCAACATGAGCGGGCAACGCGTTGAGGATGGCAGTCTCGTTGTGACGCAAGCGATCCTGGGCGCGCCGTAGCAAGAATGGTCGGCCGTCACGGTCCGTTACCGCATCCACCTCGCCGGCCGTTAGTTCCTCCAAACGTTGCCCGGTCTGGTGCAGCGTCTCGATTAATGCGGAAATTTTCTCATTCGCGTTTTCCACAGGTGACGGGTCTTTGGGGTTCATGGCGCGACGGATTCCAGCCTCAAAGCATGCAATACGATCTGTGTCTGGCTGAGTGTGCCCACGATCATTTGAACGGGGGACGGCGCAAGCTTGACCAGAGTCGGCGTCATAAAAATTCCATCTGTCAGCGCACGCTTCGGTTCCCGAAACACATCCACGATTTCGATCTCGTGTCGATCCGCGAAGTGCGCCCGACAAAGTGCGGTAAGGTTGGCAAGCGCCTGCGCGGAGTTCGGCGCATCGCCTGCGATATAGAGCCGGAACTTGAATATGACTTTTGGTCTCATGGCGAATTCACTTCCGATCCGGCTTTGTTGCATCGGCCCCACGCAACTCTTCCATGCGGGTGAGACCTTGCGATATCTCCCCCTTGCGACT
This sequence comes from Betaproteobacteria bacterium, assembly GCA_021413765.1. Classification (GTDB taxonomy): domain Bacteria; phylum Pseudomonadota; class Gammaproteobacteria; order Burkholderiales; family Gallionellaceae; genus Nitrotoga. Next base: position 37,179 of record JAIOPT010000096.1, read on the forward strand.
CTCCGTAGTATGGATCAACAATTCCTTTTCGACTTGCTTCGCCAAGAGTTCCGTCTGCAGCGACTTCACTCGCACCTCGAGCTCGGCTTCCTCGGCATCGAGCCTGACGCGCTTAAGCTTTGCGGCGACTTCATTGACTTCGTTCGCTACACGATCGGCGCGTTCCTTTTGCCAGCGCAGCGCGCCCATTAACACCTCACCGCCTGCAGTGTAGGTGTCGGTCAGTGTTACACCCGAATCGCTGAGGATCAGCTCGCGCACTTGGTTCGAATGCGCTGTGCCGCGGGATTTGATGATGGACAAGCCCCGGTTGCGTTCCCCGGCCTGTAGTAAGTAGTTGAGGTGGATCCAGGTGTCAGCGATCTTCGAGATCTGTAGTGACGAGCTGCCTTCCGACTGGCTGGACATCTCGTCGAGCAGGCTGGTGCAGACCAAGGTGGTGCCGCCGGCCTTAGACCAGTCGATCAACCGTTCCGCTACACTGCGCGCGGTCAATGCATTGCCGGCTTTGGACCATGTTGAGACTGGATCAATCACCAGGCAACGAGCCCTATGCTCCTTAGCGAGCGTTTTGATGCGCACAAGAAATGTTTCTGCACTGCCGGTGATGGTGCGGGCCGAAATCATGCGCAGGCATCCACTTTTTACATAACGATCCAGCCGGATACCTACCGAGGCCAGGTTACGGATCACCTCGGAACCATCCGAATCAAAACTGACGAACAGGGTGCGCTCGCCGCGCTGGCAGGCTGCATCCGCGAACGCACCGCTCAAGGTGGTTTTAGCCGTGCCTGAGAAACCGGTGATCAGCACGCTAGCGCCGCGGTAGTAGCCGCCACCCAACATGGTATCGAGCCGCTCCACTCCGCTGGAAATGCGCTCGCTAGTCACTTCGGCATCCACACGGCTCGGCGTGTGCACGGCGGCGACCTCAAATCCATTTTTACCGATCACGAACGGTAATTCATCTTCGTCGAAGCTGGAGCCGCGATACTTCTGAACGCGCATGTTGCGTTGCGATACGCCCAGAATCACGCTATTACTGAGAAGAACGGTGCAGTCCACTATGAAGTGCATGAAACCGAATGGCGACTGGCTCATAGCGTTGATATATCCCTCATCAGCCTTAAGGGTAATGAGGCCCGTCAGTTCGCGCGCCAATAACCACTCATGTAGCCTATAGATCTCTCGCCTTCTCGCCGCCTCGTCAGGTAATAGTGTCAATATGACATCCAGGGCATCGAACACAATACGCCGCGCCTTTGTTTCCTTGGATTTGGCCTCCAGCGCCGCAAGCATCCCGCCGAAATCGAAATCCCCTGACTGGACCAGATCGGGCATCGGCTGGATATCCATGAAAAACAGTTTTTTCCGCTGCAACTCCGCGAGTTTCCAGCCAAAGCTTTCGGCATTGGCCACGATGCGCTTCGAGTTTTCCTCAAAAGCGACAAAGATACCTGGTTCCTTGCACTCCCACGCGCCATGCACCAAAATTTGCAGCGCGAGTACGGTTTTGCCGGAGCCTGGCCCGCCTACCAGCAGCGTCGTGCGTCCGTGTGGTAAACCTCCGCCGGTGATTTCATCGAAACCGGCGATACCGGTCTGCGCTTTGGTTGACACTTTCATGAGGGGAGATTGGACGGGTTTCATCTTGTTTCCTGCAGGAAGCATAATTGACTCAGCCACCGCGATGACAGCTGGCAATATACATCCGGTTCTTTCATTGCAATTCGCTCGACCGTTTGCTGCTGATGCCAGACTAGGAAGGACGAGACCTGACGTTTATTCAGCATTGCCTTGGAGGGATAGGCGAATAACCTCGGGACGTGACTGGGATCCAATATACATGAGTGCCAAGTATATCTAGCATCGTAGCCGAGAACGGGAGAATCGGGATTGCTCTCAAGCATATGTCACCTCCTATCGAAACATGGAACGCATCCCGGATGCAGATCACGTGGGAAAATCGCGAAAGAGCATGGAAAAAAATGGCTAAGTCAGGGAAATGGCGATGCCCCATAACTGTCTGAGGCTTATAACCTTATTTACTATAAACGAATGTGCGGTAACACACATAAATCGCCTGAAAAACTATTCAGTTTCCAATAAAATTGTTGTAGTACGCGGTTACTATTTGAATATATTAGGATAATTTGCACCGTCTCTCTGTTCGGATTTGAATGCGTCGCCTGGTAAAACTTACAACAAGGACATTGTCTCGGACCGGGTGGCCGACAATACGCGATAGCTCATATGGCCTCCGGTAGCGATATGAAAAATTCGCTTTGTTCTGCTGAGGATGGCAACAAGCGAGGACCCATATCATACTGTTGGCTACCGCACATAGTTTGCGATGAAGCAGATGTATGCTTTTGTTTGACTGATGTTGGATGCGGCGTAAATGTCGAATTACTCATCTTCTGGGTGTGCTCAAAAATCAACTGCAACACCTTGAAGAGATTAAGGTGATTGGCTAGAATGAACAAGGAACCTATATAAACAGTAAATAAGGAACCTGTACAAACATTTGGGTGCTGAAGAACAAACAACGCTTCTCGATTGGCAGCAGGAAGGATGATCAGTCCAATACCAAAAATTAGTTAATTTACGAGTAATTCCAAACCTTCAGGGAGGTTCACATGGCAGAAAAAATCAATTGGAATTTTGTGGTGCAGGCACTCAACGGCCCGTCCGTCTCGGGGGCAGGAACTCTGGATGTGGAAGCCTACGACAAGATCAATGTGACGATCATTGCCGGTGCGACCCAGCAGGTTAATATGGTGCCAAGCGGGACTGTCTCGCTGCTCGTCATTAATCCAGCCGTACAGAACGTTGATCTTAGTTATAAGGTTGGTGCCAAGGTAGTCGCGCTGGATGGTCCGCATGTGTTGATCGGTGCAGGTGCAGTAAGCCTGCTTGGTGGCGCGGCGAATCTTTCCTTTACCAATAACACCAGCTCCGATGCGACCATCGAGATACTGCTTGGACGCGACGCTACGCCGTAAATCCGTACCGTAAACATAACCATTACTTTAAAGGAGGAGCAACATGCCGGTTACCTTATCCTACCCTGGCGTCTATATTGAAGAAGTGTCCAGTGGCGTGCGCACTGTTACCGGTGTGGCTACCTCTATCACTGCTTTTGTCGGGCGCGCTCTGCGCGGCCCGGTGAATGATCCGGTGCGCGTGCAAAGTTTTGGCGAGTTTGAGCGGCGCTTCGGCGGGCTATGGCGCGACAGCACCTTGAGTTACTCGCTACAGCAGTTCTTCCAGAATGGCGGCACCGATGCTCTTATTGTGCGCGTCCATAATGGCGCGACCGCCGCCACCCTCACCTTGGCGGTAGGCTTCAACCTGATTGCTGCCAATCCCGGCAAGTGGGGCGAGAAGCTGCGGGCGCGCATCGATTACAACACTCGTCCTCATCTCCCTACCGACCCTGCTAACAGCTTGTTCAATCTCTCGGTGCGCGACACCGGTACCGGTGCGACCGAGCGCTTCTTGAACCTTTCCACCGATCCCAATAACGCGCGCTTCGTTACGCGGGTGCTCGAACAGGAATCCAACCTGGTGCGGATCGTCACACCACCCGGCACGGTACCTGCGCTGCGTCCGACCGCACACGGCAATCCGCCCCCCGGTGCCGATCCGTTGCTGGACAATGCCTCCTCCACCGCGTTCACGGCGACTGGCAATGAAGGGGCAGCCATCACCGACAACCAGATATCACTGGCCTCTCTGGAAGCTGCCAAACAAGGGATGTGGGCACTGCAGAAGGCAGATTTGTTTAACTTGTTATGCATTCCACCGCTGACGCGTGAACCAGGTGGCGACGTGAATTCTCAAACGCGCAGCGCCGCCGCTGCTTATTGCCTTGCGCGACGCGCCATGTATATCGTCGACCCTCTAATGGCGTGGGACGAACCTTCTGATCTTACCGGCGCCAGCGGTCTGGACAGCGTCAGTTGGGGCTTGGCTCGCAGCGCAAATGCGGCACTGTATTTTCCCTATCTGCGCCAGCCTGATCCTTTGCAGGAAAACCGCTTGGCTGACTTTGCCCCTTGCGGTGCGGTGGCCGGAATCATGGCGCGCACCGACGGCCAGCGTGGCGTGTGGAAAGCCCCTGCCGGGAACGATGCCACCCTTAACGGCGTGGTCGAACTCACGGTAAAACTCACCGATGGTGAAAATGGCCAACTCAATCCACTGGCAGTCAATTGCCTGCGCGCCTTCCCGGTTACTGGCCGCCTTGTTTGGGGGGCTCGCACCTTGCGCGGCGCGGACCAACTCGCCTCGGAATGGAAATACCTTCCGGTGCGCCGCACGGCGCTGTTCCTCGAGGAAAGCCTGTTCCGAGGTTCGCAATGGGTTGTGTTCGAACCGAACGATGAACCGCTGTGGGCACAGATACGCCTCAATCTCGGCGCATTCATGCAGAATCTATTCCGTCAAGGTGCCTTCCAGGGCCGCAGCCCGCGCGAGGCATACTTTGTTAAATGCGACAGGGAAACCACCACCCAGAATGACATTGATCTGGGAATCGTCAATATCGTGGTGGGCTTTGCGCCGCTCAAACCCGCCGAATTCGTGGTGATCAAGCTGCAGCAGATCGCCGGCCAAATTCAATCCTGACCCTGATAATTAGGAGACATCCATGGCAATATTTACCGTCAATGCACAGCGTTTTGATCCTTACAAAAATTTCAAATTCCGCGTTAAATGGGATGGTCGCTATGTCGCGGGCATCTCCAAGGTTGGCGCACTCAAACGCAGTACTGAGCCGGTTGAACACCGGGAGGGAGGCGATCCATCAACTTCACGCAAATCGCCCGGCCGCACCAAATTCGAGGCAATTACGCTGGATCGTGGCGTCACCCATGACACCGAATTTGAAAAATGGGCCAACAAGGTTTGGAATTACGGCTCTGGTTTGGGTGCCGAGGTCTCGCTGAAGGATTTCCGCAAGGACCTCATCATCGAGGTCTATAACGAGGCAGGCCAGCTTGCGCTTGCGTACAAGGTGTATCGTTGCTGGGTGTCAGAATACCAGGCCTTGCCTGATCTCGACGCCAATGCCAACGCGGTGGCCATCCAGCACCTCAAGCTGGAAAACGAGGGCTGGGAACGCGACTACGATGTAACCGAGCCTAGCGAACCCAGCTTTACTGAACCAGCCTGATGCACATGCAAGTTCCTGGCGAAGCGGAGATACTCTCGTTATGGGAGCGCGGCCTCGCGAGGCATCCGATTGACCGAGCATTGTTGCTTTACGCTTGGGCTCGACCGGATTTACCGTCGTCTAGTTTTCCAGACCTGCCGTTGGGAACCATCAACAGGGCGCTATTACGTCTGCGCGAAACGTGCTTCGGACCGCGCATTATTGCCTGCATTGATTGCAAGCATTGCAGCACACGTATGGAAGTCGCCCTCGATACCGGGCAACTACTTGCTGCTACCAACGAGGACGAGACGAGCAGCGATTTCAAAGTTTCACCAGCCGAGTTTGAAGTCTCTAATCTTCGCTTCCGCGTACCGTGCAGCCGCGATCTCGCGGCGGTTAGCGGAGAAAGGGATATCAATGCGGCGGCAGTGAAGCTACTGGAAAGATGCTGCCTTGACCGTCCGGAGAAAATGGATGAAGGTTTTGCAAATATGCTTTCAGAGGTCGAAGCAGCTATGGAGGATCTTGATCCTGCAGCCGAGATAAACCTATCCCTTAGCTGTGAAGATTGTGGCCACAGTTGGTTAGCGGACTTCAATATCGGCACGTTGTTGTGGGATGAAATCGATGTGCGTGCCCGAGCCTTGCTTGCCGAAGTTCATAGCCTTGCCCAGGCATATGGCTGGACTGAACCGGAAATATTCGCGCTCTCTCCGCAACGGCGTGCAGCTTATCTCGACATGGTGGGCGTATGAATGGGTTTTTGCATCGGCTTGCCGCGCAGGCCATGGGCGGCACAAATACTCTGCGGTCCTTAGCGCGCATGCCTTATGCCCCCCATTTTTCACCGGTAAGCAGGGTAGAGCCGGACAGGCAAGTTGCTACGTTGGATATTGCTGATAATGAGCAGCAGCATCTTGGCAGCAATGGTGCGGCACGGGATTTCATGCCCAGCCAAGAACAGCATCATGTCAACGCCCATTCGGAAATCGGCGCACAGCCTCGCGACAATGAAGTTGCACCGTCGTCACCTGAAATATTAGTTGCTCAATCTGACACTGGATTGCAAATAAAGCCGGATCGCCCCAGCGGTTTTTTCTCATCGGCTAAAGCGGTGTTGCGGCAATCAAATATAGAAAAAACGGTTGCGGGCGAACCCCCAGTTTTGGCTGAGGGAATTGAAATGCGTGTCCCGGGGAATGATTCTGCAACTCTCATCGATAGTAATTATCCTTCGCCACTTTTGCCGTTAAAAAATGCCGATCGTCCTTCGGCTTTGAATGTGAGTGCGGCAGCGCAACGTGGCGAACACGGCGGCTCCGGTCGGCTGGGTCAGGTCGATGAAATCACCGAAGTGCATGTGAGCATAGGCCGCATCGAAGTCACTGCCGTGCATGAGTCGCCGCCGCCAAAACGTCAGGCTCCGACGCCAGCCAAGCCTTTGTCGCTCGATGAATATCTTGCTCGCCGAGGGAGAGGAACATGAGCAGCGCTCTCGCCATCGCCGGGGTAACCGCCGTGTTGCGCGATCTGCTCAATGATGGGATGATCAACCACGATGCAACAGGCATTCTCGGTGCTACGGTCTCGGTAAGTGCTGGGCCGCCTGACCGGGTGATACCGGCAAACGGTGGCACTGAGTCCTCCCAGCTCAATCTATTCATGTACCACGTTACGCCCAACGTTGGCTGGCGCAACGAAAGATTTCCTTCGCTCGACGCCTCCGGTAACCAGCGATTATCCAACGCACCGCTTGCCCTTAACCTGCATTACTTGCTTTCTGCTCACGGTAGTGTAGACCTGCACGGCGAAATTTTGCTCGGTTATGCCATGCAGCTTCTGCACGAAACACCAATACTCAGTCGCAAAGCTATTCGTAAGGCACTCGATCCATCGCCTCCGATAGGTGGTACGTCACTTCCGCCCGCACTTAAAGCCTTGGCGGGTTCTGGACTTGAAAAACAGATCGAGCTGATCAAAATTACACCGGAATATCTCAGTACCGAAGAAATGTCCAAACTCTGGACTGCCACGCAAAGTCATTTGCGTCCAACCGCAGCTTACATGGCCAGCGTGGTGTTAATAGAATCGACCCAATCAGTTCGTTCATCCTTGCCGGTGCTGACGCGCGGGCCCGTTGTAAAACCAGACCCGCTTAATGTAGATACTTGGTACGAAAGTGGCATCACTGCTGTGGCTGGGCTTACCCCTCCTTATCCGTTACTCGCGGGCATAGAGTTGCCCAATAAGCAGGTGGCCGCGCGGCTCGGCGACGTCATCAAACTGCAAGGCTATAACCTCAGCGGAACAAATCTTGTCGTGCGTTTCGCGCATCCCAGCCTGACGATACCGATTGATATCGCTTTCGGTACTAATGCGAACGAAGAAAGTTTTTCAGTGATCTTGCCTAATACCGCTCAGGACAACATCGATTGGCCTGCCGGTATATGGGAGGTGACTACACTTGTGCAACGCCCCGGCGAGACCGAAATTCGCAGTAGTAATTCGCTTGCGCTGTTCCTGGCGCCGCGCATCGACGTAGCGAGTACCAGTGCCACAAGCGACTCATCCGGTGTAACCATCAATCTGGTCTTCGCTCCGCAAGCCCGGCCTGGTCAACGAATAAGCCTAAATGCAGGCGGATATGAGGCGTCGCCAGAGAAATTTACCGCTTCGACAGCCAGCCTTCAATTCAAGTATGCGCAATTGCCTGCGGGGAACCACCTGCTGCGCTTGCGCGTAGATGGTGCTGATAGCTTGCTGGTAAACCGGCTTACAATGCCGCCGCAATTTGACAGCACACAAGTGTTAACTGTGCCATGAACGCCCCCGACCCACGCCACGATTGGACCGATGCAAATCAACGCCTGATGGTGGCTGAGCTCGCACGCATCAAGGCGTGCCTGGTTGGTGAAGACCAGGAATCGGCGATGACTACAGCAGCCGAAATTCGTGCGGTATTGTCGGCACAGTCAGCCATTGATCGCCTGGTGGATTGCTTCGGTCTCAGCACTTACGAGCGAGACGTTCTCCTGCTTTGCGCAGGCGTGGAGATGGACGCAAAATTTGCCTCGCTGTGCGCCACTGCGCAAAGCAACCCCCAACGATCTTATGCGACATTCAGTTTGGCGCTGGCGACGCTGGAAGAACCGCATTGGAGTGCGCTTAGTCCGATACGCCCCCTGCGCCGGTGGCGCCTGATTGAGGTTACCGAAGAAGCCAGTTTGGCGAATGCGCGCTTACGCATAGACGAACGGGTGCTGCACTTCTTGGCCGGGGTCAATTACCTCGACACCCGCTTGGAACCCCTGCTGCAAAACAGCGGTGTGGCAGAGACGATGGCGGATATCCAACGCGAAACTGCTCAAGAGATATTGGAGGCATTGCATGAGCGCAATGCTCCTGTTCCAGTCATACAGCTGCTGGGGGATGATCGCGACGGTCAGGCAGATATCGCCGCCAGTGTCGCAGCCGAACGCTTCGGAATGCAACTCCATATCCTGCATGCGGAAGACATACCAGCGGGAGTGCAGGAACGTAATGCCTTCGCCGTGCTGTGGCAGCGGGAATCCGCGCTGCTATCCAGCGCTTTGCTGATTGAATGCCGTGATCAGGCAAATGCAGCTGCAGTCACTCGGCTCGCCGAAAATTTAAGTGGCTTGTTGTTTGTTTCCAGCCGCGACTCGCTGGAGCTGCAACGCAGCACCCTGCGCTTCACTGTGAACAAACCGGGCGCTATGGATCAGAGAAGCTTGTGGCAACAGGCATTGGGTTCAGCGGCGCAGAAGCTTAATGGTTCGTTGGATGGGGTTGCGTCCCAGTACAGATTGAGCGCACAAGCTATCCTGAGTACCGGAGCCGAAATCAGTAGCGCTATCAGCGCAAGTGATAATCCGGACGAACTGCTGTGGCGAGCATGCCGCACTTTGGGGCGACGGCAGCTGGATGATTTGGCGCAGCGTGTTGAGCCGGCCTCCCGCTGGGAAGATCTGATCCTGCCGGAACATCAGAAAGTGATCCTGAGCCAGGTCGCCAGCCATGTGCGCAACCGGCTCAAGGTTTGCGACGAATGGGGCTTTGCCCGCAAGAGTGCTCGCGGCATGGGCCTCAGCACCCTGTTCGCCGGCGAAAGCGGAACCGGCAAAACCATGGCCGCCGAAGTGCTGGCCAACGAGCTGCACCTCGATCTTTACCGCATAGATCTATCCTCAGTGGTCAGCAAATACATCGGTGAGACGGAAAAGAACCTGCGCAAGGTTTTTGACGCCGCCGAGGACAGCGGCGCAATCCTGCTGTTCGACGAGGCCGATGCCCTGTTTGGCAAGCGCAGCGAAGTGAAAGATAGCCATGACCGCCATGCCAACATCGAGGTGAGTTATTTGTTGCAACGCATGGAGGCTTATACCGGCCTAGCGATTTTGACCACCAACCTGAAGACGTCTCTGGATACAGCCTTCCAGCGGCGTTTGCGTTTCGTTGTGCAATTTACATTTCCCGATACCGAACAACGCGAGGCCATCTGGCGCAGTGTATTCCCCGGCGCCACACCGACCCATGGCCTGGACTACCGCAAGCTGGCGCAGCTCCAGGTTGCAGGCGGAAACATCCGCAACATCGCCCTTAATGCCGCATTCCTGGCCGCCGATGCAGGCGAGGCTGTCGGCATGGTACATCTGCTGCGTGCCGCCCATAGCGAGGGTTCAAAGCGCGAGCGCCCTTTGACCGACGCAGAAACGCGGGGGTGGGTATGAAACGCATCGTCCTGCACATCGACAGTTTGGTATTGAAAGGTTTCCGGCACGAAGACCGACATGGTATCGCCGAGGGCCTGCAACAGGAATTGACCCGGATGTTCGCCGATCCACAGGCCGCTCAACAGTTGACGTCGAATGGTGATGTGTCGCGGCTGCGAGTTGGTAGCGTGCAAATTGGCCAAGGCGCAAGGCCGCAGCGCGTCGGTTTGCAAGTAGCGCAGGGAATCGGCAAGGGGATGAAGACATGAGCACTTTCGCATCGCAGCAAAACGCCACCGACAAGCCTCAGTTCTTAAGAAGTTCGCCTAATGTCGGGTTGTTGCAGCGCAAATGCGCTTGTGGTGGGTACGCAGCATCATCATTAACGGGTGAATGTGAGGGATGCAATAGCAAACGATTGCAAACCAAACTCAGCATAGGCGCCAGCAACGACCCGCTGGAGCAGGAAGCGGATCGGGTCGCAGATCAAGTATTGGCAGCACCTATTGATTCCGCAGTAAGCGGAGCGGCGCCGAGCATACAGCGATTCACTGGGCAATCAACAGGCGATGCAGGAACTGCACCCGCCAGCGTAGACCGTGTGCTATCTGGTTCCGGCAGGCCGCTTGATCCGGCAATACAGCAAGACATGGGGCAGCGCTTTGGTCATGATTTTTCGCAGGTGAGGGTGCATACCGACTCTGCCGCTGAGCAATCGGCCATGGATGTCGGCGCACATGCTTACACGGTAGGTCACAACATCGTGTTTGGAGCAGGCGGATTCGCGCCAGGGTCGCCCGAGGGGCGAAAACTGATTGCCCATGAGTTAACGCATGTGGTGCAGCAAACCGATTCGTCAGAACCATCACCCACCGTTGCTACGGGCAAGAATCGCACGCTATCAAGATATCGCGACAAAGGGAAGGACTCTATCGCTTTTGACGCAGCCAACGAAACCCTCAAGGATCCAAAGACCCAACCATGGATCGACAATATCACCATTGCTTTTGATAAGGCCGCCGTCGATACCGGACATGCGGCAGACGCGAAAGCTGCAGGACAACTGGAACCACGTATGCCCACTGGGACGTTGACCGCCAAATATAGTACGAAATCGAGCAAGGTTCTGTCCGATATTGTGCAGCCAATAGCCGGTGGTTCCACGATGCTGGGCATTGGCTTGACCGATCGGGTGAAGGCCTCCAAGGTTAAGCGACTGGAGGGGTTGGGTTATATGGATTCCGAGAATGTTCGTCTCGGTAACCTGAAAGATCCTGTCGCAAAAACTGGTAAGGGCGCGCGCTATTCAAAAAGTGGCGCTGGCAGTATGAACTTCGCGATCTTTTTCAAAGGTATTCAGGCAATTCACGAAGGATTGTTGAATACCGGGTCGCATGCATGCGTGCACGTCGGCAACCAGTCCAAGATTCGCGATCTTAATTACCACTCACGGATAGGCATAACCACGGTAACGGTTACTTACGACAGTGCAGTACTGGGTGACCTATGCTGCCATCGGAAGAAAACCGGCAATGCCAGCTGGAATACAAATCCCTGCGAAAAAACCAAATGCCCTTAACCAATGATTAACAATCAACAATTACAGGTGGTCAGCAATCAATGGGGATCAGACTCGATTGATAGTGAACATTGGAACGAGGGAGAGCTTATGTTAGCTGCGCAGAAAAAAAATAATCAAGTAAAAACCCTGACAAGCAGGAAATAAAGTAATGAGTACCGCTGCACCATTACAAAACACAGCTGATAAGTCACCGCTCGTGGGCAAATTACCTCACGCGGGATTGCTGTTGCAGCGTAAGTGCGCTTGCGGCGGGTCGGCGTCATCTTCATTAAGTGGTGAATGTGGAACGTGCAGTAAAAAACGTTTGCAAAAGAAGCTCAGTATAGGCGCAAGCAATGACCAGCTGGAGCAGGAAGCGGATCGAATTGCTGATCAAGTACTTGCAGCCCCAGCCTATTCCACTATCAGTGGAGCAGCGCCTAGCATTCAACGTTTTACAAACCAACCGTTGGGAGAGACAGACACGGCTCCTCCTAGCGTAGATCGTGTGCTTGCTAGTTCTGGCAACCCCTTGGATCCGGCTTTGCGGCAGGACATGGGGCAGCGCTTTGGCCATGATTTTTCGCAGGTGCGGGTGCATACTGGCTCCGCCGCTGAGCAATCAGCCGCAGACGTCGGCGCAAATGCTTACACGGTTGGTGCTTCAATTGTGTTCGGGGCCGATCGATATGTTCCGAACTCCGCGCAAGGACGCAAACTTATCGCCCATGAACTTGTCCACGTTGTCCAGCAAAAGCGAAATGACCACTTTGGCCTGCAACGTGACCTTGCGCTTCCCACCTTGCCGAAGTGGACTGCAGCCAAGCTCACAGATAAGCAAATCGAGGACGCAATCGCTTTCAATAGTGGCCTGTTTCATTTTCCAGAAACACTATCCCTGATTCGTGACGTCATAGGTATCAGGAGTAAATCAGCGCAGTCTGACAAAGAGCTCGCACTCGCGGTCGGCAGGTGGCAAGCAATGCATGGGCTTGCACAGGATGGGCGCCTAGATCCCGCAACCGTAGACTCAATTGCAAAAGAGTTGAAAGCCGAGCAAGCGAACATGATCCGATGGTCAAGTGGCGGGCCATCACCGGTCTCAACCCCGCCTGATCCAAAAGCTGGGGCAGCGTCTCTGGATGCGATGCCTGCCGCTGCAAAGCGGCGTGTGCAAGTAGTTACAGCGGCTGTGGCTCTGGATCGCAACGTTATTGACAGTATCTTCGCTGCACCGCGCCAGGGTGCGACACAATCTACGTTTAGCAGCGGGCTAAATGAGATTTTTGGTGCTGGCATTCCTGATAACGCTAAAAAGGCGCTAGGCAACCTTGCTGGATACCTGATGAGGTTCGATGCAACCAAACCTGATGGTAGTAAGACCAAGGCGCTGGTTTCAGATTCGACCATTACCCTAGAGATCAGTTTGCGTCCGCACCTAAATTTTGCGGGGTTGTTCCGCTTTTCCCGCATCGCCGACACCTCGAGTACTTCGGCACCAGACAGACTAATCATTGAACTAATTCGAGAATTGCCACCGATGAACACCAAGATGCTAGACCTAGAGCCTGCGCTCACCGGTAGTTTCACAGTCGGTGGAGAGACGTTCATGGCGGGTGCGGGTTGGCGTCAGGACACCTCAACGCTGTTGCGCAAATCCCTGCTTCTCCTGCCATCGGCTGCGCTCACCGCTGCCAGTGGACTGACATTCGTTCAAACTGGCGCCGGATCGGCGGCCGAGGCCGGCAACTACAATCCGGACAGTGACACGGTGACTATTCACGACAACGCCTTCATAGATAGCAATGTTCGCGCTGGAGATTTGCCGGAAGCGGTTGCAGCCATTACGCATGAAATTGGACACGCGTTGGATTTGCGGCCGTTACAGGCTGCCTGGAACACGGCGAGCGCTGCAGGAACGGCGCAGTCATGGGCCGCCCTTCCAGCGTCTCGGTCACTATCTGGATCCCGATGGCAGGCCTTGCCAGGTCCAAAAAATGAATTCGAACGGGGAGGGGAAAAGGGTACCACCGTCGACACTGGATTCCGTCAAGCCGCTTCTGCAGACGGATTTAAAGTGGGTACTAAAGTGGGTGCTTCGGCGAGCATAAGCGGTGGTGTGACGAACTACGGCAACACCAACTGGGAGGAGGCGTTCGCAGAGGCCTTCGCGCTGTACGCAACGGACCCGGCGCTGCTGAAGTCTCTAAGGCCAAAGACCCACGAATATTTCACCAAGCGCTATCCCCGACCAGCGCCCCCTGCTACCTCGCCGGTCGGGGCAAAAGGACAGGGAAAACCATGACTACTTTCCCCAACTCTCCCGGAGTACTCAAAAGCGGCATCGTGCTGATCGATGCCGAATTATGTCGGGTACTGCGCATCATTTCGTTGCAGTGCAACCCGGAAAAGCTAACACGCATCTTGCAAGTGCAGGGTGTTGGAGGCGAGGGCGACAACCGCTCGGAGGCCATGCGCCGCAAGGGTCCGGCGGTGGAGATGTTCAAGCTGGAAGCGGACATCGACGCGACAGATCAACTGGCATTTTTCGGTAGTAAAAAATGGCCAAGGTCAATATATTTGAAACCATTCTTAATCCAAAACAAGTAGAAAAAATAATAGAGGACGGCTCGCTTTTTTAAGTTGAACTTTTGAAATAAAAGAATTACCCGAGTAACGCCCTCAATTGCACGAAAGGAGATAAAAAATGGCCACAACAATCAAACCATGGACGGTCATGGTGTATATGGCGGGAGACAACAACCTGGATCCAGAAGGCGTGCAGGATCTGAAGGAAATGAAAAAAGTGGGTTCGACCGACAAGCTCAACATCGTCGCCCAGTTTGACCGCGCTGAGGGTCATGTCGCCAGGCGCTATTACCTGCGCAAAGGCGGCATCGTCACGGGTGACGCCGTCGCTTCCCTCGACGCCATCAACACCGGTGACCCGAAGTGTCTCAGTGATTTCATTCAATGGAGTATCAAAAACTATCCGGCTGACCACTATATGCTGGTCCTCTGGAATCACGGCCAAGGATGGGATGACACGGATGTTTACGCCAATGAGCGTCATCGCGGCCTGCGCAGACTAACCTCCGGCCCAGTCCGCCATGCATTGTTCCATCCTCCAGTGCGCAATATGCTGGTGAAGGCCGGAAGCGACGCCATGGCACGCGCCATCCTGCTCGACGACAATGCCAAGGATTTTCTGGACAATCTGGAGATGAAGAAGGTGATGGCCAACACGGCCAAACTCTTGAAACGCAAACTTGATATTCTCGGCATGGATGCCTGCCTGATGAGCATGGCCGAGGTGGGTTACCAGATTCGCGACAGTGCCTCGTACACGGTGGGTTCGGAGCAAACCGAACCGGGTGAAGGTTGGCCGTATCACACTATTCTGGGAGCCTTGGCCAAAAAACCGGCAATGACACCGCGTGATCTCAGCAAACTCATTGTCGACAAGTATCTGGCTTCGTACACCAATGCGGACGGCGTTACCTTGTCAGCCTGCGATTTATCCAAAGCGACCGGACTTGCCACTGCGGTGACTGCACTGGCTACCGCCTTGAAAGTAAGCTTGAAAGACAGCGCAGCACGGCAGCGTATTTTGACGGTTCGCAACAAAGTGCAAAGCTACTACGTTCCGGACAATATCGATTTGGTCGACTTCTGTTCATTGTTGGCCAAGGCAGGTGCAGATTCCGCTACCACAGTTGCTTGCCAGAATGTCGACAAGGCCGTGAAGACTGACTTTGTGATGGCGCAAGGCTATAAAGGTGCGGACATGAAAAATTCAAACGGCGTGGCGATCTATTTCCCGCTGCAGTCGGTGTCGCCCCTGTATGCCGGCTTGGATTTCAGCAAGAAGACCGGTTGGGATGCTTTCCTGAAAGCCTATCTCAGCGCCATCCGCAGCAGATGAATGCGAAATTGTTGGAATTCGGGAGAAGCTGTCATGACCATGCTTAAGCAAGACGATCAAGGGAAAAGCGTCGCTACGCTGCGGAAGCAGCAATCAAACGCATTTTTGCATTCTCAGCCGTATGGACAAGCTATCGGATTACAACCGCCTACTGAATTGACAAACAGGTATCTGATGCAATGAGCGGTTATTCGAATTCCCCGCAAGTTCTTAAAGGCGGCATTGTGTTGATCGATGCTGAATCGGGCCGGGTGCTGCGCATTATTTCGTTGCAATACAACCCGGAAAAACTGACGCGCACCTTGCAAGTGCAGGGTGCCGGAGGCGAGGGCGGCAACCGCTCGGAGGCCATGCGTTTCAAGGGTCCGGCGGTGGAGACATTCAAGCTTGAGGCGGACATTGACGCGGCGGATCAACTGGAGTTTCCCGATCAGCATCGCGCCGTGGTGGAAAACGGAATTCAGCCGCAAATATCGGTACTGGAATCGCTGGTCAATCCGACCAGTGGTCAGTTGCTCGACCGCAATGCAATGTCACAGTCCGGCACGCTGGAGATCGCGCCGATGGAGGCACCACTGGCCCTTTTTGTGTGGGGAAAAAATCGCATCGTGCCGGTGCGAATTACGGATTTCAGCGTTACCGAGGAAGCCTTCGATCCGTCCTTGAATCCGATCCTCGCCAAGGTAAGCATCGGCTTTAGGGTGCTAAACGTGGATGATCTCGGCTTCGATCACAAGGGCGGCAGTTTGTTCATGAGCTATTTGCAAAACAAGGAACGGCTTGCGGCTAAAGCCCAGGCGGGAGCTTTCTCCACGCTGGGAATAGGAGGTATTTGATGATAGACCCGATCCAGGCTTTCATGCAGGCGAATTCTCTCGTTACCCCCCTGTTTCCGCCCGAGAGCCGCTACCACGGCATCGCGGCGGTGCAGGCTACTCAGCCGGACGGTACGGTCGTCGCGTACCTGAAGCGCCGATTCGTGCCGCCGCCAGAGAACTTCTCGCTGTTGCAGGAGCATATGGTCACTGCGGGCGACCGGCTGGACAATATTGCCGCGCGCTATATTGGCGATCCATCTCAGTACTGGCGCATCTGCGATGCCAACGGCGCTATACGTCCAGATGAATTGACGGAGACTGCGGGTAAGCGCCTGAGCATCACTTTGCCTGAAGGCGTTCAGGGAGTGATCAATGCTGGCTAAGGGGATACATCTCACGTTGATGATTGGCCCCATCGTGCCGGTGCCGGTGCCGCAGATGGTAATGAATGCGCTCGACAGCGTGCAGGTCACTACGGCGGCAGGTGCGGCGAGCGGCTTCCAGATGAGCTTCCAATTCAGCAGCAAGTCGGAACTGAACACGTTTTTCATTATCGCCGGTGCGATGAACAGTGGTCCCGCTACGCCGCCGCTGCGCGTCATGCTGATCATCACTCTCAACGGTACGCCACAGCCTTTGTTTGACGGGGTGATGACGAATGTAGAAGTGCATGCAGGAAGCAACGGCTCTCCGGGCACGGTAACGGTCACCGGGGAGGATCTGACCAAGGTCATGAACACGTTCGATTTCAGCGGCTTACCTTACCCTGCAATGCCGATTGAGGCGCGCGTAGCGCTGATTTGCGCCAAGTATGCGGCCTTCGGCCTGATACCGTTGATTATTCCGGTATTGTTTCCCGATGTCCCCATCCCGGTGGACAAGATTCCCGCCCATAGGGGTACCGACCTTCAATACATTCAGCAGCTCGCTGAAGAGGCCGGCTACATTTTTTACATCGAACCAGGGCCGGTGGCGGGCACCAACATCGCCTATTTTGGGCCAGAGATCAAAGTGGGCGTACCGCAACCGGCACTCAACGTGGATATGGACGCGCTAACCAACGTCGAAAACATGAGTTTTTCGTTCGATCCGACCAAGGGCGTGCTGCCGGTCGTGTTCATCCAGAACCAACTCACGCGTATTCCGATCCCGATCCCGATCCCCAACATCAACCCGCTGCAACCACCGCTGGGATTGCTTTCCACATCGATCAGCAATATCAAGGTGCTGAAGGATACGGCAAAGATGAACCCGATGCAGGCGATTTCAAAAGGGCTTAATGAAGCGAAAAAGTCGCAGGACTCAGTCAGCGCTAATGGCAGCATTAATGTGCTGCGCTACGGTCGACCACTGAAAGCCAGACAACTGGTCGGCGTGCGTGGCGCAGGCATCGCCTACGATGGCCTCTATTTTGTAAATAGTGTTACCAGCACACTCAAGCGCGGCGAGTTCAAGCAAAGTTTCAACCTGACGCGCAACGGTCTGGTTTCAATCACACCAAGGGTTCCCGTATGAGCGATAGTGGCAATTTTTTCGGCAAGTACCGCGGTATGGTACTCAACAATGTAGACCCGATGCAGATGGGACGACTGCAGGTGCAGGTGCCTGATGTGGCGGGGCTTATTCCCGCAACTTGGGCGATGCCCTGTGTGCCAGTGGCTGGGATCAATATGGGCATGTTTGCGTTGCCTATGATCGGCAGTGGCGTGTGGGTAGAGTTCGAACAGGGTAATCCGGATTACCCGATATGGGTCGGCTGTTTCTGGGGCAGCGCCGCAGAGCTGCCGGTGCTGTCGCGCATGGTACCGCCCGCAGTGCCTGGCATCACGCTGCAGACTCCGCTCAAGAATGGCATTGTTATTAGTGATGTGCCCGGCCCCACCGGCGGCATCCAGTTGCAGACCACGACCGGTGCCATGATCTCGGTGACCGATATCGGCATCATGATCTCCAACGGCAAGGGCGCTGTGATTAATCTCACCGGGCCGACGGTGGACATCAATCTTGGGGCACTCACGGTGATATAGGGAGAACGACACTATGCCCGCACCCATCCTTCATCTTGGCGCCACGGTAACCTGCATGCACGCAGGACCGGCGACACCGCTCACGCCATTTCCGCGCGTGCTGCTGAGCGGTCAGCCGGTGACCACACTGGCCACGCCCTATGCGATTACCGGTTGCGCTCTCACCGGCACGCCCAACCCGCCCTGCGTCACCGCGCAATGGGTGATGGGTGCAGTGCGGGTGCTGGCGGGCGGTGCGCCAGTACTAATACAAACGGGGCAAGCGGTGTGCGTGCCTACCGGTACCGGCCTGTTGCCGCTGGTGGTACAACCCAGGGTGCTCGTGACATGAGGTACTTATGAGCCAGATCGACTATCCATTCCAATTCGATGGCCGCGGCCGCACCGCGCAGACGGACGAGTCCGGTTATATTCGCGACCTCATCGAGCAGGTGTTGCTCACTGCGCCGGGCGAACGCGTGATGCGTCCCAACTTCGGCAGCGGCGTGATGCAATTGGTGTTTGCCGCCGCCAGCCCTGAAGTGGCGGCGACCACGCAGTTCCTGATTCAAGGCGCCTTGCAGCAATGGCTGAGCGACGTCATTACCGTCGACACCGTCGATGTACAGGCGCAAGACGGCGCCTTGCTCATCACCGTGCAATATGTAGAACGCCGTACGCAAACTCGTGGCGTGGCGCAGATCAGCGCGCCGGGAGGCGGCTCATGAAATACTACTGCTGTGACCAGCGCCGCCGTGAAGTAGTGAAGTTAAACGGCACCCTCAATGGCCTGGAATATCTGGAGGTGCATGACAGCGGCATTCCCGGCGACTCCACTCGCCAGCTCACGCTGTTCGTAAAATTCCTGCGTGCAGTGCCTGCCATTCTTGGCAAGGATAACTTCCGTATCGAAGGCGGCGAACGCATCAAGAGCGTGGACATTGAGTGGGTCGCGATCGCTAATGCGCTGCCAGCCAGTGAGCCGCCCGGCCTGGTCGACGGCCTCGTGCCTCTCAATAAATTCATGGTGATTCGCACCAAGATTTACGGTGATTTTTCACTGTATTCGCTACGCCTGCTGAGCGGCCCCGGCAGCGATACGCCACCGGCTGGTTTCGATCCGCGCCTGAGTGAGATCCAGTTCTCGTTCAAGGTGCAGTGCGAATCGGATTTCGATTGCGCCAGCGTTACTCCCTGTCCTACGCCGCCAGCGACGAATCCGCGCCTCGATTATCTCGCCAAGGATTACGCCAGCTTCCGCCGCCTGATGCTTGACCGCATGAGCGTGCTCATGCCTGATTGGTCCAGCCGCAACGCCGCCGATATAGGCGTAACCTTGGTGGAAATGCTGGCCTATGTGGGCGATCAGCTTTCCTATCAACAAGACGCCGTCGCCACCGAAGCATATCTCGCTACCGCGCGCAAACGCATCTCACTGCGACGTCATGCACGGCTGGTGGATTATTGGGTGCACGAGGGCTGTAATGCCCGCGTGTGGGTACAGCTATTCGTTAACGATGACGGTGTAAATATTCCACACGGCACACCGTTACTCACGCGCGTGCCTAACACGCCCGAGCGCATCGCCCCATCTGGCGACCAACTGCGCGATGCCTTGGCAAGCGGTGCGCTGGTGTTCGAGACGGTAGAAGATACCCTGCTTTATCAGGATCACGAACGCATCGGTTTGTATACTTGGGGCGAGCGCGAATGTTGTTTGCCCAAGGGTGCGATGCGCGCGACGTTAAACGGACACTATCCCAACCTCAAGGCAGGTGACGTGCTGGTGTTCGCGGAAGAATTCGGCCCGCGCACTGGAGATGCCGCAGATGCAGATCGCACGCATCGTTGGGCGGTGCGTCTCACCGACGTGCGTTTGGATAGCGACCCCTGCGGTGGTTTGTTCCTGCCAGTACCCAACAATAATCCGCTGGATGTCACCGAGATCCGCTGGGCAGAACAGGATGCACTGCCGTTTCCATTATGCCTGTCGACCATCACTGACCTGGATCACGGCGCGACTTATTTCGGAGAGGTGAGCGCGGCCTACGGCAATATCGTGCTGGCCGACCATGGCCGTACCCTGACTGGCGAGAATTTGGGTGTTGTGTCAGCCTCACAACTCACTCTCGTATCCAAGAACGATATATTGAGTTGCAAGCGTCCGCCCTTGCAGGCCGTGCCACCACGGTTTCGGCCGCGACTTGCGGAACGTCCACTCACGCATGTTTTGCCGCTCACAGCCGCGCCGTTGTTCGGCTTCACCGCGACAGCGGCCATCGTCACCGCGTTGCAAATACGCAGCTTTACCCCGTCGCTACACGATGCTTTGCAAGCGCAAGGAGTGCTGTTGCAGGCGGGGACGGTGGTAGTGCAAGGCGGAGATGGCACCTGGACTGTTTCTGACGGCGTGAGCGCTTATCGCCTGCGGCTGGATAGTGGGCAGGTGCAGGTGTCGCCGCTGGCTGATGCCGCCGCATTGATTACTGCCGCCGAGCCGCAGCGTGCCCACCCCGCCATTTCTCTTGCCAGCAACTTCCAAGGTACGCCAGATACTTGGTTGCCGCGCCCCGATCTGCTCGCCAGCGATGCCGGGGCAAGCGAATTCGTGGTGGAGAGTGAACATGACGGCAGCGCCTTATTGCGTTTCGGTGACGATTATCACGGCAAGCGCCCCGATGTCAGCACCTCATTTAGCGCGAGCTATCGCGTCGGCAACGGCGTGGCAGGCAACATCGGTCTGGAGTCCATCGCGCACATCGTCAGCAATGATGCGCGGCTATTACGCGCGTCGAATCCTTTGCCGGCGCAAGGCGGCAGCGATCCTGAAAACGCCGAGGATATCAGGCGCGATGCGCCGGAAGCGTTTCGCACCCAAGAACGCGCGGTCACCCCCGAAGATTATGCCGAGGTGACAGAACGCCATCCCAGTGTGCAGCGCGCTGCTGCCACCTTCCGCTGGACCGGCAGCTGGTACACGGTGTTTCTCACCGTCGATCGCAAAGGCGGCGGGGAAGTGGATGCGGTCTATGAGCAAACCATCCGCGACCACGTCGAGCGTTATCGCATGGCCGGATATGACCTTGAGGTGAATAGCCCGAGCTATGTGCCGCTGCTGCTGGAAATGACGGTATGCGTCAAATCGGATTATTTCCGTGCCGATGTGCGCGCTGCGCTGATGCGCGTATTTAGCCGCGGCTGGCTGGACGATGGCAGGCCCGCGCTGTTCCATCCCGACAACTTTACTTTCGGCCAGGCGGTGTATCTGAGCGCGCTTTATGAAGCGGCACAAACAATACAAGGCGTGGGTTCGGTGGTGATCAACACCTTCCAGCGTCTGCGTGCGCCACCCGACCCCAAGCCTATGGATGACGGCGTGCTGACAGTTGGACGCTTGGAGATTGCACGGCTGGACAACGATCCCAACTTCCCCGAGCGGGGTGTGTTGAAGCTCTCAATAGGAGGCGGAAAATGAGCGGCGAAGAACAGCCATCGCAAGACGCATGCGGTTGTTGCGCGGGTGTAGGCATCCAGGCACCGGCGCTACTCTACAATCGCCCGGGGCTTGCGGCAATCGCTTATCGCATTGGCACGCACAGCGAGGTGTTGGCCAGCCTGCAGGCACGGCTGTCGTCGCAGGATTATCCGGCGCTCGCGAAATTGCGCACCCGCGACAGCGATGATTTTTCCATCGCACTGTTGGACGCCTATGCCTGTATGGCTGATGTGTTGAGCTTCTATCAGGAACGTCTCGCCAATGAATCCTATTTGCGCACCGCTGATGAGCGGTTGTCGTTGAGCGAACTGGCGCGACTGATCGGCTATCGACTCAAACCCGGTGTTGCCGCGGAGACTTACCTTGCTTTCACGCTGCAAGAGCCGCCGCCACAACCCGTGAGCAGCGATCCCAAGCAGGCTACCGGCGTACCGGACAAAATCACGTTGGACATCGGCATCAAGGTGCAAAGCATACCCGGCCCCGACGAAAAACCGCAGACCTTTGAGACCGTCGAGAGCATCGAGGCGCGGCCGGCATGGAATGTCTTGCTGCCGAAAATGCATGAGATGAAACTGCCGGTGTTCGGCACCAAAATCGTGTACCTGCAGGGCACCGCGACGCAACTTAAGGCTGGTGACGCGCTGCTGTTCGTCGGCACGGAACGTGAAAACAATACCGGCAACGAGAACTGGGATTTCCGTCGCGTCCAAAGCGTGGTGCTGGACAGCACCGCAGATCGCACCATTGTCACGCTGGATCACGGCCTGGGCACCGCTGCACCCTACGTCGCGCCGGCGGCTGACCCCAAGGTTTACGCGCTGCGCCAGCGCGCCTCGCTGTTCGGTTATAATGCTCCCGACTGGCGGATAATGTCCAACGACATCAAATGCGGCTATCTGGGACTGCCCACCGGCTCGACCATCACCGCCACCGAATGGCCTGGCTTTACCATCGCCGACATCTCCGATCCACCGACCGATACCGCCACCGGTACCGGTTTGTTCGGCGAATATTTTGACAACAAAAATCTCTCGAGTCGCAAACTCAGCCGCACCGACACCACGGTAAATTTTGAATGGGGAAGCGGTTCGCCCGATCCGCTGATCGGCGCCGACACGTTCTCGGTGCGCTGGAGCGGCTGGGTACATGCGCCTATTACCGGCGGCTACACCTTTTACACCACGTCCGACGACGGCGTGCGCCTGTGGGTCGACAATCAGTTGCTCATCAACAATTGGACCGATCATGGCGCGACCGAAAACAGTGGCGGCATCACACTCACTGCCGGCAAGAAATACGATATTAAATTGGAGTATTACGAAAATGGTGGCGCGGCAACTATCAAGCTGTCTTGGGCGCCGCCGGGGCAGGCCAAGCAGATCATCCCGCAAGAGCGGCTCTATCCGCGCAACGTCCACACGCTGCACCTCGACGCGCTCTATCCACAGATTGTGCACGACGGCTGGCTGGTGCTGTCCATCCCCGAATATCAGGAGCTGTATCAAGTCGATACCGCAGGCGAGGATGCGCGCGCCAGTTTTACGCTCAGCGGCAAAACCACGCGGCTGAAGGTGAAAGGCGAGAACCTACGCGAACTCTTCAATGAACGGTTGCGCGAGACGGCGGTGTTCGCTCATAGTGAAAAACTGACGCTGGCGGAAACACCCATCACCATCGACGTATTGGGAGATTTTTTGCGTGTCGATCGCAAGGTGGAAGAACTTTTGCCCGGGCGCAAGCTGATCCTCAGCGGCACCACCACTGCCGGCGATGAGGTGAGTGAAGTGTTGACGCTGCTGAGCACCGAAGCAGACGGCAACACCAGCAAATTATTTTTTACTACCTCGTTACAACATCAATACCAGCGCGGTAGCGTAAAGCTTTACGCCAACGTTGCGCTCGCCACCCACGGCGAGACCGTGCATCAGACTCTCGGCAGCGGTGCGGCGCGACTTTCCAATCAACGTTACACCCTTAAACATACACCGCTCACCTTCGTAGGCGCCGAGAACGAGACCGGCGCCGAGGCGGCATTGGAGGTGCGGGTCAACGATATCCGCTGGCACGAGACATCCACCCTCTACCAGGCAGGTGCTGATGACCGCTCCTATGTGCTGCGCGTGGAAGAGGACGGTGCGGGAACCATTCAGTTCGGCGATGGCCTCAACGGCGCGCGCCTGCCCACCGGTCAGGATAATCTGCGTGCTGTTTATCGCAAAGGCATCGGCTCAGCGGGCAACCTGCAAGCTGGTCAGCTCTCGCAATTACTCTCGCGCCCATTGGGCTTGAAAGCAGTGAGCAATCCGCTGCCTGCTGCGGGTGGCGTGAATGCAGACAGTTCAACCCATGCTCGGCGCAACATGCCGCTAGGCGTGCGCACGCTCGGACGCGTGGTTTCGGTGCAGGACTATGAAGATTACGCACTCGCATTCACCGGCATCGCCAAGGCCCAAGCCACTGTGCTCAACACCCGCGCCGGGCGCACTGTATTCATCACCGTCGCCGGCGATGACGGCGTTCAACCGCCGGACTTGACTCTCGCTAAACTGCTCAACACCCTTAAACAAAACGGTGATCCGCTGGTGCACTGCGAAACAAAGGCGTACAACGAGGCAACGTTTCATCTCGCCCTGCGCATCAAATGCGATCCGGATCACGACGGCAAAATGGTGTTGGCCGACGTCGAGACTGCACTGCGCGCCGCTTTTTCCTTCGATGCACGCGACTTCGGGCAGACTGTTTCTCGCTCCGAGATCATCGCCACTGCGCAGGAGGTGGAGGGCGTGCTGGGCGTGGACCTGGATCGTTTCTACCGCGGTGCCACCATCGCGCTGGAACAGCGCCTGACACCGGCCACCGCGACTACCGACGGGCAAGGTAATGGCATTGCCGCCGAGTTATTACTGTTAGATACCAGCCCATTCGATTATCTGGAGGAGATGCCGTGAACACGACCGCTGACCGCCTCTATGAACTGCTGCCCGCAATCCACCGCATACGCGATGCGGAGCAAGGCTATCCGCTACGCGAGCTGCTCGCCGTCATCGCCGAACAGGTGGCAGCCATGGAGGAAAACCTCGAACAACTTTACGACGATCAATTCATCGAAACTTGCGCGCCGTGGGTGGCGCCTTACATCGGTGATCTCATCGGCTATCGCACGCTGCACGGCGTGGTGCCCAATGTGGCCTCGCCGCGCGCCGATGTGGCCAACACTATTCGTTATCGTCGCCGCAAGGGTACGGCATCCATGCTCGAGCAGCTGGCGCGCGATGTTACCGGTTGGCCGGCGCGGGCAGTGGAGTTCTTCCAGCTGCTGGGCTGGACTCAGAACATGAATCATTTGCGTACCCATGCGCACTATGCACCGGATCTGCGCAACCAGGAAAGACTGCACTGGCGCGACACTGCCTTCGACACGATCGCTCACACCGTGGATGTGCGGCGAACCGGTATCGGCATGGGCACTGGCGCCGCGCGCCACAACATTCCCAACATTGGCCTTTATCTGTGGCGGGTACGCGCGTTTTCGTTGACCCGCTCGCCGGCAGTGGTCGATCCAGATATCGGTGGCGGGCTGCGTTTCCGCTTCAGTCCGTTGGGCGCCGACATGGCGCTTTACAACACGCCAGAAACGGAAGAAGAGATAACGCATCTGGCTGAGCCGCGCAACGTGCCGATGCCGCTCGCGCACCGCTGGCTCAAGGCTCATCTCGGCGACTACTACGGTCCTGGCAAAAGCTTATGGCTGGAACTGGACGGCAATCCACCGCAGCTAATTGCGCGCAACAACATCTGCATCTGCGATCTTAGCGACATCAAGGACGGCGGCGGCAATGTCATCGCCTGGGCGCACCAGCCTGCTGCCGGTTCCGGGCTAGTGTCCATCGATCCGGTGCTGGGCCGCATCGCCTTCGCCGACGCACCGGCCTCTGCACCGCTGGTGAGCTTTCATTACGGTTACACCATTGCCATCGGCGGCGGCGAATACGAGCGCGGCGACCCCGCCGTGCCGGTCACGCCGGTGCAAACCGTGCATGGCGGCGCGGCACTGCAGCCAGCACTCAACTTGGTGCAGAATGGCGGCACGGTGGAAGTGCTCGACAGCCGCCGTTATGTGGAGACGCCCTCGATCACCGTGAATGCCGGTAAGACGGTCGTGTTGCGTGCGGTCAATGGTGCGCGCCCTCTGCTGGCGGCGAGCGGTGATATCACGCTTACGCTCGGCGCCGAAGCGACCTTGATCCTCGATGGCTGGGTAATCAGCGGCGGTACACTCAGGATGGCTGCTTTCCCCGACTCTCAGCCGCGTTATCTCGTGCTGCGCGATTGCACGCTGGTGCCGGGAACGTTCGGAGCGGTCGATGCCCCCGGCCTAGTGGTAAGTCATGCTTTCGCCAAGATAGAGCTGGAACGCTGCATTACCGCTCCGCTGCATATCGCTGCTGATGCTGAAGTCTCGTTGAGAGAATGCATCGTGGATGCGACCTCGCAAAAATTCATTGCCTTCCGTGGCCCCGGCGCCGATGCCCTCGCAGAAAGCGGCGCACTCACATTGGAAAGCTGCACCGTCATCGGCAAAGTCCACACCCGGCAATTGACGCTGGCAAGTGATTGCATCTTTGTCGCTGCGCTCACCACCGGCGGTGACACATGGAAAGCACCGCTTTGGGCCGAACGCCGCCAACAAGGCTGCGTGCGTTTTTCCTATATACCGCCCGGCTCGCGCACACCATCCCGCTATCACTGCCAACCTGAAGATAGCGAGCAGCAGATTTGGCCGCAATTCACTTCGCTGCATTACGGTGATTCCGGCTATTGCCAGTTGCTACAGAGCACCTCAGACAAGATTCGCCGTGGTGCCCATGACGAGAGCGAGATGGGCGTGCTGCATGGTTTGTATCAGCCACAACGCGAAACCAATCTGCGCGTGCGGCTGGAAGAATATCTGCGCTTTGGCCTGGAAGCGGGATTGATCTACGGAAGTTAAGGGCGGCATTGCCGCCACAATAAGGAGAAAGTCATGAGTGGAGATTACAGCCGAGTTCGATTCGATCCTCGCATCGATCTGTCCGGCGTCTTGATGCAGCAAGGGCGCGTGCAACTGGACTCGGATTGGAATGAGTGGGTGGCGGTACTGGACAGGCGCTTGCGCGCCGAGAGCGTGGATACGTTCGGCGTGCATGTTACGCCGGGTATCACGGGCGTGGCGGTGGTCTCGCCGCAGACGCCGGACGCCTTCAAGATCGAGGCTGCCGGGGGCAATATCAGCATCGGTCGCGGCCGCATGTATGTGGACGGGCTGCTGGCGGAGAATCACGGCGGCGGCGCGGCGGAGTTCGATGCTGTGCTCGCTGAGCTGAGAGGAAAAACGGCGCTGGCGTACAATCTGCAGCCGTATTTCCCCGCGCCGCCAACCTTGCCCAGCGGCGGACCGCACCTCGCCTATCTTGAAGTTTGGCAGCGCGAGGTTACCTATCTGCAACAACCCAATTTGGTCGAAAGCGCCGTGGGCGTGGATACCACCACGCGCCAGCAAACCGTGTGGCAGGTGCGTATGCTGGCTAATGTTGGCGGAGCCAACTGCACCGCACCCGATGCCATGGTAGCTGGCTGGCAAGCGCTTATTGCACCATCCGCCGGACGCATGTCGATCAAGGCGGAGGGCGTTCCGCCCGATCTCGATCCATGCGAACTGCCGCCCAGCGGTGGTTATCGCGGACTGGAGAACCAGCTCTATCGCGTCGAGATTCACGACGGCGGCGCCGTGGGTGCGGCGACGTTCAAATGGTCACGCGACAATGCCAGCGTGGCGAGCAATATAGTGGAAATTGTCTCTCAGACCGCGACCAGCACCGAGCTCAAATTGGCTAGCCTGGGCCGTGACGCGGTGTTGCGTTTCAACAGCGGTGATTGGGTGGAGATACTTGACGACCGGCGCGAACTCAGCGGCGAAAACGGCGATCCTGCGCTACGCCGCGGCGTGATGCGCAAGATCAGCGTCGACGATGCCAAGCAAACCATCAGCTTCACCCCCGCGTTGCCAGCGAATCTCGTTCCCGGCGGCGGCCTCGATACCCTGGATTCCCGCCACACTCGCGTGCGGCGCTGGGATCAAAAGGGCACGGTGCGAGACGCGAACAACAATGTCATCGTCAATCTTGACTCGGCGGGTAGTACCGGACTGATTCCGGTGCCGGCTGCGGGCGTTTGGGTGGTGCTGGAAAACGGAATTAAAATTCAATTCGGTCTTGATCCCTCCGGCGGCGGGTTCCACTGCGGGGACTATTGGGTATCCGCAGCACGCACCAATGACACCTCGGTGGAAACTTACACCCAAGCGCCGCCGCGCGGCATCCATCGCCATTATGCGAGGCTGTCCATCGTCACCTTCCCCGACGACGAAACCGACTGCCGCGTGAAATGGCCGCCTGAATGCGGCGGGTGCTGCACTATCAATGTCGCGCCTGGCGAAAATATCCAGACCGCGATCGACTCGCTGCCGGATGAAGGCGGTTGCGTGTGTTTGAAAACGGGCGTGCACAACGTCAGCACTACCATTCAGATATTCGCGTCACACATCATTCTGCGCGGTGAGAGTCCTGGCACCATCGTGCGTGCGGCAGGGCTAGCCAGAACCTTACAGATCGGCAATGCCAGTTCGCCGGTTAGCGATATTGTCGTCGAGGGCATACGCTTCGAGGCGACAGCCGCTGCTGCCGATATTGGCACACTGCTTTATCTGGAGTACTGTATGCGGGTACGGGTGGAGCATTGTGCGCTTGCTGTAGTTGTTTCGCAGCTGCAAGCGCCGCCGTCCTATGTTGGCATCAATTTGAGCAGCGTGACCGATGTCGACCTGATCGCCAATCGCCTGGATAATTTCCTCGTCGGCATTCTGAGTCAGGATTATCAGGGTGGTCTGCGCATTACCGACAATGCCATTGCAGGCATTACCGGCATATTCCTCGGTCAGGCCGATGGATCCAATGGCCAATATGGTATACGAATAGATACCGATCACACTCAAGCTTGCCGCATCGAGAACAATCGCATCCGCCATTTCTGGGTCGGTATCTCTTTGCGTCATAACGCCGTGGGTTCACTCATATTGGGTAATCGCATCAGCCGCAGTGCCGGTGTCACGCAAGATAAACTTCCCTCTGATGCCGTGCAAATGCGCAATTACCTTGATGCCCGCCTCTACGCAATAGATGTCGAAGCTGCTCAATGCGAGGTGCGCGGCAACCAGATCGACCTGCTCTCCGCAGCGTGGGGCGGTATTCGAGTCAGCGGTGATCACGCGATGATCGCCGCAAATTTCATGGAAGCGATTGCACAGAAGGACCAACTGACAGTGCCCGCCGGCATTTATTGTCTGGCCGATGCAAAAAATGGCCGTGCCGCCGATCACGCTGTGGTGCGCGATAATCAATTGCTGGGTCCGCAATTGGGAATTGTCGTCTCACGCATCGCCTGTCCGGCCATCGCCGGTAATCACATCGATGGCGGTGGCGCCGGATGGTACGGCGTACGGGTGGATGATTGCAGTGACAGCCGCATCGACAATAACGACCTGCGCGAAGTGTTCTTCGCCGTGCATCTCAGCGAAGGCGAACGCAACCATATAGCAGGCAATCGCATCGATCAGGCAGGCACCGGCATCACCGCCACGCAGGAAACCGATATGGAGATCAGCGGCAACACGCTGCAATCCTGTTTGCTGCTGGGGATGGCGTTATTCGTGCGAGGCAATACCGCACTGCTCGGAAACCGGGTACGCAACTGCGGCTATGCTTCGGTATTATCGATCGGTATCGGCGTATACGCCGAAGAGGTGTGGACGCCTACCGGTGCACATTTGCGCATCGAAGGCTGCGAGGTGGTCGACACCGGAATCTCTGCCGATGGCAACCAGGTCACGACCGTCAGTGCCATCGGCATCGGAGGCTGGATACCCACCTGTCAGATCAGCGGTAACCGCGTCGGTTATACCCAGCCCGCCAGGCTCGAACCAATGAATGAGCACCGCGCATTGCTGCTGATTGGGCCGCTGGCACTGCGTTTTATTGGCGGTGCAGGGGAGATCGCTTACATGTTCGGCAGCGCGCAGGTAGACGGCAATCACTTCCGCGGCCCGGGCCGCAGCCAGTTGGTGGAGTTCAGGCGCATTGCATTAACTGACAATATCGACTTTCGCTTCGAGAAGGTGACCTTCAACAATAATGTCTGCGACCACCTCAGCGCCGAGGCGAGCGACCTCGGCGCCACCGTGCGACTGTGGGGTGGGCATTTGATCGCCATGGGGAATCATGTAAAGGCCGCCGCCAATGTCAATGCGATGTCGCTGTCCAATCGCAACAAGATCTCGCTGATGGGCAACATCACCACCGGGGATTACATCCAGACCGGCACGGTCACGCCGCTACCGATCGCTAATTTCAACGTCAAAATTTAAGGAGCGTACAACATGAACATCAAAACACTGGAGCAAGCGCTCAAACTGCAAAATGATCTTGCCACCCGGCTTACGCACAGCCTGGTATCTGGAACCGCAGGCAAGGTGCCGCCCATTGAGGTATTGGTCAAGGAAAAAGAGCAGTCGGTTGCGCGCGCCCAAGCGGAGGTCGAAACTGCTGTCAAGGAGCGTGATGTAGCCGTAAGTCGTTGGGATGAGCGAGTCGCGCAACGCAAAGTGAGCGTCGTCAAACTGCAAGGGGAATTGAATGATCTCAAAAAACAACTTGAGGAACGAAACGACCCATCCAAAGTTAGGAAAGCTGGAAATTCAAAAAAAGAGGTGCGCAGCAAAAAACCTCAGTAACGAGAAATAGACGTTTTGTTTGTCTGCTACGAACGAAATGTTGGTTCGGGATGGTGATTTGCGTTAGACCAGAAAACTGGCTGAATCAGGCGAAGCAACAATTATTGCCAACTGACCTGTCTACGCCAAATTGACCTTATCCAGTCTCGCGCGAAGAAACGATGGCTTAAGAATCTTTCATTGTGAACCGTGCCGTATCAAGCCAAGTTACGCACGACATCATTTACGCTCAACGATTGCTTAATCGAGTGCCATGCCCATCAGGCCTGAAAATGCTTGGACTGGAAAACCTCTCATAAGGTATTATTTGGTCAACGCAGTAGACGGACTTATCCGGCGCTGTATGCTGCAATATGAATGTGAATAGAAGAGAGGAAGCATAGATGAAGATTGCAAAAAATGTTTTGGAACTGATAGGCAATACACCATTGGTGCAATTAAACCGCGTGAGCCAAGGCATAGATGCCACTATCCTTGCCAAGTTGGAATTCTTCAGTCCTGCGCTCAGCGTTAAGGATCGCATCGCCGCATCAATGATCGAAGCTGCTGAGAAAGAAGGCAAAATAAAACCAGATACAATTATCTTGGAGCCAACATCTGGCAATACCGGCATTGGCCTTGCTATGGTTTGTGCAGCTCGTGGTTATAAGTGCACTTTCATTATGCCGGAAAACATGAGTCGTGAGCGCCGCCTGTTGATGAAGGCTTATGGCGCAGAACTTATTCTGACTCCAGGCACGGACGGTATGCCCGGGGCAATGAAGAGGGCGAAGGAAATGGCTTTAGCCGATCCGCGCTACCTCATACTGCAGCAATTCTCTAATCGCGCTAATCCTGCCATCCATCGTACCACCACCGCCGAAGAAATCATGCGCGATACCGACGGCTTGATAGATATTTTTGTAGCGGGTGTGGGAACGGGGGGCACTATTACTGGTGTAGGTGAGGCATTAAGAGAAATCTACTCGGGCGTGCAAATAATTGCTGTGGAACCAGATGCCTCGCCCGTACTTTCCGGTGGCGAGCGTGGTCCGCACTCGATTCAAGGTATAGGGCCAGGTTTTATACCTGAAATACTCAACAAAAATATATTCCACGAAGCAGTACGTGTTAAAGATGAAGATGCACTTAATATGGCCCGGCGTTTGGCAAAGGAGGAAGGCCTGCTGGTCGGCATTTCCTCCGGAGCGGCAGTTTGGGCTGCCCTTGAAATTGCCAAGCGTCCGTTAAATGTTGGCAAGATGATCGTGGTGATGATTCCATCATTTGGCGAACGTTATTTGTCCACTAAATTGTTTGCTGACTTGGATGTGGATTAACCAGCTGTTGTGCAGAATGCAGTGCACAGAAAAGTAGGTTGCCAATAATATTTATCTGCCGCCTTCTCCAAACTTGTTAAATCCGCGATCTTATTGGCGGCGGATAAACGCTATTCATTAAAAACCATTTTGACGGTTGGTGCCGTTTGTGTATAATGCGCGACTCTGTAAAACCGCATTCAAGCGAGGTTGTTATGTACGCAGTAATCAAGACTGGTGGTAAGCAATATCGTGTTGTCGCAGGCGAAACCCTGAAAATTGAAACCGTTGCTGGTGAAGTCGGTAGTGCGATCGTGCTGGACAAGGTGCTCATGGTTGGCAGTGGCGATAAAGTATCTGTTGGCCAACCTCTATTGGCTGGTGCTACTGTCACGGCAACCATAATATCAAATGGTCGTGGCGAGAAGATCAGAATCTTCAAGATGCGTCGACGTAAGCATTACCAAAAACATCAAGGTCATCGTCAAAACTTCACTGAGATCCGCATTGACGGCATTTCGGCGTAATATTGAAGGAGAAGAAGCATGGCATCAAAAAAAGGTGGCGGCAGTACCAGTAACGGTCGCGATTCACACTCAAAACGCCTCGGCGTGAAAACTTATGGCGGCGAATTAATCAGCGCTGGCAGCATTATCGTACGTCAGCGCGGTACGCGGTTCCACGCTGGTGACAACGTGGGCATGGGCAAGGATCACACTTTGTTTGCGAAAATTGATGGCAAGGTAGTGTTCGCTGTTAAAGGTGCACAAAGACGCAAGACTATCTTCGTGGTTCCAGCTTAAGTACTCCTAGCCAAGTACAATAAGCCCTATCGCGAGGTAGGGCTTTTTTATTTGCAGGGATAGCAGATATCATGAAATTCATCGACGAATCAAAAATTGAAGTCATCGCAGGCGATGGCGGCAGCGGTGCGGCCAGCTTTCGGCGAGAAAAATATATTGACAAGGGCGGCCCCGATGGCGGGGATGGCGGTTGGGGCGGCAGCGTGTATGCGCTCGCAGACCGCAACATCAACACTCTGGTGGATTATCGTTTTGCGCGACACCATCGCGCGCGCAATGGTGAAGCCGGGCGTGGCGCAGATTGCTATGGAAAAGGTGCGGAAGATGTTGTACTGCGCATGCCGGTCGGCACTGTCATCACTGATATTAATACCGGTGAATTGATTGCTGACTTGGATCATGATGGACAAAAAATGTTGCTCGCCCAAGGTGGTAAAGGTGGCTTAGGCAATCTGCACTTTAAATCCAGCACCAACCGCGCCCCGCGTCAATGCACCCCAGGTGTTGAAGGTGAACGGCGCGAACTGCAATTAGAGCTGAAAGTACTCGCCGACGTGGGTTTGCTGGGCATGCCCAATGCAGGCAAATCCACCTTCATTCGCGCGGTTTCCGCTGCCCGCCCCAAGGTGGCCGATTATCCCTTCACCACGCTACACCCGAACTTGGGCGTGGTGCGAGTATCGGCCGAAAAGAGCTTTGTTATCGCCGACATTCCGGGCCTGATTGAAGGTGCTGCCGAAGGTGCGGGGCTGGGACACCAGTTTTTACGCCATTTGATGCGTACCCGTTTGCTATTGCACTTGGTCGACATTGCCCCGATGTACGAGGGAGTCGATCCGGTGCATGAAGCCAATTCAATTCTGAATGAGCTAAAAAAATATGATGAAGCGCTGTATAACAAGCCGCGCTGGCTAGTGCTTAACAAGCTTGATCTGTTACAAGATAAAGATGAAAAGGTCGCCGCTTTTCTGAAAGAATTCCACGACTACACGCGTTATTTTGCTATCTCCGCGATTAATGGTGATGGCTGTAAAGAGCTGTGTTATGCCATTATGGAGCATGTGGAGCAAGTTGCTAAGCAGGAAGAGTTGGCCAATGCCGAGAGTGCCAAAAAAACCGATACCCTAATACTTTAATGCATCATGAAAACCATTCTGACTCAGTGCAAACGCATCGTCGTCAAAGTTGGAAGCAGCCTGGTCACCAACCAAGGTGAAGGGCTAGACATCCCTGCAATCCGAAACTGGGCGCAGCAAATTGCTACGCTACGTGAAAATGGGCACAAAGTCGTATTGGTCTCCTCTGGTGCGATTGCCGAAGGCATGCAGCGACTAGGCTGGAAACAGCGTCCCAGCGCCGTGCATGAATTGCAGGCAGCTGCTGCAGTCGGTCAGATGGGCTTGATACAGGTGTATGAAAGCTGCTTTAGCGCACACGGCCTGCATACAGCGCAAATATTGCTCACCCATGCCGACCTCGCCGATCGTGAACGATATCTCAACGCTCGCTCTACACTATGCACGCTGCTGACCCTTGGCGTTATTCCTGTCATCAATGAGAATGACACTGTGGTTACCGATGAAATCAAGTTTGGCGACAACGACACTTTAGGTGCATTGGTTGCCAACCTGATTGAAGCTGATGCGCTCATTATCCTCACTGACCAGATCGGCCTTTACACTGCCGATCCGCGCAAAGATCCGAATGCTACGTTAGTTAGTTTGGCACAAGCTGGCGATGAAAAGCTTGAAGCCATGGCCGGTGGTGCGGGTAGCCACATCGGCAGCGGTGGCATGCTCACCAAGGTGCTCGCCGCAAAACGTGCTGCACGGAGCGGTGCGCACACTGTGATCGCGTCTGGCCATGAAATAGACGTGTTGCCACGCCTGATGCGTGGCGACAGTATCGGCACTCTGTTGGAAGCACAGACTTTACCTTTGAATGCTCGCAAACAATGGTTGGCGGATCATCTGCAAATCAGCGGCAAAGTGACGCTGGATACTGGCGCAGTCCATGCGCTGCGTAACGAAGGCAAAAGCCTGCTGCCGGTCGGCATCACCAATGTGAGCGGGGAATTCGAGCGCGGCACAGTGGTCGCCATTTTGGATACGAATGGGCAAGATATCGCGCGCGGCCTGATCAACTACAATGCTACAGAAACACGTCGCATCGCTGGTCATCCGAGTAACGAAATTGAATCCATCTTGGGTTATGTTGATGAGCCAGAGCTGATACATCGAGACAATTTGATTTTACTGTGAGCAAAAAGCTAAATTTCTGATTCTTCATGCACATATAACAGCGATTATTTGCAGTAAATCTCACAAAATATTCTCTATATTACCTTCCCAGGATTCATTAAATTATTCGGGTCAAATGTGTGCTTGATGCTACGCATCAATTCTAATTCCAGCGCACCTTTGTAATGATTTATCTCATTTCGCTTGAGTTGCCCTAGCCCATGCTCAGCGCTGATGCTGCCGTTTAGTCCATGCACGATATCGTACACGATGCTGTTGACCTGTTGGCTTTCCGCGATGAAGGCCGGGTTTTGAGCTAAATCCAGCATCGAGACGTTGTAGTGGATATTGCCATCGCCGATATGGCCGAAGGCAACGATGCGCAGACCATTGAATGCGGCATGCAGGGCGGCATTTGCCTGGGCGATGAATTCTGCCACGTGGCTGATCGGCACGGCGACGTCATGTTTGATACTGATGCCCTCACGTTTCTGCGCTTCGCTAATATTTTTGCGCAAATTCCACCAGCTTACGGCGCTACTTTTCGAATCTACGGCGAACTCGAGGATGCCAGTACCGAATGTCTGCAGCGCATTGAGCAATGGTGTGTCCAGGGGCGCTTGCAGCACATCCGACAGTTCGATCAGCACGATCCATTCATAGCGCGAAACAAATGGTTCAACCGTATCGGGGATATGCTCTAAAACGAGGTCCAGACAGGATCTCGAAATGATCTCGAAGGCACTTATCTTGTCTCCGCAATTAGCACGCAAATGTGCGAGCAGCTTTACCGCCACCGCCGGATTGCTTACTGCGACACACGCGGTCACAACTGATTGCGGGCGCGGAAACAGCTTCAGCACGGCGGCAGTGATAATGCCCAGCGTGCCCTCTGCGCCGATGAATAAATGCTTCAAATCATAGCCGGTGTTGTCCTTGCGCAAACTGCGTAATCCATTCCAGATGCGGCCATCGGGCAATACCACTTCCAGCCCGAGCACAAGGTCGCGCATGTTGCCATAGCGCAGCACACCGATGCCACCGGCATTGGTGGAAATGTTGCCGCCGATTTCGCATTGCGCCGCGATGGCGGAGAGGCCGAGCGGGAACAGACGGTTGACCTGCTCTGCCGCCTCTCGTACCGCGGCCAAGGTGCAGCCTGCCTCCACGGTTAATGTATAGTTGGTAGTATCCAGCG
>JAIOPT010000012.1 GCA_021413765.1 Betaproteobacteria bacterium
AAAAAATTCACTTTACATACATGCGTGAATGTATGTAAGATTAGCACGATTTAAAATCTTCTCGCAAGAAATTTATACGAAACTCAAGGGCTAAACCATGATTTTTACGCACCAACACAAAGTATTGAAGTCGCTTTCAACTATTGCTATAACCTTGGCGTTGATTGCATGTAAACCCAAAGATGAAGCTCCAGCGCACGGCGGAATGCAAATGCCGACCCCTGAGGTGACAGTGCAAGAAATAAACCCACAATCGGTTGATGTAAGCATGGAATATACCGGACAGATTGCGGGTATCCGTGATGCTGAAGTCAGAGCGCGAGTAACGGGTGTGTTACTGCGGCGGAATTATGTCGAGGGCGCGGTGGTGAAGGCGGGGCAATCTTTGTTCACGATAGACCCAGCCCCATATCAAGCTGCGTTGGCACGTGCAGAGGCTGACATTGCAAGTGCAGAGGCAAAACATGCGCAAGCCATGCGAGATGTGGAACGTTTGAAGCCCTTGATAGAAGCCAAGGCTATTTCACAAAAGGATTATGACGATTCCGTTTCCAGCGAACAAATATCGGCGGCAGCGGTGAAGTCTGCTCAGGCACAGATGAGCGATGCACGTCGTAATCTTGGTTACACTGCCGTTGCGGCTCCCATTTCTGGGGTTACAGGGCGTATTCAGGTGACAGAGGGGTCGCTCGTCTCAGGCCCTGATGTTTTGCTAACTACCATTACCCAAACCAGCCCGATTTACGCCACTGCCAGCGTTTCGGATAATGATCAATTGCGTTTGAATAAAGACGTAGAGGCTAAGCAATTACAGTTGCCTAAAGACGGGAAATTCGATGTTTCTGTCAAATTGGCTGATGGAACGGTTTATCCGCACAGTGGCAAGGTTAATTTCTCTGATATTCGCTTAAATCCCAGCACTGGCACTAGTGAGGTGCGCGCGGCACTACCGAACGAAGACGGCATATTACGTCCGGGACAGTTTGTACGCGTCACGTTGAGTGGCGCTAAGCGTTTGAACGCATTACTCGTGCCGCAGCGTGCGGTTCTGGAAGGCCCACAGGGCAAGTTTGTGTACGTGGTAGATGTGCAGTCCAAAGCTCAGCCACGTCCAGTAGAAGTGGGTGATTGGTCAGGCGACCAATGGGTGGTGAATAAAGGTTTGCAGGCCGGTGATAAGGTAATCGTAGATGGCGTGGTTAAGATTGGTCCGGGAGCGCCGGTAAAGATAACCGAAACCTTGAAAGCGAGTGCTGAAAAAACTGCGGCATCTGCTGCTCAACCATAAGGTTTAATCAAAATGTTCTCAAATTTCTTTATCAAGCGCCCCATTTTTGCGGCTGTGCTTTCCATCTTCATCGTGATAGCCGGTTTGGCGGCGATGAAAACTTTACCTATCGCACAGTATCCTGAAATTGCGCCTCCGGTTGTGACAGTACGAGCCATTTATCCGGGCGCTTCTGCAGAAGTGTTGGAACAAACTGTCGCATCCCCGCTGGAATCACAAATTACTGGTGTGGAGCACATGATGTATATGAGCTCTACCTCTGCCTCCAACGGCGTGGTTGAGATTCAGATCACATTTGAAATTGGCGCGGATGCTGATCAGGCAGCGCTCAATGTGAATAATCGCGTCAAGCAAGCAGAGGCAAGATTACCGGAGGAGGTACGTCGCCAAGGGGTGACGGTAGAGAAAGGCTCTTCGTCGTTTTTACAGGTGATTGCCTTCTACTCGCCTGATGGTCGCTACAACGATATTTTTACCAGCAATTACGTCACACTCAATGTCCTAGATCGTATCAAGCGCATCCCCGGCACGACCAACGTTCAGATTTTCGGCGCAAAAGATTACGCTATGCGCATATGGCTCAAACCTGAGCGTTTGACCCATTTAGGACTTTCTACAGCTGAGGTGATCAACGCTATTCGCAGTCAAAACGCGCAATTCGCCCCGGGTAAAATTGGTCAGCCTCCGACAGGGGATGGTCAGGAGTTGGTCTACACCATTTCCGCCCAAGGCCGCCTTTCTGACCCTAAGCAGTTCGAGCAAATCATTATCCGCGCCGATAACAAAGGTGGCATCGTTAGGCTCGAAGATGTTGCACGGGTAGAACTCGGCTCCAAAGATTATGATTTCAGGGGTAGAGTCAGCGGCAAGAATGCCACCTTGATGGGAGTTTTCTTACAACCAGGGGCAAATGCGCTGGGTGTAGCAGAAGAAGTCAATAAAACTGTGGCGGAGTTAGCTCAGGCTTTTCCAGCAGGGTTGGAGCGGGCGGTGGTGTACGACACTACGCGCTTTGTAAAAGTATCCATTCACGAAGTGGTCAAAACACTGTTCGAGGCAATGGTGTTAGTGTTTTTAGTAGTGTTGCTGTTCCTGCAAAATTTGCGAGCAACGCTTATCCCCACACTGGCGGTTCCGGTCTCGCTCACCACACTGGCGGTTCCGGTCTCGCTCATCGGTACGTTTGCGGGTTTATCGATTCTAGGTTACTCCATCAACACGCTGACGTTGTTCGGCATGGTGCTGTCCATCGGTATCGTGGTGGATGATGCCATTGTAGTGCTGGAAAATGCCGAACGTCTCATGAGTGAGCGTGGCATGTCGCCTAAAGATGCGGCTATCGAAGCCATGCGCGAAGTTACAAGTCCTATCATCGCTATCATGTTAGTGCTGATATCAGT
>JAIOPT010000013.1 GCA_021413765.1 Betaproteobacteria bacterium
ATCGATGCGTTGAGCTATCGGTTGCGCATCGGCGGCAACGTCAACACACCGCTCAACCTGTCGCTCGCCGACCTCAAGCAAATGGCCGATCCTGTCGACTTGGTCGCCGTCAACCAGTGTTCCGGTAACAGTCGGGCTCACTTTACGCCGCGCATCAACGGTAACCAGCTTTCGAACGGTGCCATGGGTAACGCTCGCTGGACTGGCATCCCGCTGCGCAAGGTGCTGGAAAAATCGGGCGTGAAAGCAGGCTCGGTGCAGGTCACATTCAATGGTCTCGACACGCCGCCCGTAGGTAATGCGCCCGATTTCATCAAGGCACTTAATATCGATCACGCGCTCGACGGTGAAGTGATGCTGGCGTGGCAAATGAACGGTGCCGACCTGCCTCTGTTGAACGGCTACCCAGTGCGGCTGGTTGTCCCCGGCTACTACGGTACTTATTGGGTGAAACACTTGTCCGACATTACGGTAACCGGCAAGGTCTTCGATGGATTCTGGATGAGCAAGGCTTATCGCATTCCGGACAATCAGTGCGCCTGCATCGAGCCGGAGAAAGCGCCCGTCAAGACCATACCGATCAACCGCATGAACGTACGCTCGTTCATAACCAGCCTGACCGATGGCATGCAGATCAAGAACGGACGCCAGACCATCGTGCGCGGGATCGCTTTTGATGGCGGGTACGGCGTGACCGAGGTTGCGTTTTCGCCCGACGGCGGCCAGAACTGGCAGGCTGCCCAACTGGGCAAGGATCTGGGCAGGTACTCCTTTCGCGAATGGAGCGTGGCGTTCACGCCAAAACACAAAGGGAGCCACGAATTGCTGGTGCGAGCGGTCAACCGGATCGGTCAGGGCCAACCGCTTAGCCCGTTGGTAAACCCCGGCGGCTATATGCGCAATGTGGTCGAGTCAACCCACGTAGTTGCTGTTTAAGGAGAAATGCATGAGATACAACCTGATTCGCATCTTGCTGGCGGCGAGCGCCCTCGCACCCTACTCTGCAATCGCCCTCGATATCCAGCTGCCGCCTGAAACCGCCGTGTTCAAGCCGAGCGAACTGCCCGGCTACACACTGGCCCAACGCAATTGCATGATTTGCCACTCGGTTCATTACATCCAGTCTCAGCCACCCACTTCGCCGCGCGATTATTGGGAGGCCACCGTAAAAAAAATGAGGGTGACATTTGGTGCAAAGCTTGCAGATGAAGATATCCCTGCTATCGTCGACTATCTTGTCAAAACCTATGGTGCCGAACGCAGCAGCGGGACGAGGCCACTAAACACAGCGGACAAACCGGCGACAGTCGCGCTCACGCCGCCGCCTGGCCCTGCCGACGCGAAAGCATTGCTCGCTGCCAACAACTGTTTGGCATGCCATGCGATCGACAAGAAGATCGTAGGGCCAGCCTTCCGGGACGTAGCGGCGAAATATGCTTCCAATGCCAACGCAGCTGCGCTGGTAGCGCGCAATATCCGCGATGGTGGCTCCAACAAATGGGGGCCGGTGTCAATGCCGGCGTTTGGGCATCTTAGCGCGGCTGAAGCCGATGCCCTCGCACATTACGTCTTATCTCAATAGATTTCTCCAGCGCGTTCACGCATAGCGTTGTTGCTTACCCGGTTACCGGTGATGAATGGCCCGGTAATCGCTTCGATTTGTCGGTGTGTGGCGGGATCAATTCGGTAAAATTATTTACCCTGATTTTAGTGCCACCGATTTTGGGATCTTGATCAACACCAAACACCGCCAAGGTGCATGGGTACCCCACGCTTTAGATGCATGCATACTTGTTCTAAGGGTGCATGAAGCGTATTATTACCAAATGCAAAAACTAATCTTCCACATGAAAAAACTAATCATAACTTTGGCCGCATTGTTGTTAACTTTGGATGTTGCGTCGGCGGATACGCTGAAAAAAGCTGAGGTGCCAAGCGCCGCACCGGTAAAATTACCTCCTGGCTACATCGTCCAGGGTGGGCTCACTTGGGCACCCATTGGAGCCACCGCCGTCACCTTGGCTGAGGCTAAGAATATCTGCTCATCATCCACGGCACTGGGATACAAATGGCGTCTGCCAACCAAAGATGAACTAGTTTCGCTCACTCGATATGATGGCAGTACGCTGGGTATTCGTCATGAGGTTGCATACCGCACGGGTGTTTCAAAGCTGCGTACCCAGGGTTGGACGTTATATGACGTCTGGTCATCTACGCCCGGCACTATGTTTGGAGTCCAGTTTATCGTTAACCTGGAAGGCGGTATTGTTAACTACGGTGACGAAAACGGTTCAAGCCACGTAACTTGCGTAAAGTAGTGGTGCATCCAGCAAAACTATTACCGTTCGCGGTGAGCTGGTCGAACCGCTAGTCCCACGCCAATACTGGCCTTCGACGAGGCCTTCAGTCCTGAGCAAAGTCGAAGGGTCAGTCCGAACGGATTATTTGCACCTGCCCTGCAAAAACGAGGCAGGTTCAATGCGCAGCTTCCCAATTCTCGCCTTCACCAAGTCCAACTTCCAGCGGCACCTTCAACTCGGCCACGTGGCACATTAGCCCAGGCAGATTTTCTTTTACTAGCGCCAATTCATTCGCCGGTACTTCGAGTACCAGTTCATCATGAACTTGCATGATAAGTCGAGTATGCATTTGTTCGCGCTCTATCCAATTTTGCACTGCGGCCATTGCCAGCTTGATTAAATCTGCTGCGGTGCCCTGCATGGGTGCATTAATGGCGGCACGCTCGGCGGCTTGGCGGCGCATACCGTTGCCGCCGTTAATTTCTGGCAGCCACAATCTGCGCCCGAACACCGTTTCTACGTACCCTTGCTGTTTAGCTTGCTGGCGCGTGCGCTGCATGTAGTCGGCCACGCCGGGGTAGCGCATGAAATAGAGGTCTATATATTGCTGCGCGGCGCTACGCTCGATATTAAGTTGTGAAGCCAGGCCGAATGCGGACATGCCATAGATAAGGCCGAAGTTGATGACCTTGGCATAACGTCGTTGCTCATTGCTCACCGCATCTAGCGGGGTAGAAAAAACTTCCGACGCAGTGGCGCGATGGATGTCCTCGGCATTTGCGAATGCTCTGAGCAAGCCCTGATCATTGGACAGGTGAGCCATGATGCGCAACTCGACTTGCGAATAGTCGGCAGAGACGATGCGGCTTCCGGGCGATGCGATGAACGCTTCACGAATGCGGCGTCCTTCCGCTGTGCGCACCGGGATGTTCTGCAAGTTGGGCTCGCTGGAAGCTAATCGTCCGGTCACTGCCACAGCCTGCGAGTAGCTGGTATGCACGCGCCCGGTTTTGCGGTTAACCATTTGCGGCAGCTTGTCGGTGTAAGTGGATTTAAGTTTCGCCATGCCGCGATATTCGAGCAGGAGTTTGGGAAGCGGGTAATCCAGCGCCAGTTCCTGCAATACTTCTTCATCAGTAGAGGGCGTGCCACTGGGCGTTTTTTTCTTGACGGGCAGGCCGAGTTTATCGAACAGAATTTCCTGGATTTGCTTGGGCGAGTTGAGATTAAATGGTTGCTCTGCCGCCGCGTATGCCTGCGATTCAATGTTAAGGAGCTTCTCGCCCAGTTCGCGGCTCTGCCCCGCCAGCTTGACGCTGTCTATCAATACGCCATTGCGCTCCATGATGTACAGCACTTGCCGTGCGGGTAGTTCTATATTGCGGTATACCTCATCCAGCCTGCCTTGCATCTTGATCTGCGAAATGAGTGCTTGATGCAGTTTCAGAACGATGTCAGCATTTCCTGCCGCGTAATGTGTAGCGGTTGCCAAGTCCACTTGATCGAAGCCAATTTGCTTGACGCCCTTGCCCACGACTTCGGCATAGCTAGTGGTCTTCACGCCCAGATGCCGTAGCGCAAGGCTGTCCAAGTCATGCGACTTGTGGCTTTCCAGCACGTAAGATTGCAGCAGTGTGTCCTCGGCGATGCCCGTAAGCTGAATAGCATGGTTGGCAAAAATGTGCTGATCGTATTTGAGATCTTGTCCCAGTTTTTTGTGTTGTGCGCTTTCCAGCCACGGCTTGAGTTTTAATAGCGCATGCTCGCGACTTAGTTGATTCGGTGCCCCGGGGTAGTGGTGCGCCAGTGGCAAGTAGGCTGCGTGATGGGGTCGGATGGCAAATGAGATGCCCACCAGTTGTGCGTTCATCATGTCCAGCGCGGTGGTTTCGGTGTTTATGCTCACCAATTCGGCCTGCAGGATTTTTTCCAGCCAGGTGTCGAGTTGCATTTCCGTCAAGATCGTTTCGTAATGCATCGGGGCAGGCACAGGCGGGTCTTCAGCAAACATGCTGGCTTGCCGCATCCCATCCTCTTCTCCAACTTGTTTTGCTGAAGGCGAAGGCGCGGCAGGAGAAAGTTCGCGTAGCCAACTTTTGAAACCACAACTTTCAAACAGGCTACGAAGTTGCGCGTTGTCCTGTGGTGGCGCTACCAGCTCATCAAAATGTACGGGCAATTCAACATCGCACTTTACGGTGATTAACATGCGGCCTCGCGGCAACCAGTCCAGCGCGTTGCGCAGGTTGTCCCCCACCACCCCGGAAATTTCGTGCGCATGTGCCATTAAATTATCCAGCGTGCCATATTGTTTTAGCCATTTGACAGCAGTCTTGGGGCCTACCTTCGGTACCCCCGGCACGTTATCTACCGTGTCGCCGGTCAGGGTAAGATAATCGACGATGCGTTCCGGCGATAAACCGAATTTAGCCAGCACACCCGCTTCGTCCAGCGTTTCATTGCTCATGGTGTTAACCAGCTGCACTTGGCTGTTTACCAGTTGCGTAAGGTCTTTATCGCCTGTGGAAATAATGCAGCGAGCGCCACCCACTGTTGCCTGCTGTGCCAGCGTACCAATCACATCGTCCGCCTCCACTCCGTCTATCATCAGGATATTCCAACCGGAGGCGGCGATAAGCTGATGCAGCGGTACAATTTGTGCGGCAAGGGGCTCCGGCATGGCAAGACGATGCGCTTTGTAGTCGGCATATAAGTAATCGCGGAAGGTTTTGCCTTTGGCGTCGAATACGCAGGCGCTATAATCCGACGGGTAATCGGTGCGCAAGCGGCGTAACATGTTAAGCACACCGTAGATCGCCCCGGTTGGCTCACCATGCGGGCTGCGCAAGTCAGGCATTGCATGGAATGCACGATAAAGATAAGACGAGCCATCAACCAGCAGCAATGTTTTCATTTTTTGTAAAAGGATTCTTCAATCATGAGCAATCAGTCCAAACTGCCTTCTTCGAAATTGCCGGACGTATGGAATTCAAAAGAGGCATGGCGTGTGTTCGGCATTATGTCAGAATTCGTGTCTGCCACTGACCGACTGAATGTCATCCAGCCGGCCGTCAGCATTTTCGGTAGCGCACGTACCAAGCCAAATCATCCCTATTACAAAAAAACTGAAGAAATTGCGCGGCTTCTATCCGACGCGGGTTTTTCAGTTATATCGGGCGGTGGGCCCGGCATTATGGAAGCG
This sequence comes from Betaproteobacteria bacterium, assembly GCA_021413765.1. Lineage (GTDB taxonomy): Bacteria > Pseudomonadota > Gammaproteobacteria > Burkholderiales > Gallionellaceae > Nitrotoga. The sequence goes on from JAIOPT010000013.1 coordinate 5,503, forward strand.
GCCAATAAAGGCGCATTCTATGGCAAGTCACCCAGTGTAGGGCTGAACATCCAATTGCCGCACGAGCAGCACAACAATCCCTACCAAGATATCAGCCAAACTTTCCAGCACTTTTTTGTGCGTAAAGTCATGTTCGTTAAATTTGCCAGTGCCTATGTGGTTATGCCTGGCGGCTTCGGCACGCTGGACGAGCTGATGGAAGCGCTCACGCTAGTGCAGACCGGCAAGACACGGCGCATCCCCATCATTCTGGTGGGCAGTGAATTTTGGCGCGGCATGCTGGACTGGTTCCGGCAAACACTGGTTGCCGAAGGCATGATCAATCCGCAGGACATGGATTTTATTCAGGTGATTGATAATGCAGAAGAGATAGTAAGCGCCATTTTCAATCATTATGAAACCCGTGGCTTTGAGCTTTCTGATGCTGAACGTAATATGCAGCTGTACCTGTGATGAGCGCAAGGATGAAGGAGCAAGCACAAAGAATGGGACGTTTTAAGAAGTCTTTTCCTTGCGTATCGGCTAGAATGCGGCCATGCAAAATCTCCGAAGGAATATGATGCGCCTGATTATCACCTTGTTCCTGAGCTGCCTGTTCAACACAGTATCCGCCGCGCCGCATCAGCTGCCCGGCCTGCAGCCGTTACCGCCGCCCCCTCCGCTTGATACCAACGCTCATGATGCTAAATTATTGCCGGTGCCACTCCCGTCGTCTGAATTTCCCATCGATGACCGCACTCAGGATCCTGCGCTGGGCCCGGAAATTACCATCACCAAGCAAGCTGAACAGACCGTGGAAGAATACCGTTCTGGCGGGAAGCTTTATATGATCAAGATTACCCCGAAAGTTGGGTTACCCTATTATTTGGTAGATGATCTTGGCGATGGCAAATTTTCACACTATCAAAACCTGGATCCAGGTTTTCGTCCACCACGCTGGGTTATCCATAGATTCTGATACGAGTTCCAAAATATGGCAGTTTTTACCCGCGTTACTGAACCAGAACTTATCTCTTGGCTGGACGATTATTCGATAGGCCAATTACTGGAATTGCAAGGTATTGCCTCGGGTATCGAGAACACCAACTACTTTGTCACTACCAGCAGTGGCCGCTTCGTGCTGACGCTGTTCGAAAAACTTTCTGTCAGCGAACTACCCTTCTACCTCAATCTAATGTCTCATTTGGCCCGCCACGGCATTCCTTGCCCCAGCCCAGTAGCCAATCGGCATAGCCAATTCTTGAGCGAGCTGAATGGCAAGCCTGCGTGCATTGTCAGTCGCTTGTCAGGCAAGTCGTTGATCCATCCAGAGGTGGCTCACTGTGCCGCTATAGGCGAAATGCTGGGCCGATTACACAATGCAGCACGGAACTTTGCAGAAACCATGCCAAGCGCACATGATGCAATTTGGCGTGCCCATGCCGCGCAACAGGTAACCCCGTTTCTATCGCCGCCGGACGCAGCGCTGCTGGAATGCGAAGTTACTTTCCACAAAGAGCACACGCTTGCCGCACTACCGCAAGGCGTGGTTCACGCTGACCTATTCCGCGACAACGTACTGTTTGATGGCGCGTGCGTCGGCGGTCTGATCGATTTCTATTTCGCCTGTAACGACAGCCTCTTGTACGATGTGGCCATCACCGTGAATGATTGGTGCATGGGCGTAGACAGTAATCTGGACAAAGCGCGTACTCAAGCCCTGTTGCAGGCCTACCATGCGGTGCGGCCAATACAAAAGGAAGAACAGATTGCTTGGCCAATTGCCTTACGTGCAGCAGCGCTGCGTTTCTGGTTATCTCGCCTGTACGATATGCACTTGCCACGTGAAAATGAACTGATACACGCGCACAATCCAGATCAATTTAAATACATTCTGCAACGGCACATCGCCGCGAAAAGTAATTTTATTTGGCTATAACGAGGCAAAAATGGAGGCGCGAAAAGTAAATATTGCCAATGGCTGGCTATGGATAAAGCAAGGGTACTGGTTGTTCAAAAAAAGTCCGGTGCTGTGGATGGTTCTAGCAGCCCTCGGCGCAATCGGGCTAATCGGCATTTCTACCATCCCGGTAATCGGCGATCCGTTAGCCACACTGCTATTCCCGGCCCTGCTCGCTGGCTACATGATTGGCTGCCATGCGCTGGAGCATGACGAAGAACTGGAACTATCGCACTTGTTAGCTGGATTCCACAACAATACTTCGCAACTGGTCACATTAGGCGGTATCAACTTGATTAGCCAAATGCTGATATTAGGTGTGATGATGCTCACCGGCGGCGCTACTCTGGTGAGCATCCTGATGAGCGGCAAGCCGGTAGACAACCCGGAAATACTAGCACATGCCGCTGTGGGCGCAGGCATTGCACTGACGTTGGGTATGGCATTGATCAGCGTGTTGCTCATGTCGATGCAGTTTGCTCCGATGTTGATAATCTTTAACAAAATGTCGCCTGTTGAAGCGCTGAAAACCAGCCTGCAAGCCTGCCTGCGTAACATCCTCCCGCTGACATTGTATGGCGCAATGATGTTACTTTTCATGATGATCGCCTCCATACCAATAATGCTAGGCTGGCTGGTTCTACTACCAGTGATGATTAGCTCAATGTACGCTATCTATCGTGATTTATTTCCGACTCCAACAGAACTGGCGATGGCTCTAGAGGGTGAAACAATTACACCCGACCAGTAACAACGCAGCATTGGATTCAACTTATAGGTGCAGTTAATCCAACAATCCAGTCTAACTGGGTAAACCGACACAGTTGTCACAGTTCGACCATCGCCCACTTTGGTGCCATTGGCGACACATAAACAAAAAGCCCGCTTATTTGCAGGCTTTTTAGGCTTTTTTGGACTGCAACGGATGTTATATCGTCAGCTACGATAACTGGCATTGATTTTGACATAGTCATAAGAAAAATCGCAGGTCCATACTGTGGCAACTGCCGTACCGCGATCTAGCATGACCCGAATGGTAATGTCGCTTTGTTGCATGATGCGCTGACCATCTTCCTCGATATAGCTGGCGGCGCGTCCGCCATGTTCAGCTACTAGCACATCGTCAAGATATAGCTTGAGACGATGCACGTCGAGATCCTGCACATCGGCATAACCGATAGCAGCGAGGATGCGCCCAAGATTGGGATCAGAAGCAAAAAACGCTGTCTTGACCAAGGGGGAGCGTGCCACGGCATAGGCAATTTTCTTGCACTCCGCTACGCTCTTGCCCCCTTCAATTTGGACAGTGATAAATTTGGTCGCACCCTCACCATCACGCACGATGGCTTGCGCCAGCAATATGGCAACATCCGTGACTGCCGCCTGCAATTGCGCGAACGACGTGCTTTTCACATCAGTGATGGCTTGTGCACCGCTCATGCCGGTGGCGATCACCATCAGTGCGTCATTGGTAGATGTATCGCCATCCACGGTGATGCAGTTGAACGAAGCATCACTGGCGTAAGACGCTAACTGTTGCAACAGAGGCTGCGCCACCGCCGCATCGGTGGCAATATAGCCGAGCATGGTAGCCATATTAGGATGGATCATGCCGGAGCCTTTGGCGATGCCGGTAATAGTGATAGTTACACCATCGAGTGTGATTTGTTTGGACACCGCCTTGGCAACGATGTCAGTGGTCATGATGGCCTGCGCGGCATTAAGCCAGTTATCCTCGCGTAGTTCGGCTACGCAGGTTGGCAGCCCGGAGACCAACCGCGACAGCGGTAACGCCTCCATGATCACACCGGTAGAGAATGGCAGTACCTGCTCAGCCTCGCAGTCCAGCAGATTGGCTACTTCGGCACAGGTGGCACGAGCCGAAGCCAACCCCTGCTCACCGGTACCGGCATTGGCGTTACCCGTGTTAACTACCAGTGCACGCACGCTTTTGTTCGCAACCAGATGTTCGCGTGCCACAATAACCGGCGCGGCGCAGAATCGGTTTTGCGTGAACACTCCAGCCACCGTAGCTTGCGCGGTCAGGTGCATGAGCAGCAAATCCTTGCGCCCGGGTTTCTTGATGCTTGCTTCCGCCGTGCCCAGCAGCACGCCTTTAATAGGCAGCAGAGCACTTGAGACAGGGGATTGAAGATTAACTGGCATGCTTTTAGACCATCTGTTTCATAAATTCATACGATGAGTGCATGGTATTATTTACCAAGCAATAAATATGAAGGAGCGGTGTGGATATTCATATGAATGAGCTGAACAACCTATTGCATGGAAACATATTAGAAGCCAGCGAGGGTGTGCTTTACAATTAGCGCATTCGGATTAGTCGCTAGTAGCGACCACCTTGTTGATAAATGTAGTTGCTCATTTCTACGGATTGCATATTCATGCGCCTAACAATGCCGTGCACGTGACGCACGATACCGCGCATTACGTAGTACACGATGGCGGGGTTTGTGCTGAGAAAAGATTCCAGGCGGGAGCGGTCTAGCAATAGCATTTTGCTGTTTGTCTTGGCCACCACAGTCGCACTGATCTGCGCGGCACTTCCACCAACAAATGTGATAATGCCGGCCAAATCACCGGGCTGTAGCAGATGCAAGGTGGCTTTCTCACCGCCAAGAGTAGCTGTCGCCTCAACCTCGCCAGTAGCAAGGATCATCAGCGTATTTCTGAGCGTACTATTACCAGGCTGGAGAAGATATTCACCCGCTTTGTACTCATGCACCGTAACAATACTTGCCAATGATTCAATCTCGGCATCGCGCAACTCTTCGGTCAACGTAGAGTTACGCAAGGTCTGCAAAATCAGGTCATCCGTCGTCATCGTGATCTCCCACCAATAATAACTACATCAAGTTAACTTGCCATGGCACTGCTTGTATTTTTTGCCAGAACCACACGGGCATGGATCATTGCGTCCGGGTTTTTTGTCAGTGCGTACAAATGGTTTTTGCTCTGCATCAACACTCTCTGTAGCCAATGCCTCTTCGTAATCAGCATGATGATACTGCACATTTTCCGGAGCGTGGGGCGCTTCTACCGCTTCAATATCCTGTTCGTTGCGGATGTGCACGTTCATCAGTGTCAGCGTGACATCACGCTTGATCGATTCAAGCATGCTGGAAAACAACTCAAATGCTTCACGCTTATATTCTTGCTTGGGGTTCTTCTGCGCATAACCACGCAGGTGGATGCCCTGACGCAGATGATCCAGCGCTGCCAAGTGCTCACGCCAGTGGGAATCTACGCTTTGCAGCATAACGATGCGCTCATATCCGTGCATCATTTCCGCCTCAACTTGCGCCACCTTGGCATGATATTGCTGCTGTGCAGCCTGCACTATACGGTCACGCAAACCAGTTTCATCAAGCTGTTTATTTTGCTCCAGCCATTGCGTAAGCGGTAGTGTCAATTGAAATTCGGCAGCCAATGCCTTCTCCAGCCCCGGGACATCCCACTGCTCTTCCATGCTCTGCGGTGCGATGTATTCGCTAATGATATTATGCATTACCCCTTCACGCATTGCATCGATAGTTCCGGAAATATCCACGCTCTCCAGCAGCTCATTGCGTTGCTGGTAGACTACCTTACGTTGTTCATTGGCTACATCGTCGTATTCAAGAATCTGCTTGCGCATGTCAAAATTTCGCGCTTCGACCTTGCGTTGTGCGTTCTCAATGGCGCGGGTGACCCAAGAATGCTCAATCGCCTCACCTTCGGGCAGCTTGAATCGGTTCATGATGGCGGCCACACGGTCAGAGGCAAAAATCCGCAACAACGGATCTTCCAGCGATAAATAAAATCGGCTGGAGCCGGGGTCGCCTTGACGACCCGCGCGGCCACGCAATTGGTTATCCACTCGACGCGATTCGTGGCGCTCGGTACCGATGATATGCAAACCACCGCTCTTCACAACCTGGTCATGTATCGGCTGCCATTCCGCGCGCAACTGAGCGATGCGCTGAGTGCGTGTGGCGCTGTCCAAACTTTCGTCCATTCGTAACAGTTCGATTGGCTTTTCCACGTTGCCACCCAACACAATGTCAGTACCGCGCCCGGCCATATTAGTGGCGATCGTAATCATCTTTGGGCTTCCCGCTTGCGCTATGATTTCAGCTTCACGCGCGTGCTGCTTGGCGTTTAAAACTTGGTGCGGCAACTTTTCTTTTTCCAGTAATTGCGACAATAATTCCGATGTTTCAATCGAGGTGGTGCCGACAAGCACCGGCTGACCACGCTTATAACAATCCTGAATATCCAAAATTGCTGCCCGATATTTCTCACTTGTCGTGAGATAAACCTTGTCCATCATATCCTTACGGACAGTGGGAAGGTGCGGCGGGATGATCACGGTTTCCAGACTGTAAATCTGCTGAAACTCAAACGCTTCGGTATCTGCCGTACCGGTCATGCCGGCCAGTTTTCCATATAGGCGGAAGTAATTCTGAAAGGTAATGGAGGCGAGCGTTTGATTCTCCTTCTGGATTGCCACTCCTTCCTTGGCCTCTACCGCTTGGTGCAGGCCTTCGGACCAACGCCTTCCTGCCATCATACGACCAGTGAATTCATCTACGATAATCACTTCGCCGTCCTGCACTACATAATTCTGGTCGCGAAGATACAGTGCATGTGCGCGCAACGCAGCATATAGATGATGAATCAGCATGATGTTGGCAGGGTCATACAAGCTGCCACCAGTAGGCAACAACCCTGCTTGACTAAGCAACTCTTCAGCATGTTCATGCCCACTTTCCGACAACAGAATCTGACGGCTTTTCTCGTCAACACTGTAATCGCCGGGGCCATTTTCTTCTTGCTGACGCACAAGCTTCGGCACCAGTTTGTCCATGCGGACATAGACGTCTATATTGTCTTCAGACTGGCCAGAAATGATCAGCGGGGTACGCGCCTCATCGATCAGAATGGAATCCACCTCATCCACGATGGCATAATTTAACTTGCGCTGGACGCGCTCGCTAGCATGGGTAGCCATATTGTCGCGCAGGTAATCGAAGCCAAATTCGTTGTTGGTGCCGTAAGTAATATCTGCACTGTATGCAGCCTGCTTGTCAGCATGGTCCATCTGCGACAGAATTACCCCCACTGATAACCCCAAGAAGCGATACAGCCGACCCATCCATTCAGCGTCACGCGCCGCCAGATAATCGTTTACAGTCACCACATGCACTCCTTGACATGAAAGCGCATTGAGATATGCGGGCAGGGTAGCCATCAAAGTTTTGCCCTCGCCGGTGCGCATTTCTGCAATCTTGCCATAGTGCAGTGCCATGCCGCCGATCAATTGCTCGTCGAAGTGGCGCATTTGCAGTACGCGCTGCCCGGCTTCACGTACCACGGCGAATGCCTCTGGTAACAATGTATTCAGCGCTTCGCCTTGAGCAACGCGCTGTTTGAAGGTGTCAGTTTTAAGACGCAATGCCTCGTCTGAAAGCTTCCCCACCTCGGCTTCGAGAGCGTTAATCGTCACCACTGTCTGGCGATATTGTTTGAGGAGACGATCGTTACGACTGCCAAAAATACTTTTCAATAAATTAGAAATCATTGTTTAATTTTTCTAGGTTTCAATTCTGAGAATTTTAATTATGGATTTTAATGCTGGATTTATATTCCGAAGCTTTAACTCAATTTCAGTTACACCAAGCAAAAAGGGTGAAGTGCCACACCTCACCCTTGTACAAAACTCAATGTTTATTAATTCTTGACGTTTCAAAAAACCGCTTGTGATTATGCGCGACACTTTTGGATATCTCACTTCTTAAAGTCATGTAAACACCACAAAACAAGTCTTATCTGTTCACCTTGACAACCCCCGGCACGTATCACCGCCACAATTTATGCCAGCAAACTTAAACGAGCGCATACTGAACAACGTCATCATTGCCATGATCATTTTTCATTATATTATCATACTGCTCTCGGTAATCTGAATACACTCCAAATATCTCAATATCTATACCAAAATTTAGAATGCTGTTCAGCCTCGAAAAGGCTTTGAAAGTAAGGCAGTTTCTTATTGAAAATAGCTCATACAGACAGTGGAAACAGACTCGTCGAAATAAACCCGAAAGGCAACATTGACTCCCTGATGGCGCATTGTTATCGAGCAGATGCTGCAAGCTTTTACAAAACCATGGGAACTAGAATAATATTCATGTTCCCACTTTCTGAATTAAGCTGAATGTTGTGTCAAAACAATTAAGTTCATACTTCAACGCAAGTCAAGAGTTGCGCCAGTTATCGCATAAGGTAGACCAACTTCTCGCATTGCAGCGGCATTATGAACAGATCGCACCACCCTCCCTGGTGCGCGCTAGCCATGTGATGCAACTTAACCAGCAAACTCTCGATATTGCCGCAGATAATGGCACGGTAGCGGCCAAGTTGCGTCAACTTGCCCCGGAATTTACTCAATTATTCCAAAACAGGGGGTACGAGATTACTGGAATTCAGATTAGGGTGCAAGTTAGCTTGCCGATCACCGAACGACCTCCTCGCCCCACCTCACTCAGTACCTTAGGACGACAACAGTTGGTTGACTTCACCGTAAAATTGCAAGACTCACCTCTGAAAACTGCATTGCAACGCTTGGCAAAAAACACGAAGTAATAGAAAACAACCTTAGCTCGGATTTGTGGACAGTTGTTGGGATTTTTTTACCCAACAGCTCAGCACGGACTCAAATCGAAAAGCTATGGCACAATACGAAATGCGGGTGGATAGATTTCAGAACCCGACGATGTAGAAAGCAATCGGTATTGACACTGCGCGGAATTTTTTCAGGCAGAATTGATTATTGGCCAGACAGTTAAATGTTGAACTTATTTTGATGATGCTTTGTCGAATTTTGTCCGGAGCGACAAAACAATTAAGGACACTCTCGATGCAGGCATTAGCTGAAAGACATGCCCAAGCGTGTAAATAACTATGTTGAACATATAAACTCAACAATTTGTTGCCTGATTAATATTTACCGAAGATCACACCTCTATTAACGGCCTGCCGGTTTATTCATTGCTCCTAATCAGGCGATTGATCTCCAGTCATAGAGGGGCTGATAGCACGACAGTTGCTTCCCCAAGACGGCAAGACTACTGTTTACCTTTTAATTTCTGCTCATGAGCGGTTTCTGTGGAGTATGGTGGGATGAGTCGCTTATTAGTTGTAGTTGTTATCTTCATAGCCATCTATTTGTTACTCAAGCACTACCGCAGGCAGATGCCAAAAAAAGATGTAATGGGTGAAGATGCATCCAAGCACAGAGAAAATATGGTGCGCTGCGCGCACTGCGGTGTGCATTTGCCTAAAGGTGAGAGCATTATGGTCGAACACAAGCACTATTGCAGTGAGGCGCATCGCCATGCACACACTGGCGAATCTGAATAACCACTAATACCAGATGAGTTGTGATGTGGGATAACCTACCCTTCTCCACGCGGCATTCATTACATCCGCGGTCTTATTCTGCGCCAGCACCGGATGCCATGTGGCGTTCGATTTACTTCTTTAATCTTTATCGCCTGACCCTAAGCGGACTATTTGTGTTTCTGGTGAGCACGTATGGTGATGCCCTGTCGTTAGGTTCACGCGCCCCATCACTGTTTTTTCGCACCAGTCTTATATACCTCGTACTAACCCTGATCTCGCTTCTGACCATCAAGTTACGTTGGCCACGATTTAGCTTGCAATTGGCATTTCTGGTAGGAACGGATATTGTTTGTATAACAGTTTTGTCGCATGCCAGCGGGGGTATACAAAGCGGTTTGGGAGTGTTGCTATTAGTATCGCTGACCGCGACAGGATTGATTAGTCGTGGCAAGATTACCCTGTTCTTCGCGGCACTTGCCAGCATTGCAGTGTTGTTGCAGCATTCCTACGCAGTGCTTACCCAAGATGCGGCGGTAGCCCAATATGTGCAGGCCGGGTTGTTGAGCACCGCATATTTCGCCGTTGCTTGGCTGGCGCATTCCATGGCCAAGTATGCCATTGCCAGCGAAAATCTGGCTGCTCTGCGCGGTGTAGATCTGGCCAACATGGCGGAAACTAATAGGCTTGTGATTCAGGACATGCCGGACGGCGTGCTGGTGGTGAATGAGCTAGGAATGGTCAGACAATACAATCCTGGCGTGGAGCGTTTGCTTGGGTACGCGTTTTCAAATACTGACAACGCCTCGCTGGAAAGTTGCGCGCCTTTGCTGGCGGATCGGTTCGCCGTTTGGCGGCAGCACCAGGGGCGTGGACATGAAGTGTTGCGCTTGCCGATAACCAATCATCAGGTACGCGTGCGTTTCCTGCCGGTACAACGCGATGGATTTGGGGGGGCAATAATTTTTCTTGAGGATATGCAACGCGTTCAGGCGCAGGCTCAGCAGATTAAGCTCGCCGCACTGGGACGACTGACCGCCAACATTGCCCATGAGGTGCGCAACCCACTGTCGTCTATCAGCTATGCAACCGAACTACTGCAAGAAGAAAAGCATGATCCGGCGCAGGCTCGGCTGTTTCAAATCATTATGGACAATGCCGCAAGACTGAACAGCATCGTGGAAGATGTGTTGCAGTTGAACCGGCGCGACAGGGTGCACAGCGAAGATTATAATTTAGCCGAAAAACTGCCCCTCTATATTGAGGGCTTAGGTCATACCCAAGGCATGTCGCAGGAGATATTTTTAATTAAGGTTGCATCGGCCTGCGTTATCAGCTTTGATCGTGGTCATATCGATCAAGTATTGTGGAATTTATGCCGCAATGCTCTGCGTTATTGCAGCAAACAGGCAGGCAGTGTGCAACTGTGTGCATGGCGCTCCCGAGAGGGCCGGACGGTACTGGAGATTCTTAATGATGGGCCTCCAGTTGCCCCCGAGACCGTTCAACAATTGTTTGAACCTTTCTTTACCATGACAGCCGGTGGCACCGGTTTAGGCCTGTATATTGCACGTGAGCTGTGCGAGGCTAATGGGGCAACGCTTGAATATAGGCAGCCAGCAAAGGGCGGTGCGTGTTTCCGCATTGTGTTTGGGGATCAAAATGAACGTTGATATACATGCCGGCACTGCGCGCGTCTTGGTGGTGGATGACGAGCCGGATATATTGGAGCTGATCGAGTTGGCGCTGCTACGCATGGGATTGCAGGTCGATCGCGCTAGCAATGTGCAGGAAGCCTTGCAACACTTAAATAATAAAACATATCAGTTGTGTCTGACAGATATGCGCCTGCCAGATGGAGAAGGGCTGGAGGTGGTGCAATATATTATCGCTCGCAACATGCATGTGCCCGTCGCGGTAATTACCGCGCATGGCAACATGGAAAATGCGATTTTCGCACTTAAGGCGGGTGCTTTTGACTACCTGGCTAAGCCAGTTGCGCTGACCCAGTTGCGCGCCTTGGTCAATGCCGTGCTGCAGCTGCCGCCACCATCCGCCACCGTGCGGAAAGGCGTACGAACGTTGCTGGGACACTCCCCGGCCATGGAGAAGGTGCGCGACATGATCGATCGGGTGGCCCGTAGCCAAGCACCGGTGCATATCAGTGGCGAATCAGGTAGCGGAAAAGAACTAGCAGCGCGGCTGATCGTTGAAAAAAGCGCTCGGCGCGACCAACCCTTCATCACGGTAAACTGCGGCGCAATCCCGGAAACACTCATGGAAAGTGAATTTTTCGGTTATCGCAAGGGTGCATTCACTGGTGCGGAAAAGGATCGCGAGGGTTTATTTCAGGCTGCCAATGGTGGCACTTTATTCCTTGACGAGGTGGCCGATCTTCCTCTCTTCATGCAGGTAAAGTTGTTGCGGGTAATCCAGGAAAAAAAAGTGCGTAAGGTGGGAGCTACACAGGAAGAGCCGGTGGATGTGCGTATCATCAGCGCCACCCATAATACCTTGGCAGAGCAAGTACAGCAGGGGAAATTCCGTCAGGATTTGTATTATCGTCTGAATGTGATTACTTTGCTTATGCCACCGTTGCGCGCAATGCGCGATGACATCGCCGAGGTCGCCAGCCAGTTTTTAGCTCGCTTGTGTGGTGATACGAAGGTCGAATTTGCATCGGCCGCTTTGAAGGCGCTTCAACAATACGATTTTCCAGGCAATGTGCGTGAGCTGGAAAATATAATCGAGCGGGCACTCGCATTATGTTCGGACGGCATAATCGGGCCTGCCGATTTACAGCTAGCACCCACTGATTTTGCTGGAATGACCGCCAAACCAAATGTGACTGGTAAATATCCGCTTACCGATTATCTGGATAGCGTCGAACGCGCAGCTATTTTGGAGGCGTTACAGCAAACCAATTTCAATCGCACAGCTGCAGCCAAGGTGCTGGGAGTGACTTTTCGCGCCTTGCGTTACCGCATGGATCGGCTGGGCATCACTGACAAGGATGAATAAGCAGTGAAAGTTGGCACAAATGGATGGGTCAGCGGTATGCGCCGCCTTGCTTCACCAAACTGTGATTCCCGTCCGGTTGGTACTGTCATAGACTTATTGGTTATTCACAATATAAGCCTGCCACCGGGTGAATTCGGTGGCCAGGCGATTGCACGGTTATTTACCAATACTCTTGATACGGATGCACACCCATATTTTGCTCAACTCAAAGGGATGAGAGTTTCTGCCCATTTTTTAATACAACGCAATGGCGAGATTACCCAGTTCGTGCCCTGCAGCAAGCGCGCTTGGCATGCGGGTGCGTCGATGTGGCACGGACGCACGGCCTGCAATGACTTTTCCATCGGCGTAGAATTAGAAGGTACAGACTTCCTGCCATTCAGCGATCAACAGTATGCTGCATTAATCCGGCTGACTCGAATGCTCAAACGTACCTATCCGATTCGTGAAATTACAGGGCACTCAGACATTGCACCGGGGCGGAAGACAGATCCTGGGCACGAATTTGACTGGCCGCGTTATCTTGCAAGAGGTTGATTGAAAGCGGGTAGCGATAGGGAATATATAACTATATTTGTTCTGATAAAAACACGTTGTACTGTTCTTGCTTTTTTATACTTGTTTGTTTAATTACTTCCTACTACAATCGCTACTGTAAAATCGTTTAAATACTATATATAGTAGTTTTGATACGGTCAACTCACTAAATAGAGCGATAATTATTATGTTAGGTTTGTCCTCCTCTCCATTGTCAGCGCACGTCATTTCCGACGACGCCACGACTTCTGCCAGCATTCCTTTTGACCAACACAAGGTGATCCGCCGCAATGGTTCCGTAGTTGCTTTTGAGGCAACCAAGATTTCCATTGCATTGACCAAGGCATTTATCGCCGTAAACGGCGAGGCATCCGCGCGCGTGCGCGAACTGGTAAACCAATTAACTGAAACTGTAGTTAATGCGCTGTTGCGTCGTCACCCGCACGGCGGGACGCTGCATATCGAAGATATTCAGGACCAGGTCGAACTGGCTCTGATGCGTTCCGGGGAACACGATGTAGCCCGCGCCTACGTGCTTTACCGCGAGGAACGCACGCGTGAACGGGCCAAGGAAAAAATCGCGCCTGCACATGTTCTTCAAGTCAACGACAAGGGTGTGCTTCACCCGCTGGATGAGGCGGGGCTAGCGGCGCGCATCACGGCTGCTTGTGAAGGACTCGGCGACTCAGTGAATGCTGCCCCGATTCTAAAACTGACACTACGTGATCTTTATGATGGCGTACCAGTTGAAGAGGTACGCAAGTGTGCCATCCTTGCCGCCCGTTCGATGATCGAGCATGACCCGGCTTATAGCTTCGTTACCGCCCGCCTGTTGTTGAACAATATCTGCTGTGATGTTATTGGTGAAGACGCCGACATGGAAACGCGTTATGCCGAATATTTTCCGGCATTCATCAAGCGCGGCATTGAGGCAGAACTGCTTGACCGCGACATGGCAAATTTTGACCTGCCGCGATTGGCCAATGAACTAACTTCAAGCCGTGACTTGCAGTTCAGCTATCTTGGCCTGCAAACCCTATATGACCGTTACTTCCTGCACATAAATGAAAACCGCATCGAGCTGCCGCAGGCATTTTTCATGCGCGTGGCTATGGGGCTTGCGCTCAGAGAAGGGGACCGCAATGCTCGCGCTATCGAGTTCTACCATCTACTGTCCAGCTTCGATTTCATGAGTTCGACACCCACCCTGTTCAACTCCGGGGCGACTCGTTCGCAACTTTCTTCCTGCTACCTTACTACCGTGCCGGACGACTTGGCCAGTATCTTTGACGCGATAAAGGAAAATGCCCTTCTGGCCAAATATTCCGGCGGCCTTGGCAACGACTGGACGCCCGTGCGCTCCATGGGCGCACATATCAAGGGTACCAACGGCAAATCGCAAGGCGTGGTGCCATTCTTGAAGGTCGCCAATGATACCGCTGTGGCAGTCAACCAAGGGGGCAAAAGAAAGGGCGCGGTATGCGCGTATCTGGAAACATGGCATCTGGACATCGAGGAATTTCTTGAGCTGCGCAAGAATACTGGCGACGACCGCCGTCGCACGCATGACATGAATACAGCCAACTGGATACCCGACCTGTTCATGAAGCGCGTCATGGAAGACGGGGAATGGACACTGTTTTCGCCATCAACTTGCCCCGACCTGCACGACAAATTCGGCACAGAATTCGAGCGTGCCTACATTGCTTATGAGGCCAAGGCAGCGAACGGCGAGATCACCCTGTTCAAAAAAATTTCGGCGGCCAACATGTGGCGCAAAATGTTGACCATGTTGTTCGAGACCGGCCACCCGTGGATCACCTTTAAAGACCCATGCAACATACGTTCGCCACAACAGCATGTTGGCGTAGTGCATAGCTCTAATTTATGCACCGAAATCACATTGAACACCTCTGAGTCTGAAATCGCTGTATGCAACCTTGGCTCAGTCAACCTCAAAGCGCATCTGGACACATTCGGTCAGCTTGACCACGAAAAACTCAAGCGCACTATTACCACCGCCATGCGCATGCTGGACAACGTAATCGACATCAACTATTACGCCGTTGAAAAGGCACGCAACTCCAACCTCAAGCATCGCCCTGTTGGCCTGGGCATCATGGGATTTCAGGACTGTCTGCATGAACTGCGGGTGCCCTATGCCTCGAAAAAAGCAGTCGAATTTGCCGACAGTTCCATGGAAGCAGTGTGCTATTACGCCTATTTGGCATCCACAGAGCTGGCCGAAGAACGAGGCCGCTACGACAGCTATAACGGTAGTCTGTGGGACCAGGGCATATTGCCACAGGATACGCTGGAGCTCCTGCGTCAGTCGCGCGGAGGGCATGTAGAGGTGGATATGTCCGCCAGCATGGACTGGGATAAACTACGTATACGCATTAAGCAGTATGGCATGCGCAACTCAAACTGCGTGGCCATTGCGCCCACTGCGACTATATCGAACATCATCGGCGTATCAGCCTGTATCGAACCTACTTACCAGAACTTGTTTGTAAAATCGAACCTGTCCGGTGAATTCACCGTCATCAACGAATATTTGGTGAATGATCTCAAGCGGCTAGGACTGTGGGATGAGGTAATGATAGCCGACCTAAAATATTTTGATGGAAGCCTTACCAAAATTGATCGCATCCCGGCCGAATTGCGCAGCCTGTATGCGACCGCATTCGAGATTGAGCCGCAATGGGTAATAGAAGCGGCAGCACGACGCCAGAAATGGATTGACCAAGCACAATCACTGAACATATATATGGCTGGCGTGTCGGGGCGCAAACTTGACGAAACCTACAAGCTGGCATGGCTGCGCGGGTTGAAGACTACATATTATCTACGCACCATGGGCGCGACTTCGGCAGAAAAATCCACCTCGCGCGCTGGCGAACTGAATGCGGTGCAGATGTGCGCAATTGACAACCCAGAATGCGAGTCATGTCAATGAATGACTACACTGTTGCATCCAGCTCAGCTGGACGAATACGCGTGGAAGACAAGCGCATCATCAACTGCAATGCAGACGTTAATCAGCTAGTACCATTCAAGTACAAATGGGCTTGGGAAAAGTACATCTCCGCATGCGCCAACCACTGGATGCCGCAAGAGGTCAATATGTCCGCCGACATTGCGCTATGGAAGAATCCCAACGGCCTGACTGATGATGAACGCCTCATGGTCAAGCGCAATCTTGGGTTCTTCACCACAGCAGATAGTCTGGCAGCTAACAACATCGTGCTTGGTACCTACCGCCACATCACCAACCCTGAGTGTCGCCAGTACCTGCTACGCCAGGCCTTCGAGGAGGCGATTCACACACATGCCTATCAATACATCGTTGAAAGTCTGGGGCTGGATGAAGGCGAAATTTTCAACATGTATCATGAAGTTTCCAGCATACGTGAAAAAGATGAATTTTTGCTGCCCTTTATCGACACTCTGACCAATCCGGACTTCAAGACAGGCACGCCAGAAACGGATCGTCAGTTGTTACGCAGTCTGATCGTGTTTGCTTGCATCATGGAGGGGCTATTCTTCTATGTCGGCTTCGTGCAAATTTTAGCTCTTGGACGTCAAAATAAAATGACCGGCGCCGCCGAACAGTACCAGTACATCATGCGTGATGAATCCATGCACCTCAATTTCGGAGTGGATGTAATCAATCAAATCAAGCTGGAAAACCCTCATCTGTGGACGCCTGAATTCCGCGAGGAAATTCGCGGTCTTATGCAGAAAGGCGTGGAACTGGAATACCGTTATGCCGAGGATACCATGCCCCGCGGCGTACTTGGCATGAACGCATCCATGTTCAAGGAATATCTGCGTTTTATCGCTAACCGCCGTTGTCAGCAAATTGGGCTGGATGTACTATACCTAGGAGCTGGAAACCCGTTCCCGTGGATGGCTGAAATAATTGATCTCAAGAAGGAGAAAAACTTCTTCGAAACGCGCGTTACCGAATATCAGACAGGTGGCGCGCTATCTTGGGATTAGCAGGCTTCGGTCGCACTGCATTCGGTGTGTGCTGGGGAAGGTAGTAGTTGTTAATGTTGTATTTCTTTGAACTTTGAATACCAAAGGAGGTTGAAATGGCAGCAGTACAGAAAGCTAAACCAGCAGCTAAAACGGCAGTAGCAGCCAAGAAGCCCGCAGCTAAAGTGGCGGCCAAGAAGCCCGCAGCTAAAGTGGCGGCCAAGAAGCCCGCAGCTAAAGTGGCGGCCAAGAAGCCCGTAGCTAAAGTGGCGGTCAAGAAACCCGCAGCTAAAGTGGCAGTCAAGAAGCCCGCAGCTAAAGTGGCGGTCAAGAAACCCGCAGCTAAAGTGGCAGTCAAGAAGCCCGCAGCTAAAGTGGCAGTCAAGAAGCCCGCAGCTAAAGTGGCAGTCAAGAAGCC
>JAIOPT010000097.1 GCA_021413765.1 Betaproteobacteria bacterium
AAGATCAAGAGCATCCGCTTGGTTGCAGGAGATCATGAGGTGGACTGCAAAATGGACTCTGGCAGCTTTATGCTCAAGGCATGTTACCTGAGAAAAGTTTAAATTCAGATATGTTGCAATATATTTGTTAGGACTCCTTGACAATAGTTTAAATTTCGTGGATACTGCGAACATGAAAACGAAACACACCCTTCCTTGGCAAGACACTCCTGCGAAAAGCGAACGCATTGTCAGTGCCATTACGCGAATTGCTTCTGTGTTGCGCAGCGGAGCGTGGCAGTTTGCGACGGCTGAAGGGCTTAACCCGACACAAGTGGATATCCTCGAAGCGCTGCGGTCACGTGTAGGAGGTGTGCGTTTGTCATGGATAGCCCAACATCTGGGCGTAACGGCCGCCAGCGCGAGTGATTCAATTGCCTCGCTCACAACCAAAGGCTTAATCGAGAAGGGACGTGACTCTGTTGACGGGCGTGCTGTGGCATTGAGACTGACGAGATCAGGACAAGACTTGGCTGCGAGGATTTCAAACTCGGTCGGTTTTGCGCATGAAGCCGTTTCCGATCTTCCCCAATCCACTCAGGAAGCTTTGTTCGAATCCCTTCTGGCATTGATTGGCAAGTTGCAGCAGTCGGATCGGTTCCCTGAAATCCGCGCATGCGTCACTTGCAAGTATTTTGCTGTGAACAGGCATTTTGGTTCTGAGGCGCCACACCACTGCACATTGGTCAATGCGCCACTTGCAGTCAACCAATTGCGCCTTGATTGCCCCGATCATGAGCAGGCCCAGGCAACTGTCGCAGTTCAAAACTGGCGAGAGCTTGAGAGTGTCTAAATGCCGTATTGCTTTTTTTTAACTATTATAATTAGGAGTCCTATATGAATAATCCGCCTTAAATAAATAAAATAATTATTTAACCAACCATTCCGAACTTTGCTGTTAACACTAACTAAAGGATTTATTCATGAAAAATCGTTTACTCTCACTCGCTGTATCAGTTTGCTTTAGTGCCGTAGCTCCGATCGCATCTGCACACAGCGGATCAGATCTCAGTACGCAGACTCAAATTCCCGGCTACACATTCGGCCAGAAATCAGTTGCGACTGCACCCTATACTCTTAAGGATTTAGAGTCATTAAAGAAGACACTTCTCTTCACTGATGAGGATGTGCTCTATCTGCGTAAAAGCAAAGAAATTTTGGCAGATCAAACAGATGCAATTCTGGATGTTTGGTACGGTTTTGTTGCATCTACGCCGGAGCTTGTCGAGTATTTTAAAAATACTAAGACAGGCCAGCCAGATGGCGACTACCTGGGTGCAGTTCGTAAAAGATTCGGACAGTGGATATTAGATACGGCTGATGCGAACTATGATCAAGCATGGCTTGACTATCAGTATGAGATCGGTCTTCGTCACACCAAGATCAAAAAGAATAAAACGGATCACGTCAAAAGCGTGCCTCAGGTGAATTTCCGCTATCTGCCTGCGCTTACGATCCCTGTAACGACAACGCTCAAGCCATTCCTTGCGAAGAAGGGTGCAAGTGCAGCCGATGTCGAGAAGATGCATGCTGCTTGGGTGAAGTCTGTTTTATTGCAAACCATTCTATGGAGCTATCCGTACGTTCGCGATGGTCAGTTCTAGTTGTTGGATTGCATAGCTAATACGGCGTGCGCTCCATATTTTGGAGCCTCGCCACAAATTTATCTCAATTGATTAATAAATAAAGGAAAACTTATCATGTCCCGTGTTCAACTTATCAACGCCAACGAAGCCACAGAAGATCGCAAGGCTATTCTGAATCAGATCTACGGAGCCTTTGGCGTTGTGCCAAATATGTTCCGAGCAGTGGCCAATTCGCCAGCAGCACTTAAGAGTATGTGGGGTTCATTTGGCGCCCTTGGTTCCGGCATTCTGGGAGCTAAGCTTGGGGAAAAAATTGCAGTCGCAATCGCTGATAAAAACCGTTGTGAATATTGCTTGGCTGCTCATACTGTCCTAGGTCAAAATGCCGGAGCTACCTCAGCTGAGATGGCAGCCGCGCAAGCTGGCCAATCAGATGACGCACAAACTGCCGCTGCTTTGCGTTTTGCTCTGAAGCTTGTTGCCAACCGTGCGCAAATTGCCGATGCTGATATCTCAGAATTGAGAACGGTGGGGTTCAATGACGAACAGATCGTTGAAATCATGGCTCACGTCGCATTGAACATCTTTACCAACTATGTCAATTTGGCTTTTAACGTGCCGATTGATTTTCCTAAAGTAAATTTACGCGTAGCAGCCTAGTAGATCGTTCCGTTAAAATGATTACAAATAATCCGATCGGACTGAACTTGTCGAAGGCTGGTATTGGCGCGAGACTGGCGGTTCGACAAGCTCACCGCGAACGGAAATTGTTTTGCTAGAACGCGCTACTAGATACCAATTTTTCTGGGAGTGGCTCAGGCTCTCCCAGCAATACTCAACTTAACTGAGGAAAACCAGCATGACTAATATCAACTCAATAGCCCCGGAGTTACAGGTAACCCAATGGTTCAATACAGAACGTTTTATTACGCTAGCGGAATTACGCGGACGCGTGGTCGTACTGCACGCATTCCAGATGTTATGCCCTGGTTGTGTGTCTCATGGCCTGCCACAAGCTACGGCTATCCATGACATTTTTCCGGCAGAGGATGTTGCCGTAATTGGCATTCACACTGTCTTTGAGCATCACAATGCAATGACTCCCGTTGCATTAGAGGCGTTCATTCATGAGTACCGTATCCGTTTTCCCGTAGCTGTGGATCGACCGTCATCAACAGGCAGTATTCCGCATACGATGGAAGCATTTGGTATGCGCGGCACACCAACGCTGATTCTTATAGACCGGCAAGGACGCATCCGACTCAATCACTTTGGGCGCATGAATGATTTGCTCGTTGGAGCAACGATTGGCCAGCTGGTAAGTGAGGCTGCGATCGATCCCTACAGCAATCAATATCGAGAGCAACAGGCTGCTGGGCGCGGTGGTTGTGACGGAGAAGAGTGTGCTATTTCTGAAAATCTGGGGCAGGCGAGTTCATGAATTGCCTAGTGTTACCGCCAATACTAAAATTTTTACAATGAATAGCAATTATCAGTGCATGCAAATTTCAGCAAATATCCGATTGACGATTCATAAAACGCAGCAGGGTTAGCCCTGCTTCGCCAACTCGAAAAGAATAAATAACTGATGCTGAGATGGAAAAATATGCCCTTATAGTTGCTGGCACGATACTCATTGAATAATGTCGATGCAAGGAATCAATGCGCGACAAATCTTAGAGTGAACTATTGGATGTTATTTCGCTCGCTGAACAATCCCAGAAAAAGATTGGCAAGCAAGATAGCTATACCAAACAGCAAGCCACCGACACCAATATAGGTAAGTAGTTCTGTCACCGGGTGGGTATGTGCCGCGACTGTTCCTATAGATGGCGCAACAATGAACATTGTAAGCCACGCGAGCGGATAACAGCCACCAAGGCCAATGAATATAGCTGTGATCGTCTTGAATCGTTGCTTGAGGCTAGACGCTGCAACAAGTAGCAATAATCCAATAGAAAAAGCGGCTATTCCTGTGGCGTGAAAATGCGCTCGTTGCACATAACGCCAGATCCTTTCAGGGCTGTTCGCGTCATGAAGTTCTGGGTGCGCAGCGATTCCTTGAGTTACGTACGTTTCAAAAAATGCCTCGTTGACTCCAAAAGCTACACCAAGAACAACACCGGATAGCAAACCAAGCATTACTAACGCTAGGCCAGCTTTGACGCTTGAGAGGTTTATCATTGAGTTTTCCAGAATACGTTAATGAATGGTGAAATTTTTATTAACCGACTAATATTGGCTTGCATTACGGACGATTGTTATAGTTCCTATTCCATTCGCCAGAATCTTTGGCTTTCAGTAACGAATATATGGTGTCAGGTTTGGTATAGCTTCGTCGTTTCCGAAAGTGCAAATAACCTTCCCAAGCTTGATGCCCTCTAATATTTTGTAAAATATCCGGAAATTAATTTCCGCGCATAGGGTGTAATGAATATTTAGCTATACGTTCCTGGCTATGCATCGGCTATCGCTAATGAAATTGCAGCCAGTCGAATTCAATAAACTACTCATATCAAGGCATGTGAAATTTTAAAAAATAAAACTTCCCGACTCGAAGTGCATATTAAAAATATTACTAAAATCTGTCTGTGCGGTAACGCACTTAGTTTAATCTCTTGGACTGTACAATTTCTCTTGCAGCCACACTTTGATACGTGACTTGTATGGCGCATCACGAGAATTCGGTGCAGCTTAGATGGAGTTCAGAAGATGCTGTGTTAGCCGCAGTGAAATCGTATTTGTAGTGGGCTTTAAGATAGGCAGCGCAGCCCGTTGGACTTTCGTCCAATTCAGATAATCTGTGGAGTCGTGCTTTTCCTAATAGACTTGATCTTTATTCTGGCAGGGTATGTCAGTGTAAGGCTGCGAGAAGATTTATGTTGCTACGCCCTGATCACGCAGATATTCCTCATACGTACCATGGTAATCGGATATACCTTGTGGGGTGATTTCGATAATGCGCGTAGCGAGTGAAGTCACAAATTCGCGGTCATGACTGACAAATATCAGCGTGCCTTTGTACTCAGTCAGCGCGGTGTTGAGCGACTCGATGGATTCCATGTCAAGGTGGTTGGTTGGCTCATCCATCAACAATACGTTGGGTCTTTGCAGCATTAGTTTGCCGAACATCATGCGCCCCTTTTCGCCACCGGACAGAACCTTGACGCTTTTTTTGACATCGTCGCCGGAGAATAGCAAACGGCCAAGAACGCTGCGTACCTTTTGGTCGTCATCTCCCTCGCGTCTCCAATAGGTCATCCAATCGGTAAGGACGACATCTTTGGTGAAGTCATGCGCGTGATCTTGTGCGAAGTATCCGACGTTGGCCTTGTCTGTCCATTTGATGGTGCCGTTATCTACTTCAAGATCGCCAGCCAGACAGCGTAGTAACGTAGTCTTTCCAATACCGTTGGGGCCGATGATGGCGACACGCTCTCCGGCCTCAACACGAAAATTAAAATTAGAAAATAGCGGACGATCAAAACCCTTGCTCATGTGTTGCACTTCTACTGCAACGCGATGCAGCTTCTCGCGCTCATCATAGTCAAAGCGGATGAAGGGATACTGGCGGCTAGATGGTTTGATGTCTTCAATTTTGATTTTGTCGATTTGCTTCGCCCTGGATTGCGCTTGCGTTGATTTCGATGCGTTCGCCGAGAAGCGAGCCACGAAAGCCTTTAGTTCAGCAACCTTTTCCTTGGCGCGGGCATTGTCGGTGGCAAGCTGCGTGCGCACGGTCAAGGAGGCGAGCATGTAATTGTCGTAATTGCCGGGAAAAGTGGTGATTTTGCCGTAGTCCAGATCGGACATGTGAGTGCATACGCTGTTCAGGAAATGGCGATCATGCGAGATGATTACCATGGTGCTCTTGCGGGCGTTCAGTAAGTCTTCCAGCCAACGTATGGTGTTAATGTCGAGGTTGTTGGTCGGTTCGTCCAGCAACAAAATTTCAGGATCGGCAAACAGCGCTTGCGCTAATAGCACGCGCAATTTAAAACCCGGTGCTACCGCACGCATTAGCCCATTGTGCAGCTCTTGCGGAATACCCACACCGTTCAATAATTCGCCCGCGCGCGCTTCGGCTGTGTAGCCATCGAATTCGGCGAATTTCGCCTCAAGGTTAGCGGCGTGCATGTAATCTTCTTCGCTGGCATCCGGGTTGGCATAGATTGCATCGCGCTCCACCATGACTTCCCACATTTCGGCATGCCCCATCATTACTACTTGTGATACGGTGTTATCCTCAAAGGCAAATTGATCCTGGCGAAGTTTGCCCAAGCGTTCACCCTTGTCCAGCATTACGTTACCGGAAGATTGCGCCAGATCGCCGCCCAAAATTTTCATGAAGGTGGATTTGCCGCAGCCATTTGCGCCGATCAGGCCATAGCGATTGCCATCGCCAAATTTTACGGAAACGTTTTCGAACAGCGGCTTGGCGCCGAATTGCATCGTGATATTAGCGGTAGATAACATGGTGTGCTCTAAAAATTAAGGCGCACATTCTACCATGTGTGCGGCTCACACCGGTCAGGGAGGCTAAGCTACAATGCCCGCTTTGCATTTCCTCTTAATGGTTCACATACAAAGATACTATGATTCCACATTTAACTACTGCCTTGAATGGCCCGCTGCTTGATCTTGAGCGACGCATGCTCGACGCACAACCCACTATCGAGCACTGGTTTCGCTCGCAATGGGCAGAGCGCACCATTCCGTTCTACACCTCGGTGGATTTGCGCAATAGTGGTTTCAAACTGGCGCCGGTGGATACCAATCTGTTTCCGGGGGGCTTTAACAATCTTAATCCAGATTTTTTGCCACTGTGCGTGCAAGCTGCACAAAGTGCAATTGAAAAAATTTGCCCGGAAGCTCGCGGTGTACTGCTGATTCCCGAGAACCACACACGTAACATGTTTTACCTGCAAAACGTGGCCCAGCTCGCTCTGATTCTTAAACGGGCAGGCATGAATGTGCGTATTGGCAGCATGTTGCCGGAAATTACTCAGCCCACTAAACTGGCATTGCCCAATGGCAGTGCGCTCACGCTGGAACCGTTGCAGCGCAAAGGCAACCGCTTGGTGCTGGACAATTTCGATCCCTGCGTGGTGCTGCTCAATAATGATCTTTCCGCCGGAGTGCCGGACATACTGAAAGATCTTGAGCAAACTATGCTGCCACCGCTGGCAGCGGGTTGGACTACGCGGCGGAAATCGCAGCATTTCAGCGCGTATGACCGCGTTGCAGCAGAGTTTGCACAGCTACTCGATATCGATCCCTGGCTGATTAACCCCTATTTTGCTAGCTGCGGTCAGGTTGATTTTAAGCAAAGCGCCAGTGAGGAATGCTTGGCCACACATGTGGACAGCATTCTCCAGAAGATGCGTGTGAAGTATGCTGAATACGGCGTCAAGGAGGCCCCATTTGTTATTGTTAAGGCTGATGCCGGCACGTACGGCATGGGCATCATGACTGTGAAGGACGCCAGCGAAGTACGGAGTCTAAACCGCAAACAGCGCAACAAAATGTCCGTGGTGAAGGAAGGAATGCAAGTTTCTGATGTGCTGGTGCAGGAAGGTGTATATACCTTTGAGAGCATTAATGATGCAGTAGCCGAGCCGGTGGTGTATATGGTCGATCATTTCGTTGTGGGCGGTTTTTATCGTGTGCATACCGGACGTGCCGTGGATGAGAATCTCAATGCACCTGGCATGCACTTTGTTCCGCTGGCGTTCAATACCAGCTGCATTTTGCCAAATCCGGATTGCGCGCCGGATGACACGCCCAACCGCTTCTACGCATATGCGGTTGTGGCTAGAATTGCCCTGCTGGCGGCGGCGTTAGAGCTGGAAGAAATGGAAGCGTGAATCAAGATACTTGCACCGCAAAACCGCAGAGACAAAGAGAGATCCAAAGGCAAACGTCAGAGGCTTCTTCTTGGCTCAATGATGCCGGAAAATTTGTTAATAACTCTGGCAGCTATCTGGGTTTCTGTGTTTGTATGGTTTCTTTGTGCACGAGATGGCTGGTCGCTTTTTTTTTTCCGATTACGGTAGTATTTTTCCTCTCCGCCTGCGGTAAGGAACCGTTATATCAGGAACAAGGTTATGTCTTTGGCACTCTCGTTGAAGTCAGCGTGTATGGAGAAGATGAGGCGCTTGCCAAACAATCCGTGTCGTCTGTGATGCATGAATTTCAGCGATTGCATGATCTTTTGCACGCTTGGCAACCCAGCGCGTTAAGCGAATTGAATGCTGCCTTTGCCAAGGGAGAGAGCAGTGAAATTACGTCTGAACTTACTTCCATGCTGACGGATGCTGTCCAACTTTCAGCGCAGTCCGATGGGTTGTTTAATCCCGCCATTGGTGGCATGGTGGAGCTATGGGGCTTTCACTCCAACGAATTCAAGCCCATGTTGCCGGATGAAAGCAAACTGGCTGCGCTGGTTTCAGCACATCCGCAGATGAGCGATATTTATTTTCCCATCGGTCCGTTTCCCAATAGCGGGAAGGGAGGGCAGATTGGAAGTCGCAATATTACGGTGCAGCTCGATTTGGGTGGTTATGCCAAGGGCTATGCTTTGGACCGTGCCGCGACGTTGCTGAAGCAGCAGGGAATTCGCAATGCGCTGATCAATATCGGCGGTAATGTGCTGGCGTTAGGTACGCATGGTTCACGTTCCTGGCGCGTCGGTATCCAGCATCCACGCCAGCCGGGACCGATTGCCACACTGGAATTGCATGATGGCGAGGCTATCGGCACATCGGGTGATTACCAGCGCTATTTTATGGTGGACAATAAACGCTACTGCCACCTGATCGACCCGCGCAACGGAAGGCCGGTGCAGGGGGTGCAGGCAGTTACTGTACTGACGTATGGTGTACGTGCCGGAGTATTATCTGACGCCGCATCCAAACCATTATTTATTTCGGGAAGCCAAGGCTGGCGTAGTGCAGCGAAAAAAATGAATTTAACGGAAGCGATGTTGATTGACGACAGTGGCATGGTGCATCTTACCGCTGAGCTACAGAAGCGGCTAGAATTCACAGCTAAAACCACTCTTACGAAGATTGAGCTTTGATTACGACGAAATACAGGACGGTATTCAGATATAAGCTATTGTGCAATTTATAGTTGAGGCGTTACTACTGATTGTTTTACGAGATGTTTTTTATATTATTATCGTTTAGGAGTTATTTGAAGTGGTTGGAATTTTATTGATAACCCACAATGGTCTCGGTGATAGCCTGGTGGATTGCGTACGGCATGTGATGGGCAATGTATCGCCTAACTTGAAGGTATTGTCTATTCTGGCAGATGACGACCCCCAGCGTAAAGAAGACGAAGGGCTGGAGCTCATGGCGCAGTTGGACACGGGGGAGGGCGTTTTGGTGTTATCTGACTTAATTGGCGCAACCCCGTGCAATATCGGACGGCGGCTGTTTCAGACTGGCCGTGCAGTTGGTGTGGCTGGAGTAAACTTGCCTATGCTGCTGCGCGCAGTTGGCGATAGCCGCAAGCCGCTGGCCGAAGTCGCTCAGAGGGCGCTGGAGGGCGGGCGTGAATGTATTGTTTTAATGAATACGGATGAGGGATGTCATGCTGAACCAAGATGCAGAAATCATTAACAAGCTGGGGTTACATGCACGCGCCTCGTCCAAGTTGACTCAGCTCGCTACAACGTTTCCCTGCGAGGTATGGTTGTCACGTGCAGGTCGGCGCGTAAACGCAAAAAGTATTATGGGTGTAATGATGCTGGCCGCTGCCAAAGGCAGCACCATTAACATCGAAACCAGCGGCGAAAAAGAGAAGGAGGCGATGGATGCAATCGTTGCCCTGATTAATGATTATTTCGGAGAAGGTGCATGAGCTTTACCCTGCATGGCATTCCAGTCTCCAGTGGGATTGCCATTGGCTATGCACATCTTCTTTCGCACACTGTGCTGGAAGTTGTGCACTATGTATTGCCCAAGCATCTGGTGCATGAGGAAGTTGCGCGCTTCGACGCTGCGATGGAAAGCACGCGCCAGGAGCTGGCTGGATTGCGCAGCAATCGTCCGCTGCATGCAGCTGCCGAGTTTGATGCTTTTCTTGATTTGCACCTGATGATCTTGTCCGATGAGCACATTGACCTAGCATCACGCAAAATGATAGAGCAAGAACAGTGCAATGCAGAATGGGCGCTCAAAATACAGATGGATGCTCTGGTGGCTCAATTCGAGGCATTCGACGATGCCTACCTGAGCGAGCGTAAAACTGATGTAGTGCAGGTAGTAGAGCGCGTGCTTAAAAAGCTTACCGGCCAGCCTGGCTATCAACCACCTACTGCCTGGCCTGACGTGAAAATGATTTTGATAGCGCACGATATCAGTCCGGCAGACTTGATTCAACTCAAACCACACCAATTTGCCGCTATTCTGACTGATTTGGGCGGTGCCACCTCGCACACCGCAATTATAGCGCGCGGTCTGAGTACGCCATGTGTGGTAGGTTTACATCGTGCGCGGCAGTTAATGCGTGAGAACGATCTGCTCATCGTGGATGGTGGGCAAGGAGTCGTTATTGTTAACCCGGATGCGCAAGTTCTTGTCGAATACAAACTGCTTCAGAGCCAATGGGAAGAGGATCGAAAAAAACTTAAACGTCTCAAAACCACGCCCGCCAACACACTTGACGGCACAGCCATCGAGCTGCACGCAAATATTGAGCTTCCAAGCGACTTGGCGGAAGTTTATGAAAATGGCGCCACCGGCATAGGGTTATTTCGCAGCGAATTTTTGTTTCTCAATCGTGATGTCCTGCCGGATGAAGAAGAGCAATTTGTAGCATACCGCGCTGTGGCAGAAGGGATGAAAGGACTGCCTGTAACCATTCGTACCTTCGACCTTGGCGCAGACAAACAGCTTAATGGAGTCCAACGCGTTGCCAGCAACCCGGCACTGGGGCTGCGTGCTATCCGGCTGTGCCTGGTTGAGCCGCAATTGTTTCTCACTCAATTACGTGCATTGCTACGTGCCTCGCACTACGGCAACGTAAAAATATTGATCCCCATGCTTTCCGGTGTGTCGGAGATTAACCAGACCCTGCAGTTCATTGTCAATGCCAAGCAAAGTCTGGATGATGAGGGTATTCCCTATAATCGCGAAATACAAATTGGCGGCATGATAGAAATTCCAGCTGCCGCTTTGATGCTCGACGTGTTTATCAAGAAGTTGGATTTTCTCTCCATTGGCACCAATGATTTGATCCAGTATACGCTGGCAGTCGACCGCACAGATGAGGAAGTAGCTCACCTGTATGATCCGTTGCATCCCGCTGTTCTGTACCTGCTGGCGCTCGTCATTGGTACCGCCAACAAGGCTGGCATTCCGATTTCGGTGTGCGGGGAAATGGCTGGAAATGTCGACTACGCTCGTCTGCTGCTCGGCCTCGGCTTGCGTCAATTTTCCATGAATTCTGCACAACTGCTTTGCATTAAACAGTGTGTTCTTTCCACAAGCCTATCTGAGATTGTAACGCTGACACAAAGGATATTGCTCGCTAATGATCCTCAAAAAATACATGAGCTGCTGGACAAATTGAATGCTGCTTAGTGAGTTGGGCAACAAATAGTCAATCATTAACTTCTTCAGTTTGAAACGACGCCACACCTGCACGAATAACTGCTTTTTCCTTCACCTTCACCCTATCACCGATTATCTCAGCCAAAATATTCAGCTAACTTGGCTAGTGTTTTATCACCCTTGATCGCAGCCACGGTCACTTTGGCCTTGAGTTGCAGTGCGTTATCCCTTCTCGTTTTTCGTACATACGTTTACATTTTTATATTTATTTTCAAATATATGCATGAGCTATGTGTTCAAGTTTCTAATTTATTTAATTAAGCATTAAAGATACTTAAAAAAATGTCGTTAAATAATTTGAAGTTTTGATTCTAAATAAAAGCTGAAATGAAAGTGGGGGGACGAAATTATGGCAGCAAAAAAAGTTAACTCGGTAGCACACAAAGCTACAGCAGCATTCTGTTGGGGAATTGCTTTGGGAGTTGGTATTGCCGGTGCTTCGTTGTTACTTATCCTGGGTGGATTGGGCTGGGCTAACATTGTATCTGCTGTAGTCCTAATTGGAATATCGGCTGCTGTCGGAGAGTGGGGAGTTCGCCGCCATCGCACTTTGCTTAAGCTGGCCATAGCAAAAGAGTTGGACAATGCCAAAGCAAGATTTGAAGTTGAGCTTGCGAATGCTGATGCGGCTGGCTTGGAAGATGTCTGCTCGGAGGTGGTGCCTATTTGGTCCAGGCAAGTTGAAACTACTCGAAGTCAGACTGAAACAGCCATCATGGACTTGGCTAATCGTTTTGTCGGTATTAACGCAAAACTGGAGGCATCGGTCCGCGCTTCCCAAAGTGCCGCTAATGACTTGGCAGGCAGTTCAGAGGGCGGGGCAGTGGCGGTAATGACGCAAAGCGAGTTATCACTTAACAGCGTGATCGATTCCCTTAGGGAGGCGCAGCATAGTCGCAACGACATGCTGGAGCAAGTTAGAGGCCTCAATGATTACACAGGTGAGCTTAGAGCGATGGCCGTCAAGGTGGCGGAGATTGCCGCTCAAACAAACTTGCTCGCTTTAAATGCCGCGATCGAAGCTGCACGTGCCGGAGAGGCAGGGCGCGGGTTCGCTGTGGTGGCGGACGAAGTGCGCAAATTGTCCAGCCTTTCCAGTGAAACCGGTAAAAAAATGTCAGGTACCGTGGATATTATCAGCAACGCCATTGCCAGCGTATTCAAGATTGCTGAAAGCTCTTCCGAACATGATTTCAAATCAGTTGCGAATTCTGAAATGATTATTCAACAGGTTCTGCATAGCTTTTCTAACGTCACTTCGCATTTGTCAGACTCCGCTGAACAGCTACAACAGGAAAGTGCAGGTATTCGCGATGAATTATCTGACGTTTTGGTTTCACTTCAATTCCAGGATCGAGTCAGCCAGATATTGGTTCATGTGCGCAACAACATGGAAAAGCTGCATCAGCACTTAAAGCAATTCAAGCAAGATAGAGCAGCATCCGTCCCGGTTAAGCACCTCAATATCAAAACATGGTTAGCTGAGATGGAGGCACTCTATGCCACTCAGGAACAGGTGCAAACTCATCGCGGGAGCCAAACTGGTGTAGCCGCGAAACAAGAAATCACATTTTTTTAGGAGGGAGTTATGGGTAAGGCGATACTGATAGTTGACGATTCCGCAAGCGTGAGGCAGGTCGTCGGCATTGCATTAAAAGGTGCAGGCTACGACGTGATTGAGGGATGTGACGGCAAGGATGCACTGACAAAACTGAATGGGCAAAAAATCCATCTCATTATCAGCGATGTGAACATGCCCAACATGGATGGGATTACCTTCGTCAAAGAGGTAAAGAAACTGGCTAATTACAAATTTACGCCAATCATCATGCTCACTACCGAGTCTCAGGAAGGAAAAAAACAGGAAGGCCAGGCAGCGGGCGCCAAGGCTTGGGTGGTAAAACCATTCCAGCCGGCGCAAATGCTTACCGCCGTGTCTAAATTAATATTGCCATAGAACTTGGCAATGAGGACTACATAAGGAAATACCATGCCTATCAGCGCAACAAATAAAAATGGACAGTCGCTACTGCATATCGATGGTGACATGACGATCTACACAGCCGCCGACATGAAGAGTGAACTAATGACTCATATGGCTCAACCGTGCGAGCGAGAAATTGATTTGTCAGAGGTCAGTGAAATGGATAGTGCAGGCCTGCAAATTCTTATCTTGGCTAAGCGCGAAGCCGAAAAGCACGGAACCAGTCTGCGATTAACGGGGCATAGCCGTGCGGTGCTTGATGTGCTGGATATGTGCAATTTGGCGTCGTATTTTGGCGATCCGGTAGTGCTTTCTTGCAATGAGAATAAAGGACAATAAAAATGAGTTTAGATCTTGATCAAGCACTGCAAACTTACATCGCCGAAGCACGCGAGCTTCTGCAAGATATGGAGGATTCGCTGTTGCGCCTTGAAAGTGATCCAAATGATGCCGACACGATCGGCGCCATATTCCGCGCCGCGCATACCATCAAGGGGTCAGCTGGCTTGTTCGGATTGGATCCCATCGTCAGTTTCACTCATATTGTTGAAGACGTGCTGGACCGAGTACGCGATGGAGACGTTGTTATTGAGCCTAATCTGATTGCGGTATTGCTCGAAAGCGGCGATCACATGTTGCACCTGGTTAACGTAGTTGCCGCCCAAGGCGAGAAATTGGATGCAGATGCTATTAAACGCGAAGGTGGTTTACGTATTCGGCTACAGGCTTATCAAGATAACTCTTCCGAGGTGAGCCATGCCATTCAAGTGGAGGCAGAAATCCCATTGCAATCCAGCGGCGGTGGTTTGGTAGAGACGGACAATTGGCACATCTCCTTGCGCTTCGGCCAGAACGTAATGAGAGATGGAATGGATCCGCTTTCGTTCCTCCGCTATTTGTCGACTCTTGGGGAAATTGTTTCCATTACCACCATGTTCGATGCCCTGCCAATTGCCGATGAAATGGACGCGGAATCGTGTTACCTCGGTTTCGAAATTGACTTTAAGTCTGAAGCTGACAAGGCGACTATCGCGGGAGTATTTGAATTTGCACGGGAAGGCAGCCTCATCCATATTTTGCCGCCGCACAGCAAACTCACGGAATACGTCGAATTAATCCGTTCGTTGCCGGAAAGTGAAACTCGTTTGGGTGAAATCCTGGTGACCACAGGAGCACTTACCCAACAGGAACTGGAAGCTGGGCTAAGCGAACAGCAAACTAGTGCTCGTCCTGATGGTTCAACAACGCCTCTGGGCGAAATTTTGGTAGAGCAACGCTCAGTCGAACATGAGGTCGTGCAAGCTGCCCTGGATAAGCAAACTCAATCCAAGGATAGTAAAAGCAAGGAAAACCGCTACATTCGCGTGCAAGCTGACAAATTAGACGAACTTATCAATATGGTGGGTGAGCTGGTCATAGCCGGAGCAGGTGTAAGTTTACTTGCCCAGCGTGTGAGTGATAACCCACTACAGGAAGCCGCCTCAGTGATGTCGGGACTAGTGGAGGAAATTCGTGACGGGGCACTGCGCCTACGTATGGTTCCAATTGGTGAAACCTTCAATCGTTTTCAGCGCGTGGTACGTGATGTAGGCCGCGAACTCGGCAAAGATATTGAGCTGGTAATTACCGGTGCAGATACCGAACTGGACAAGACCGTTGTGGAAAAAATTGGTGATCCACTTATGCATCTGGTGCGTAACGCCATGGATCACGGCATTGAGTCGGCAGCAATTCGGCAGGCAACTGGCAAGTCAGTCAAAGGCACGCTACGGCTTAACGCCTATCATGATTCGGGCAGTATCGTAATCGAGATTGTCGATGATGGAGGTGGTCTTAATCGAGATCGAATTCTACAAAAGGCCAGGGATCGCGGCCTGATTGCCCCTAACGTAACGCCTCCTGATCAGGAAATTTACAACATGATTTTTGAGGCAGGTTTCTCTACCGCGGAAGCAATAACCAATCTTTCAGGTCGAGGCGTAGGGATGGATGTAGTTAAACGTAACATCACTGCACTGCGCGGCACTGTGAGTCTGGACAGCGCGGTAGGTCAAGGCACAACAGTCAGTATTCGATTGCCGCTTACCCTCGCGATTATCGACGGCTTTTTGGTAGGCGTCGGCAAATCCAGCTATATAGTACCGCTGGACATGGTGCACGAATGTATTGAGCTGACAGAAAATGATCGCCAAGCGGCAAGCGAGCGCAGCTATCTTAATCTTCGCGGCGAAGTATTGCCCTTTGTCATGCTGCGCGACCATTTTGAAGTTGAGGGTAGCGGGGCGCGTCGCGCAAACGTGGTCGTGGTGAGTTGTGCAGGTCAAAAAGCGGGGCTGGTGGTAGATGAACTAATGGGCGAATTCCAGACCGTAATCAAACCGCTAGGCAAGATATTCAGCACCCTGCGCGGAATCAGTGGTTCTACCATACTCGGTAGCGGTGAAGTGGCGTTGATTTTGGATGTGCCGTCGTTGGTTCAGCAGGCCGTCAATCGAGAGTCGCAGCATGTTTCAACCAGGCAAGTGATTCATTAATTATCGAGTCACTAAATTTACAAACTTTACTTAAATAATTTTTTTGGAGAATTAATGATGTTTAACAATATGAAAATAGGTATGCGTTTGGGATCAGGATTTGGCTTGGTGGTGATTTTGCTGTTAATCATTGCAGCCTTAGCTATTTCGCGTCTTGCGCAGCAAAACGATACGTTGAATCTTGTCGTAAATGATCGATATATGAAAATGGGTATCGTGACGGATATAAGGAGCGGAACAGCTACTATTGCCATCGCGCTAAGAAACATGATGCTCTCTAATAATCGCGATGACATGAAGAAACAAGAGGGCGTTATTAATGATGCGAAAAATAAAATTGGTGAAGGCGTAGAGAAATTGCAAAAAACAATTGTCTTGCCGAAAGGAAAGGAGATGTTCCAGCAAGTTATGGATAACCGAGCCAAATATATTGATGGCTATAAGGTCTTGATAAATATTATTAATGAAGGGAAGAAGGATGAGGCCCAAGCGTATTTGACAAATGTACTGCGTCCCATCTTGGGAGCTTACCAAGGCAGCTTGAGTAAATTTAACGATTTTCAAACTGAGTTGGTACAGACAGCCGTCAAGGAAGCCGCCGACAGCTATAACACGGCACGCAATGTAATGCTGGCGCTGGTAGGAATTGCCTTGGCAATGGCCGCAGGTATCGCTTTCTGGGTTACGCGCAGCATTACCAAACCGCTGAATATCGCCGTGAATGTATCAAATCGGCTGGCCGAAGGCGATCTGAGTGCAAAAATTGAGGTGACCTCTAAAGATGAAACAGGCCAACTGCTTGCAGCTATGCAGAACATGGCGGGCACCATTAAAGAGTTCAACAGCGAAATGAACCATATGTCGAAGGAGCATGATGCGGGCGAAATAGACGTGGCGATTGACGCCAACAAGTTCAAGGGAGACTACAAACTGATGGCTGACGGTGTGAACGGCATGGTGTTTGGCCACATTGCAGTTAAGAAAAAAGCAATGGCTTGCATCAAGGAATTTGGTGAAGGTAACTTCGATGCGCCATTGGAGAAATTCCCAGGCAAGAAGGCATTTATCAATGACACGATCGAAACTGTGCGCGCCAACATCAAGTCCGTTATCTCTGACACTGACATTTTGATCAAAGCTGCAGCGGAGGGCGAGTTGACTACACGTGCCGATGCAAGAAAATATCAAGGCGGCTGGAACCAACTGGTGCATGGCGTTAACCAGATTCTGGATGGCATCATCCTTCCTATGAATGAAGCTGTGACGGTACTTATGGCAATGGAAACGGGCGATCTCACTCAGGAAGTGAAAGGAAACTATAAAGGCCAACTTAAGGATTTCAAGGACACAGTCAACAATACAATCGCCAAACTGTCACAGATGATCAAGGAAGTATCCGATACGGCCGACGGTCTCGCATCGTCATCCGAGGAAATATCGGCCACGGCTCAATCGATGAGTCAAGCAACATCCGAGCAAGCGGCCAGCGTTGAAGAAACCTCAGCATCGGTCGAACAGATGAGTGCCTCTGTCAACCAGAACACAGAAAATGCCAAGGTTACCGACGGCATGGCCAACAAAGCTGCCAAGGAAGCGATTGAGGGCGGTGAGGCGGTTGGGCAGACAGTGTCAGCCATGAAGGAAATCGCCAAAAAAATCAGCATAATTGATGATATCGCCTACCAGACTAATTTGCTGGCGCTCAATGCCGCCATCGAAGCAGCCCGTGCGGGCGAGCATGGCAAGGGTTTCGCCGTGGTGGCA
>JAIOPT010000098.1 GCA_021413765.1 Betaproteobacteria bacterium
TCCGGGCATTACCGGAGAAGCTCATCTGTATGAGGAACACGATGGGCTCGTCAGAATCAAGATGATGGTACAAGGTACGCCTGACAGCAAGTTAACGCCCGGGCGACACGCGGTTCATATCCACGAAACAGGGGCATGCGATCCATTCACAGCTGCGAAAGGTCATTTCGATGGCAATATCGATCCGCAAGTCAACCCGGAGGCGAATGTCAGTCCAGGCCTTGGAAATCATCCCTATCATTTAGGTGATTTGTCAAATCTTGTCGTTGATGAAAACCGCAAAGGGACGCTATATACCATCACAAGCCGGGTCACCTTGGCTCCTGGATTGACAACTCTTTTCGATGCGGACGGGAGTGCATTTATTATTCATGGGCTTGAAGATAAATTCCTTCCCGATCCTCCGACGAACAATGCTCCAGGCGGCCCTAGGATTGCATGCGGGGTTATTGTTCTGAAGAATTGAGGTAAGGAAAATGAGGGGCAGCATCATGAATTGCACATGATGATGGGTCTGTATTTTTTACGAATGAATGAGAGAGGAGATAAACGATGGCAACCTTCATAATATCCGGGAGTAGAGGCACAGACGATCCGACGATGGCTACGTTGCCCTTCATGGCCGCGAAGACTGCAAAGGAGCAGGGGCATGATGTGGTGCTCTGGCTCTGGAACGAAGCCGTGATGCTCGGTCGCAAAGGAACGGCTGATCATGTTCACGGCGTGAATCTGACTCCATTGAAAGAATTGCTGGCTACTGTACAGGCAGCGGGCGTGCAGATTTGGGTCTGCGGCGCCTGTGCCGTGGCTCGGCAGATCATGGTAGAGGATCTGGTGACTGGTGCATCAATAAAAGGGATGCCGGATTACATCAAGGCCGTAGCCGAACGTGACCGCAATGTGACGTTTTGATCGTTTCATTAATCACCCTGATCGGCCAGTGCAATGGTAGGTCGATACGTGCACCATGCTGACGCATGGTGCACGTACTTTACGGGTAGCTTATGACCGTAGTCAGTTGCGCCACAATCAGTCGATTTTTTAGGAGATTACCGATGGTAATTCGAGAATTAATCATATCACTGCTATTTATTGGATCCATTTCCGCCCCTGCATACGCGGATGCCGCTAATGAGCCTATCCAGCCAATCGAGGACGCCAAGCCAAAGAACCCAGACATGGTAGAGCTAGGCAAGATGCTTTTTTTCGACCCGCGTTTATCGAAGTCAGGTTTCATTTCTTGTAATTCCTGTCACAACTTGAGCATGGGCGGCACGGATAATCTGCAAACATCCATTGGCCATAACTGGCAGCAGGGGCCGATCAATTCGCCAACAGTATTGAACTCCAGCATGAACTTGGCTCAGTTCTGGGATGGTCGCGCCAAGGATCTGAAGGAGCAGGCTGCTGGTCCCATCGCCAACCCCAAAGAGATGGCATTTTCCCATGAACTCACAGTGGATGTATTACGCTCCATTCCCCAGTACCGGGCACGCTTCCAGCAATTGTTTGGCGCAGATAAAATCGATATCGGTATGGTAACCACCGCGATTGCGGCTTTCGAAGAAACCTTGGTTACGCCTAACTCTCGTTTTGATAAATGGCTCAAGGGCGACAAGCAAGCTTTGAGCCAAACTGAACTGGGGGGTTACAAGCTATTTAAGGATAGTGGATGCACGAGTTGCCACAATGGCGCTACCGTAGGCGGTGGGTCATTCCAGAAATTTGGTATCTATGAGGCCTACAAGACAACGAATAAGGCTGAAGGCC
Organism: Betaproteobacteria bacterium; assembly: GCA_021413765.1. Lineage (GTDB taxonomy): Bacteria > Pseudomonadota > Gammaproteobacteria > Burkholderiales > Gallionellaceae > Nitrotoga. The sequence goes on from JAIOPT010000098.1 coordinate 1,771, forward strand.
GGTCCGCCGTAACGGGCAGGGATGCCGACCGCTTCATGTTCAAAGTGCCCAACCTCCGTAACGTTGAACTAACTTATCCCTATTTTCATGATGGTGCCGCTGATACCTTGGAAGACGCAGTGGACACCATGGGTAGGCTACAGCTGGGTCGCAAGTTCACTAAGGAAGAAAATGCCAAGATTGTGGCATTCTTAAAGTCAATGACCGGTAAGCAGCCCGAATTCATGTTACCAATCCTTCCCCCTTCAACTAAAGAGACGCCGAAACCTAAGCCCTTTGGATAAATACAGATGAGTGGAGCGTTACTATTTATTTTGTATCGCTTCAATTCGCAATAATAATTATGGTGTGTGTAATGAGTGACAAAAAGAAGCCTACCACCAACGCCTGATGTCCAGTAGTCGATAACCAGAACGTGATGACCGCAGGTCCTCGGGGACCACAGCTTATGCAAGATGTCTGGTTTTTGGAGAAACTTGCCCACTTTGATCGCGAAGTCATCCCAGAGCGGCGCATGCATGCAAAAGGTTCCGGCGCCTATGATACTTTCACCGTCACCAGTGAAATCACTAAATTCACACGGGCGAAAATCTTCTCTCAAGTGGACCATAATACCAGTTTGTTCGTCCGTTTCTCCACCGTGGCCGGTGGGCGCGGTGCGGCTGACGCCGAGCGTGACATTCGTGGCTTCGCCATCAAGTTCTACTGCGACTCGTCATTCCCGAGAAGGTCGGAATTCAAAAATTTTCTATAGCCTCATTAGGCCTTGTATGAAAAAAAATATGAACAAATTATTTATGGTGTTGGGTTTGTTACTAACGGGATGCGTTGGAATTCCTGAAAATATAAAACCCGTTGAAAATTTCAAGATAGAGAAATATCTCGGTAAGTGGTATGAAATTGCGAGGCTGGATCACTCATTCGAGCGAGGCTTATCTCGAGTAACAGCAGATTATAGTTTACGAGCTGATGGCGGTTTAAAAGTTATAAATCGTGGATATTCTGTAAAAGAAAATAAGTGGAATGAAGCTGAAGGAAAGGCCTATTTCGTGAGGGGATCAGATCAGGGTTTTTTGAAAGTTTCATTCTTTGGCCCCTTCTATGGTTCTTATATCGTGTTTGAACTTGACCATGAAAATTATCAATATTCACTCGTATCCGGTCCTGACAAATCGTATTTTTGGATTCTGGCAAGAACGCCGCAAATAAATGAAAATATTAAAAATGTTTTAATAGCAAAAGCTGCAGCATTGGGGTTTGACACGAGTAAATTGATACATGTCAATAACGAGTAGTAATCTATGATATGAAAAAACCATGTTGTATCTACCTATTGAATTTGGTTTTCAACTGACATAAAGTGTGACCATGCAGGTACCTATCATGAAAATGCTTCAATTGACGGGTAACCGCAGGCATTGCTTATAAAATTATTTTGGATAAATAGAGTTATATGAAATAGTTATTTTGTTGTTTGTCCTTTATATGCAAAATCCAAGCTATATACCTATGGGGCAGCAGCATCCAGGTTGATTGTCCAACACGCGGTGATTGTTCATCGTCCCGTCAATGTTGCCGCAGACAAGCAGGTGATCGCCGGCATCTATCATATTCAGTACTTCAATACCGATGACAGCCAGCTTAAACAATGGATGGCGCGATTTAATGGTGTAACCATGAATAATCTTGAAAGTTATCTTTAACAGAGGAAGGGCTCACAATGATTAGACTGACTTATGCCAGCACTGCAAGCCAAGAATGGAGCCCAGAGGATCTGTTAAAGCTGTTAAAGCAATCTCGGACAAATAACGGTGCAAAAAATATAACAGGAATCCTCCTTTATTCAAACGGAACTTTTTTTCAGGTATTGGAGGGTGAAGAGGCAGCCGTTGAAAATTTGTATAGGACAATAGAAAAAGATCCTCGTCACAAAAACTGCACAATTATCGAAAGATTAAATATAACTGAACGAGCATTCCCATACTGGAGCATGGGCTTTGAAAAAATAGATCCCAAAGAATTAAGTAAAATGGAAGGGTTTAATAATTTCTTTGAACAGGATTTCACTCCTGCTGGGTTTGCTTCGCATAAAAATATTATTGGCCCTTTACTGACACACTTACGTAGCAAACTTGTAAAACAAGTGAGCACCGAAAGTCATGAAGAACTTCCAATGGAGCATGATGATCCATTTATAAAATACTTACACCGTACTATACGATTAGGCGTTAAGTTTTTGTCGATATTAATGGTCATTGTCATCCTGTTGAGTATTGTTGATGTACTTTATATTATCTGGGAAAAAATTAGTAACTCGCCGCATTTTCTGATGACTACAAATGACCTGCTGGAAACATTTGGGTCCTTTTTGGCCGTATTGATAGCTATCGAAATTTTTATAAATATAACCATATACATCAGGAGTGATGTAATACCAGTCAAACTGGTTGTAGCCACTGCGTTAATGGCCATTTCGAGAAAAGTCATTGTTTTTGATTATAAACACTTGGATCCCGAATATGTAAGTGCTTCAGCTTTGGTGCTGGTCGCTCTGGGTATCACCTATATGCTGGTTAAAAAAAGCGATTAGTGTAGTGCATCATAAATAATGAAGCATATGTAAATGCTTGGCCTCTAAATGCTTATTGATTAGGAGGTCAGTGCCATACTAGTTGTCAGGCCAATCCAGTTGAGTTCAGAAGATGATCGCCCCGCTAACTCTTTCCAAGCGCAAACGTGTTGAAGCGCGTGTGCAATTTCTGACGCATCGTGCTATTGGCTGTGGCCGAGATAGCAGGCAAGAACATCGCGCAAGCTTGTCATTGGCCATCGAGTTCTAGCGCGCTGGCAGGCGCGCTTTCTTGCCGCTAGCGTTTTGATGGACTACTTCAAGATGTGACGCGCCCTGGTCGTTCGCGCATGGCGTGCAATGTTGCCAACGTAGACAGGTGGTGCGAATCGAGCTTGAAAGGATCCCTGCAGGCGCGACTCACTGGAACTCGCACACCTTGGTTGCTACAGTGGCAAGCTGCTGACGATGGGGATAGGATCACACTGGACAGCTAGGGCTAGCATTGAGTCTTCGTGATAAGGAGTTTCGACCAGATTTCGAATAACGATACGCTCTCGGACTATCTCAAACTGACTTCGTCGTCCAGTCGATAAAGGTTGTACCGCGCCTTGTAGAGACGTGGATCGAGTTTTAGTGCAGTAGTGAATTCTCGCCGTGCTTTATCGTTGCGTCTGGCTAGCATGTAGGCATAACCAAGATTGTTGTGCACGCGCGCCTTGTCAGGAGACTTTATTACGGTATCTTCCCACAAGCGGATCTCGCTAACGTAATCCTGATTTCGTAGAACGGTAAGAGTAGCCAAACCTAACAGCAGTAACGCAGCGATAGCTTGGGTTCTTGTTCCGTTCGTCCACAGCCTCAGCTCGATACATAAAGCAAGAGAGAGTGGCCATCCGGCCAGATACATTTGTCGGTCGTTGGCGATATCGATACGCGGCAGAAACAGATGTAACGGAATTAGCTGCAACATCGTCCATGCCAAGGCGAAGCTGACCCACGGGCGTACACGCCAGCAGGCTACCATGAGTACAAATAGCGCAAGGAAGAAGACCAGTGGCAGCAAAATGGCGGAGAGATTGTTTTGCAACGGTAGGTCCGGATCAATGTTCAGCCATAGGGGTAAAGCCCATTGCCGCATCAGGTAGAAAAAGGCAGAAGCTTGATTTGCTATATTGCCTTGCAAGGAGTTGAGCTGGGCACTGCGTTCCATGTGCGCCAGGTAGCTGTTGGTGAAAAGAAAAATCAATGCGCCCAGAATCAGCACCAGCCAACTCGGCCATTGCGGCTTTAGGGCGCGTTTCCATTTGCCGCCACAAGTATATTCCCACAACAACAGCGCCAGCGGAAACGTTACGGCGGTTTCTTTGACGCCCAGGGCAATGACGAAGAGCAGCGGAGACAGCCCATATATTTTGACGTTGATTTGTTGTGTGCGTCCGCGGATGTAGGCGAGCAGTCCTGCCAGATAGAACAGTGTCATCAATGAGGTGGAACGACCGCATATATAGGTGACGGCCTCTGTATAGATGGGGTGGGCAGCGTACAGCAATGCGACGAAAATTGGAACTTGCCAGAGTTTTTCCTGCTGCAATTGTTGCTGCACAAAGGCCTGCGCTAATCTGTAGACCAGGTAAGCATTTGTCAGATGGATTAGCAGGTTGGTGAGATGAAATCCGATCACAC
>JAIOPT010000099.1 GCA_021413765.1 Betaproteobacteria bacterium
AGTTCCCTTTTGCAATGCCACGTAATATGCCAGCAGTTGCAGCGCGATGGTATGAAGAATAGGGCTTAAATATCCGGCATGCTCGGGCATTTGCATTAGATGCACGCCCTCGCTTGAATGAAAACGCGTACCCGCATCGGCGAATACATACAGCTCGCCACCTCGTGCGCGTACCTCTTGCAGGTTGGATTTTAATTTTTCCAGCAATGCGTCGTTAGTGGCAACGGCGATAACCGGCATGTCCTTGTCCACCAAGGCTAGTGGCCCGTGCTTTAATTCACCGGCGGGATAAGCTTCGGCGTGAATGTAAGATATTTCCTTAAGTTTCAGTGCGCCTTCCAGTGCGATGGGATAGTGCAGCCCACGCCCGAGGAACAGAGCATGGCGCTTGTCGGCAAAGCGCTCGGCCATCAGTGCAATGTCAGGTTCGAGTTTCAATACCAATTGAACCGCGCTGGGCAAATGGCGCAACGCTTGCAAGTGGCGCTGTTCTTCTTCTGCACTCAGCCTGCCACGCTGCTTGGCGAGAACCAGCGTAAGCAGGAACAAAGCCGCTAATTGCGTAGTGAATGCCTTGGTTGAGGCGACACCAATTTCCGGCCCCGCGCGCGTCAGAAAATGTAGCTTGGAGAGCCTGACCAGCGCGCTTTCCGGCACATTGCAGATGGAAAGAGTATGCGGGTGACCCAATTCCTTGGCGTGGTTGAGAGCAGCCAGAGTATCGGCGGTTTCACCCGATTGAGAAATGGTAACAACTAGCGCCTTGGGATTGGGCACGCTCACGCGGTATCGATATTCGCTGGCGATTTCAACGGTACATGGAATGCCGGCGATTTCTTCAAGCCAGTAGCGCGCCACTAGCCCCGCATGGTGACTGGTGCCACAAGCGAGTATGAGGATGCTTTCAACCTGTGCGAATGCAAAAGCGGCCTCGGCGCCGAAAATGCCCGGTATCAGCGACTGACTGTTACATACCCCTTCCAACGTATCCGCGAGCGCTTGCGGCTGCTCGTGAATTTCTTTCTGCATGTAGTGACGATATTCGCCCAGCTCCATGCTTGAGTTAGTCAGTTTACTGACGTGCACCGGACGTTCCACCGCTTGACCCTTGGCATCGAAAATCCGGTAGCCGTGCAAGCTGACTTCGGCCACATCGCCCTCTTCCAGATACACCACGTTTTTTGTCACCGGCAGCAGCGCTGATACATCCGATGCGATGAAATGCTCGTCAATTCCCACCCCCAACAACAACGGGCTGCCCTTGCGCGCACAAATTAGCTGGCTCGGATTGTCCGCTGCCACTACGCCGATGGCGTAAGCGCCCACCAACTCGGCAAGCGCTGCCTGAGTTGCAACCAACAAGCTATTGCCGCGCGCATAGTAACTATTAATAAGATGGGCAATGACTTCACTGTCGGTGTCGGATGTGAATACGGAGCCCTGCGCCGTCAGCCGCGTGCGAAGTTCTTCGTAGTTTTCGATAATGCCGTTATGCACCACCGCAATGAGATTGCTGCTCAAGTGCGGATGCGCGTTACGTTCGCTGGGCACGCCGTGAGTAGCCCAACGTGTATGTGCAATACCAATGTGACCGCTGGTAGCAGAACTTCGCGTGGTTAATTCCGCAACGCGCCCCGTGCTGCGGATGCGTTGCAACTCATTGTTCTCGACGACCACCAACCCAGCCGAGTCATAGCCCCGATATTCCAAGCGTTGCAGCCCTTGCAAAAGAATAGGGACGACATTGCGCTGCGCTATTGCACCAATTATTCCGCACATGATTAATTCCGTGATTTATTGCAGGCGCTAATTGTAGCAAGAATGCGACTTATGCCGTAACTCAAACAATTCATAGCTTCACGTACCTCTATCAATCGCGATGAATCCTGCCAAATTTAAATGTTTAATATTTTTTAATGCGGTACGGCACTATATTCGGAGTATATTAAAATAAACACTTCACACTTCCTTCGTGTTCTTCAACATTGAAGTGCAATATGTTGGCATTGTTCAGTACCAGCGCTGGAAATGCTTTGACTCCTTTGTTTTTCGCTTCAATTTGTTTTGAAGGATTTAACCCGATATGAACAATATCTAAATTGGCTAGCCCAATTAAATTTACAACTTCCTGCCCCACCAATGCACATATGTCGCAGCCATCATGATAAAGCGTCGAATTTTTCATAACTTGATTTTCTTAAGAAATTAACAAGGAAGCAAAAAGAAATTCTGGGTCTCTTAAAGTTTAACCTTTGACATCAGCCATTGATGCACCGAAATTGATGTGAAGCACCGTTCCGCTTGGCGTTACTAACGCCGGAACAGATTTCACGCCTGCTTTTTCCGCCTCGTCAAACCTCGACATATCCTTACTTAAATGGACAATTTCCACGTTATCGGCACCAACCAAATTGATAACATCGTGTTCTGCACTAACGCAAACAGGACAACCCGCATGATAGAAAACTGATTTACTCATCTTTTATTCTCCTTATGGTCTATTTGACACGATTATCCTTTCAAATATAATCAGGAATCCTAACAAAGTCAAGTTAACGTTGAGATGTTGAGCTAATTTCATTCAACCCTACCTACCTACCTTCACCAGAGGTGGGTATAGCCTAGGTTGAGTCCGGCATCAGGAGTATTTGTCAGAAATTTTTACAACGCTGGCTGAAAAGTGGATTGCATTATAAATAACAGATTGAATTACATATAATTATATATTTTGGCACGATACATGCTTAATTAGATTGCGAACAATAAATATTTGAGGTGAATAATGAAATCTAAACAAATTATGGCGGCAGTCAGCTTAATTAGCGTTGTAATGGGAAGTCACACAGCCCTGGCAGGAACGATTGATGTCGTCCTTGCAGGTTCGGCCAACTTCGGCAGCGGGGGTGTTGGCTATTACAGCGGTTCAGTCGCCCCTAACCCTAATTCCACCACGAATTTAGTTGGAGTTGGAATTGGCGGTGACAGTTTCACGTCGTTAAATCAGTCATATGATTTCTCTGCTACCGGCCAATTCAATACATGGTGCGTTGACATTTATCATTGGTTGAAAAGTGGTGGCGTTACATATACTGTTGACACAGGGGCTAATCTGGCCACTTCATTGAGTGCTTTACGTCCGGGGAATCCAGATGGCACGATGAGAGTGAGTCAACTGGGACAATTGGCTAATCAAGTGTATAACTCTGTTGACACTAAAGATGAGTCAGCGGCCTTTCAATTGGCCGTATGGGCAATTACTTACGGGGCAGCAGATTCTTTTGGACGCTACAAAATTAATACAACAAACTCGGGCTTCCGGGTGAACGATACTACAGAGACTTCGGCTTATGGAATCATGGCCAACAATTGGCTTCAGAACCTGGGCACAACAAACTACACCGGGGATTACAAGCTCACGTACTTGAATGACGGTACTGCTAACCATACGCAAGACATGGTTGTTTTCACAGCTTCTCTCCCTCCAAAATTAATTACTGTTCCCGAACCTGCCACCCTCGCCCTTCTCGGCCTCGGCCTTGCTGGACTCGGATTCAGTAGACGCAAGCCCGGTTGATACCGTCTTTAAAGTACAGCATTTTTTAGGTAGTCGTATTGAACAAGTTGTTGAGTTTTTAAGACGCGCAAGCACAAAGGCACTAGCTTGCGCATTGCGGCAACGAGGTAGGTCATCTTGGACTTGCCTCGGGCAAGCAGGCGTTAATAAACAGCTTTAACGTGGGGGCAGTAGCGTATTCCCACGACGGCAGCCAGATATAAGTTCAACAGGGTCACCCATTGATTTGAAGTTTTTCTGGTACGAGCTATATTATTCTGCGTGTTCATTAACCGTTAATTTTTGACCAACAGCCCCAGCATAAAAAACCACTAGCTTCACAGGAATCGAACCAAGATTACGGCCATTGTGAAGAGTATTAATTACCTCCGCCAATGCCTCACCTGCTTTTAACCGTTTCAATGCACCGTTTTTTAGTTGAACTTCCAGCTCTCCCTCAAGGACTAGGCCAAATGATGAAACTGGATGCAAATGCCAGCCAGTTTCGCCACCAGGCGCAATTTCAATAATGAAGCCAGTAATTTCAGGCTTGCCCTCAGGATAAATAATTGGTTTGTCGTCCCAACTAGTATCGGCCTTCAATATGACCGATGCTTTCACAGCAGTGGACGTCTCAAAAGCGAATGCAGTCGGCTGGCAAACCAAGGCCAAAACAACAATGCAAAAATATTTGGCAACTTTCATGAAAACACCTTAGTAACATTAATAGGATTTAAAGCGCTTTAACGCAAGTCAATTAAACCAATAAGTGAGGTTGAGTGCCAGGTTAGAAGCTGGTGTTTCACAGCACATAAGTCACCTTATTTTCTTTGACGATGACCTTGCCTGTTAATTGCAATTGCTGGAGCAATGAAGCCAACTCTGCTTTGGAGACCCCTTGGGGATAAAGCGAGCCAACAGTGCTCGTAAGCGTCTTGAGGGTACGCGGCTTGGAGTTACCTCGCTGCTTCAGATTGGCGACAACGAAAGCAAGTTTATCGTCTTTGGTTTTAGCGATGGCTGGTGTTTTCGGTGGAGCTTGGGGCGTGTTGGTGGGCGGAACCTTCGATGGGATAGAAATTTTGACAGAACCGGTACCGTTCGGGCACTTGAATTGCCCTTTTTGATTGAGAACAACCTGAAATTTCTCTTTGAGTGACATGCTACCGAACAGTGCGTTGACTGACTTGCAGCATGCGACGCAGTTTTCGTCGTTGTTGCTCCCACCATTGGAGCTAGCAAACAAATGTTCAACGCTTGCCTCAGCTTTCGGTAACGGTTGCTTACAGAAGAAGCACTGCCCTCCTTGGACAAACATCAAGCGGTCAAGTGGTTTCGTAGGCATAAGCTTCTAACGTTTAAGCAACCGAAAGGTTAAGCATCATTCACCGTAAACTGTAATGCGCCCGCCGTCAACCAATGGAACTCCGAAGAATTCGTGCATATAGAAGTCCGAATTCAGCACTGCACAGGCACGAATAAACGCGGTACGGGATTCCGCAATACTCTCGTGCCGTATGCAGCGCAATGCCAAGCACTTGTCCTTAATTCTAGGAGTTATGAACGAGAGCGAAGCATTGTCCTTGTCAAAAAGAGAGTGTGCAAACTCATTGCGAACCTCTCGCAGAATGTGCAAATCAGAATAAATTGCGTTGCTCGTCATTCCTAGGAGTCTCGCAAGGTCAATCTTCGCAGAGAGAGACGACAGCGGTCCACTCTTGCGAAAAAGGCCATCCCAGGCAGACTTGTCTTTTTCGAGAAAAGCCTGAATTGCAGCTACTAACGCCTCCTCGATCCAAGCCACGCCCACGATCGCTACGCCTCGATCAGTTTGCTGCTCTAGCTCTGTGACAAGCGCCAAGGAGCGTTCAATTGCTTCGTCTGAGAAAAAAGTAGCCATATGATGATGCCCAATGTAATATAGCCCGGCAGCTAAGTCTGAATGAAATGAAGCCCAACATCTCACCGCTCCCATCTTTTCAATTCGGTGCACGTTATCCTTGCGGACTTTCGGTCATTTGACCGCAATACTTCTCAAGATTTTCAGGCAAATGATCTGGGCAAACGCCGCACAGTTTATTTCCCGGCACTGCAAAATCAATGAACTTAGGGTAGGGCAAATTGAGGTTCTCCATAATCTCCTTGAATTGCGCCAGCGTGAGCTCTCCGCCTAAGCGAGGATTACGTTTCTTTTCCTGCGCGATGGAAGAAACGCGCCTGTCGTTGTAATCATGGCCGGGATAAACAAGAAACTCATCCGGCAAAGTAAACAGCTTTTCTCTGACGCTCTTGTATAGCGCATCCGCGTCGCCGTTTTGAAAATCGGTGCGGCCACATCCCTCGATTAGCAACGAATCACCTGTGAATATCCGGTCGCCTGACAGATAGGCAAAGTGTCCGTCAGTATGTCCAGGAGTATGCATCGGCTGCAATTGGATGCTACCCACGTTAAACGGCGTTCCTTCTTCAATCCCCACATCTGCGCAAAGCAATCGATCTATAGCGGGCATTGCTATCTTGCTTCCTACTTTTGCTTTTAATTCACGAGCGGCGGTGATGTGATCTGCATGAATATGGGTATCCAGACTATAGGCCAGCGTCAATCCAAGCCGACTGATTTCGGCAAGATCACGGTCGACCGCGGTGATAACCGGATCAATGAGGACAGCTTGCCCCGTTTCCTCACAGCCGAGCAAATAGGTATAGGTACTTGATATCGGCTCAAACAACTGACGGAAGATCATGGCGGTGCCCTTAATTTAAATTTTTCACAAACGATCGCGTCGCAAATATGCGACTTGCTCTGGTAAGAAGATAATTAATATAACTGCTTGCCACTATTGATTCGAAATAAGCTGTTTAACGGATTGACTCATACAAATATAGTAATCAACGTTTGCCTCAACACCACCCACTTGTCTTTGAATTGTATCCACGTTTGCCAGGAATACAAAGGCAATCAACGCAATTCCAATATCGATATGGGTCGTAAAGTAGATTATCGATAACAATATACTTTATAATATAATATATCTATGTATAATTAGCAAAAGATATTATTGTTAGAAAGGGATGAATGGATGGGTATCGCAACTTCAAAATTTGATCTGAATGCAATGCACGCTTCAGCGACTGACGCTTGCGGGCTACTAAAGACCCTGGCCAACCCAGACCGTTTGCTATTGTTATGCCAATTAACCCAAGGCGAGCATTGTGTCAGCGACTTGGAAAACATACTGGATATTAAGCAACCAACACTCTCTCAACAATTGACCGTCTTGCGTGAAGAGCAGTTAGTTACTACCCGTCGAGAAGGCAAACAGATCTTTTATTCCATTACCAGCAAGGAAGCGATGGCCGTCATGGCAGTGTTGTATGAACAATTCTGTAAACCCGGGAAAAGAGGAAAGAAATGACAATCGACTGGGCAAATTTCACCCCTTGGTTATCCTTGGCTGGTGGCGTACTAATTGGTCTGGCTACAGCAATGTTCCTTTTGCTTAACGGACGGATCGCGGGTATTAGCGGTATTCTAGGTGGGCTGCTACGGCCGACAAAAGGTGATATTGGGTGGCGGATCGCTTTTGTAGCAGGTCTGATTTTTTCGCCTATCGCCTTTAGCGTAGCCGCGCCTCTTCCTACGGTTCAGATTGATGCCGATGCTGCGTCTCTGATTATGGCTGGCTTGCTGGTGGGAATAGGCACCCGCTATGGTTCAGGTTGTACCAGTGGACATGGTGTTTGTGGTCTCTCGCGGCTTTCACCGCGCTCGATGGTAGCTACTGCCTTGTTCATGTTGGCCGGTTTTGTAACAGTCTTTATCACTCGCCACCTGATTAGTTAAGGAGACTACGATGCAAGTTTTAATGGCATTCATCACTGGCTTGATATTTGGTCTGGGTCTGATTTTGTCCGGCATGACGGACCCGGCCAAAGTGATAGGATTTCTGGATATTGCTGGCGCATGGAATCCATCGTTGGCATTCGTAATGGGCGGTGCCATTCTGATTGCGTCGATCGCGTTTCATTTGGCCAACACTCGCCCGAAAGCGTTGCTAGGTGACGTCATGCGCTTGCCAACTGCACGCCAGATTGACAGGCGACTAGTTTTGGGCGGATTGGCGTTTGGGGTCGGCTGGGGCTTGACTGGTTATTGCCCTGGCCCGGCGGTGGATTCGCTTGCCATCGGTGGGAGCAAGCCACTGATCTTTGTCGTCGCCATGCTTGCCGGCATGGCAATTTTCGAAATTCACGATAGGCGTTCAAGCGCGCACAAACGCAAAGCAGTCTAGTGTAATTTTCCCGGAACCGAATATGCAAATGGTGATGACTACTGTGATATGCGTCGTGCGATTCAATAAGAGGCAACAATGATAATCGAACTGGGGTTAGGCTTGGCGGTTGGCGCAATAATGGGACTGACTGGTGCGGGGGGCGGGATATTGGCAGTTCCGCTGCTCGAATTCGGCCTGCAGCTTAGCGTTGCCCAAGCAGGGCCGATTGGTTTATTAGCAGTAGGGCTGGCTGCCGCTTTGGGAGCGGCAGCCGGTTTGAAAGCGGGTATCGTTCGCTATAGAGCGGCAATGTTGATGTCCGTTACCGGCATGTTCCTGTCGCCTGTCGGTGTATGGCTTGCGCACAGACTCGACAACCGCTGGCTAACTATCCTGTTTTCTATCGTCTTGTTCTTCATTGCGTATCGGACTTTCCGTCAGGCTACAGATCATTCAACCAATAATACAGAGGGCAACATCCAAAAGCTCGCATGTGTTCGGAACGCCAATAGCGGCCAGTTCGTCTGGACTACTCGCTGTGCACGCGCCTTGGCAATATCTGGGGGCATTGCAGGATTATTCTCTGGCTTGTTAGGTGTGGGAGGCGGCTTTGTAATTGTTCCAGCTTTAAAACGCTATACGGATTTGGTCATTCAGTCCGTCGTCGCCACGTCATTGACAGTCATCGCGTTGGTGTCACTAACAGGCGTCCTGTTCAGTGCTACCGCTAGTGCCTTGAACTGGGTGGTTGCGGTACCGTTTTGTGCTGGGGCCTTTGCAGGAATGATGATTGGAAAGTTAATATCTTCTCGGCTGGCAGGGCCCCATTTGCAAATAAGTTTTGCTGTCCTGTCAGCAGTCGTAGCGGCTGGAATGATGATCAAATCTATTGCATAGCGTTCTGATACAAGCGGCAATAACTTGAACTCACGAATTCATGTGAGTAAAGAACATTATGTAGTGAAGTTTCGTGGATTTTATAAGAATTGAAACACTGCACTAATCTATGGCAAAGTTTGCACTAGAACCGTCCACTGCCATGACCGTCGGCTGCTTGGTAAGCAGCGTAATTAGCGTAGCAAGCTGGTCGCGCATTTGGCGACGATCGACAATCATATCAATAGCGCCATGTTTCATCAAAAATTCCGCACGCTGAAAGCCATCCGGCAGCGTCTCGCGCACCGTCTGCTGAATTACCCGTGCACCGGCAAAGCCGATCATTGCACCGGGCTCGGCAATTACCACATCTCCCATGAAAGCAAAACTTGCGGATACGCCGCCCATGGTCGGATCGGTCAGCACCGAAATGAATGGCAGTTTTTCTGCACTCAATTGGGTCAATGCAGCACAGGTTTTTGCCATTTGCATTAACGACAACAATCCTTCTTGCATACGTGCCCCTCCGCTGGCGGCAAAACACACGAAAGGGGCTTTCTGTTCGGTAGCAAGCTGCACACCGCGCACGAAGCGTTCTCCCACAACCGAACCCATGGAGCCACCCATGAAGCTGAATTCAAACGCTGCCGCCACCAGCGGAATGGCATGCACGCTTCCCTGCATTATTACTAACGCATCACTCTCACCAGTGTCACGCTGCGCCGCCGTCAGACGCTCGCTGTATTTTCTGCTATCTTTAAATTTCAGCGTATCCAGCGGCTGCACTTCAGCACCAATTTCGAAACGCCCCTCCGCATCCAATAGCCAGTTTAGCCGAGTACGCGCGGTAACACGGTGGTGATGATTGCACTTGGGGCAAACGCTTTTGTTTTTCTCCAAGTCAGAGTAATACAGCACCCCTTGGCATGATGGACATTTGTGCCACAGCCCTTCTGGCACATTCTTCTTGCTCTCTTCCCCCAACTCCCTACGCTTGATTTTTGGGGGCAATAATTTCTGAAACCAACTCATGCAATCCTCCTTAAATCCTTAATCCGAACGTTGCATTTGTCGCGTGATGATTGCGCAGATTTTCCGCGAGTTGGGCAAGGTGGCCAACCTTGCGAACATCACTTGTTTGATAAGCATCCATGATTCTAAATGCGTCCTGAAATTCCGTTGCAAGCAGCCTCTTCGACTACCTGCTTGAATCACTTCACGCAGCGATTCCTGGAGCTTTGAGTATCAGGCGACATCCTAGGCCTGATTGATTGCCAAGCGCAATTCCTTAACCAGCCTTGCGACATTTGGGATGACAGATTCTTCGTTCGAATTCTCAATTTCCTGCACGATGCGGCTACCAACTACCACGCCGTCGCACAGCTTTGAGACTGCTCGCGCTGTATCTGCATCACGGATGCCAAAACCTACGCCTATCGGTAGGCCGATATACTGTCGAATGTGCGGAATTTTCTGTTCTATCGCTGACAAGTCCAGATGCCCCGCCCCAGTCACGCCCTTAAGCGACACGTAATACACGTAACCGCGCGCCAGTTTAGCTACCTGCGCAATGCGCGCATCGGATGTAGTGGGTGCCAGCAAAAAAATGGGATCCACGCCGTGGCGATGCAGGTGACCAAACGCCTCATGGCTTTCTTCCGGCGGAAAATCCACCGTCAGCACGCCGTCTACTCCGACTTCCGCACAGCGCGTAGCAAAGCGTTCCCAGCCCATTGCCTCGATAGGATTGCCATAACCCATCAGCACTACGGGCGTACTCGCATCCGTGGCGCGAAATTTCTCCACCATATCGAGTACATCATGCAACGCCACGCCATGCTTGAGTGCTCGCTCCGAAGAGCGCTGTATAGTTGGGCCATCCGCCATTGGGTCGGAAAATGGCACACCAATTTCAATGATGTCTGCACCCACCTCTGCCAGCGCATGCATCAGCGAAACAGTAATTTGCGGATTGGGATCACCTGCCGTAATAAATGGAATCAGTGCCTTACTGCCGCGCTGCTTAAGTTTTTCAAAAGTGGTCTGAATACGTGACATGGGGTACCTGCAAAGTAATTCCAGAAAAGGTTACAGTTCAATACCAGAAACCCGCGCTACGGTCGCCATGTCCTTGTCACCGCGTCCGGATAGATTGACCAACAAAATTTTATCATGCCCCATAGTAGGTGCGATCTTGGCCGCGTAGGCCAAAGCATGACTGGATTCCAGCGCCGGAATAATACCTTCGTAATGACATAGATCATGAAATGCTTTTAACGCCTCACTATCCTCAATGGCTACATATTGCGCACGCCCACTGTCTTTAAGCCATGCGTGTTCCGGGCCGACACCGGGATAATCCAGCCCGGCGGAAATAGAGTGCGTTTCAATGATTTGGCCGTTCTCATCCTGCAATAAATAAGTACGATTGCCGTGCAGCACGCCCGGCTTGCCCGCAGTCAATGCGGCTGCGTGTTGGCCACTGGCAATGCCGCTGCCCGCCGCTTCCACACCGATAAGCTGCACACCAGGCACTTCGATGTAAGAATGAAAAATTCCCATGGCGTTCGAGCCCCCTCCCACGCAGGCGATCACCGCGTCCGGCTGACGCCCTGCCAATTCCGGCATCTGAACCACGCATTCCTTGCTTACCACTGAATTAAAATCGCGCACCATCATCGGATACGGATGCGGCCCAGCCACAGTGCCGATGATGTAGAAAGTATTTTCGATGTTGGTGACCCAATCGCGCATCGCCTCATTGAGTGCATCCTTAAGTGTTTTGGAACCGCTCTCAACTGGCACTACAGTAGCGCCCAAGAGCTTCATGCGATATACATTAGTAGCTTGACGTTTAATGTCCTCCGCACCCATGTACACCACGCATTCCATGCCATAACGTGCCGCCACGGTAGCCGTCGCTACGCCATGCTGGCCCGCACCGGTCTCGGCGATCACACGCGGTTTGCCCATGCGCTTAGCCAGCAACGCCTGTCCTACGGTGTTATTCACCTTATGCGCGCCGGTATGATTAAGATCCTCACGCTTCAGATAAATCTGCGCACCACCCAACCGTTTCGACCAGTGCTGTGCGTGGTAAATCGGGCTGGGGCGCCCGACATAATGCTTCAGCTCATTGGCAAACTCAGCCTTGAACTCAGGGTCAACAGAATAATGCTCATAAGCAAGACGCAACTCATCCAGTGCGCCCATTAAAGTTTCGGCAACGTAAATACCGCCATAAGGGCCGAAATGACCTGTGCTGTCAGGATAGTTATAAGCCAATTTTTCTTACCTCATTGATGAATGCTGCAATTTTCGCTGCATCCTTAATTCCTTTCGCAGCTTCCACACCGCTGGAAACATCTACTGCCCAAGGCCGCACCTGCTTGATTGCATCCGCCACATTATCTACGTGCAAGCCCCCGGATAAAACTACAGGCAGGGGCAAATTGTGCGGAATCAGTGTCCAGTCAAACGATACTCCCGTGCCACCATGCGTACCTTCGATGAAGGCATCAAGCAACAAACCCTGAGCATCTTTATAACGTGCCGCGCATTGTACCAAATCCACTCCATATTTGACTCGTACTGCCTTCAAATAAGGGCGATTGAACTGCGCGCAGAATTTTGGTTCTTCCTCCCCGTGAAATTGCAACACATCCAACGGTATCTGTTGCAATATCGCTTGCACCACTTCTGCGCTGGGATTCACGAACAACCCCACCAACGTCACGAACGGCGGAATCGCAGCCGCCAGTTGAGCAGCCTGCTTCGGCGTTACATAACGCGGACTTTTATCATAGAACACCAGTCCGAGCGCATCCGCACCGCTATGCGCGGCGGCCAGCGCATCTTCCACACGCGTGATACCGCAAATCTTGATTCGGGTCATAGTTATGAAATGCACTGATAAAAAATCGAGGCGGCATTGTAATGCATACCAGCTATGGACAAAATTTCAACCTAAATATTTTTGCATAAGAAGCTAAGGTAATCATTACATCATGAACATGGTAGCACTCGCATTTAGCATGCCAGCGCACCCTACTTAAGTTGTGGTAATTCCCATTTTGCATCGTATGTAATCCGCCGCAGATACAAGCCATCTGGCGCGAAGGTTGGTGCAGCAAGACTGCGCTTTTGACCTTCCAGCACATCGCGCATCCACTGCGGCGGGTGCTTGCCCTTGCCTATATATACTAGACAACCAACAATGTTGCGCACCATATGGTGCAGGAAGGCATTGGCGCTGAGATCGAAAATTATCGTATCGCCTTGCTTGTGAATGTCGAGTTGCGCCAAATTTTTGATAGGTGATTTGGCTTGGCATTCTGCTGCGCGCAGGGCGCTGAAATCATGCTCCCCCAATAAATACTGTGCGGCTTCGCACATCCTTTCCACATTCAGCGGCGTATGAAACCAGCCTGCTTTGCCATTCTGCATGGCATTGCGCACTGAACGGTTGATCAATAGATAGCGGTAACTACGTGCCTGGGCAGAAAAACGCGCATGGAACTCTTCCGGTACAGCATGTGCCCACAATACAGCGATGCTGTTAGGCAACAAGGCATTAACGCCGCGTACCCAAGCAGTCAGCGGCCTTGCTACGTTGGTATTAAAGTGCACTACTTGTTCCTGCGCGTGTACACCAGTATCGGTACGACCAGCTGCGATGACCGAAATATGTTCGTTGGCAATCCCGCTCAAAGCAACTTGCAGTGCATCTTGCACAGTATGACCACCGGCTTGACTTTGCCAGCCGAAATACTGGCTACCGTCGTATTCCACACCGAGTGCAATTCTCACAGCAGCACAAGCACAAGTAGGGTGCAGCCTATAGTGAGTATTATGCCATCATGCATTGTGAATGGTGTGGCGTGCAGTTCAATGCTGTGCGGTTTAACCTCCGTTGGAGCCAGCATCTGCCCGATGTTGGTGCGCCAATTACCAGTGGTATCCGATATAACGGATTCGGCATACTGCAAGGTTAGTGCCAGGCGCACTGCCAGGCGCTCGCGGGACAGGCCGACATATCGTAATGGATAAGTCAAAACGTATAGACCGCAAATGAGCTGCTGTTGGGGCAACAGGCTTAACAGAACAGCCAAACTTGCCAGGGTAAATGCCAAACGGCACAATTGCAGCAAACCATTGATCAAACCTTCATGTGTTGGACTGAATTGTGCAAGTGATGCCCACACTGCTTCACCCGGAGTCGCGTAAGCATAGATGAGGAGCAGGGATAGCATAATCCAGCGCGTGCGGCGCAAAAGTGTAATCAAGCGGGTGGCGGACAAAGCGTAGGCCACTGCTAGCAGTGGCAAACCTGCAAACAGCAATTTTGTGACTTGCAATGATTGAATAGTGATAACTAAACAGGCCCAAAGGAGGATAAGCACGGCAGGGTGCGTCATCAGGGTACCTCTAACTCCATTTGACATTAAGAGTAGTAATGAGAGCGTCTAAAAATCTGCAACCACTTTATTTCAACTGGGCTGCGATGCGGATACAGATGAGCCGACAATTCGCAACACTGATTACCGCAATTCCACTGACGATGTAGACTAAAAAAAAACGGCAACCGCAAGTTGCGGGCTACCGTTCGGTGTGCCAATTTACAAATTAAGGCAGTTGCTGCAGCAATGCTTCAGCAGCCGTTCGATGCTGCTCACCCCCCTCGCGCATAACTTCTTCCAAAATTTCACGCGCACCTGCGACATCACCCATTTCCTGATAGGCCTTGGCGAGATCAAGCTTGGAGGCTGCGTCGTGCCACTGTGCATCCTTTTCCTCCGCCGACAGAATAGGGGCAGGAACGACTGGTTTATCCAGATTCAAATTGATATCGCCCAGACCAATATCCATTATTTCCCTAGGCACAGCTTTTAGAGGGGAATCACTAACCTTGCCTGCATTCTTATCTGCAGATGGGAAATCCAGCTCGAAATCTATGTGTTCATTGACATTTACCGGAGCGGCTACTGCCGCTTCTTCTTGAGTTATTGCAGGGGTTGGAGCACGATTAGCCGTCACATCTAACATAAAATCATCCAAACTCATTGGAGACGCTTCGACTTTACCAGTGCTCGTCGCAGGCAATTTCGGATGGCTGGCTGTCACATCAAAATCCATCGTTGTACTCTTTGAGCTCATATGGCTGGCAGTCACATCAAAATCCATCGTTGTGCTTTTTGAGGCAGAGCTTGAATGACCTGTCTCAGCACTACCTGCTGGTGCTTTCGGCATTCTAAAATCTTGATCGAGGTCAAAATCCAAAGAAGATGGTGGTTTCGTTGCCCTGTCCTCATTAAGCATGACATCAGCAGCGTGACCAGCAGCGAATGACCCTTCTTCTGCCGCACTTACATTACCACCACCATACATTGGGTTGTCCGGTTCAAGCTTGATGCCCATTATGGCTGCTTCTTCCCAAGCATTCGCATCGCCTGAGTCCCGCAACTGACGCGCAATGGTAGCGAATGAACGCGTGTCCTTACGGTTCGCATAAATTGACAGTAGCTTGAGGTGGATCTGATGATTAGCCGGATTCTTGATCAACGCCTCTTTCAGAATTTTTTCTGCTTGCTCATCACGACCAAAGCTCAAGAACAAATCCGCCCCGCTGATCGGGTCAAAATCATCGGCCTGCGCTTGGCTAGTGCCGCTAACCGTGGTAATGGAATTAGACAAATTATCGGCCTTTGGAGAAGCAGATGCCGACGTAATATCTTGATTAGACAAGCCTATCGTATGCTCAACCGGCTTATCATCAAGTTTAGTTTTTCCACTGTTTTCCTTACCGCGCCGAATTCGCAAATAGCCCAGTCCGATCAACCCCAGCAGCGCAGCCGCTGCGCCCGCCATATAAGTCGGTTGGCCTAGTATCGTATCCAACAAGGAAGGTTGCGTCGTGACCAACTTGGGTTTTGTTATTGGCTTGACTGGTTTCACTGGGCTGACGGTTGCTACTGCGCTGACGGCCGCTACCTCAGATGCAACAACAGCTACTTGTGAAGCAACAACAGGGACTTGTGACATAACTCCCGATTGGGCTTCATTCAAGCTGGTTGCAGCCTGACCTTCGACTGGATTCTGGGCAGGCTTCACTTGTGCTGCAGGTGGCTGACTCTTCAAATCGATCAGACGCCGCAAGTCTTGGACGTTTTTTTCTAACGCTACAACACGCTCATTGCTTTCCTGAAGCGCCTTGCTCTTGGAGATCGCTTCTTCTTCCAGAGCATGAATCTTGTTATGCAAAGCTTTTGCATTGTCGCCTGCAGAAGTTTTGTCTCCAGGTGCCTCACCTTTGGACAATCTCACTACTTCCTTCACGGATTCTTTAGCTACAGGGGCATTATCAGCCACAGAGGTACTAATTTTACCGGAAGCTTCCTGCTTGGATTCATCCCCTCTCGCAAGTCCACTGGCTGCCGCAAGTTTTTGGCGATAGGCGTTCCAATCATCGGCTTGTGCGCGGATCTCTTTCACAGCTTTCACCTGCGACAGATTATCCAATTCGGATTGCTCTGGCATATGCAGGATTTTGCCTCTTTTCAGACGGTTCATATTTTTGCCATCGAATGCGTCGGCATTGGCGTGATACAGAGCGACCAGCGCGCGCTCCAGGCTAATATCAGAAGGCTTTGTTTGGAGTGCAATCTTGCTGAGGGAATCGCCGCGTTTTACCTTAATCTCACCGGAAGCAACGTCACTACTTTCATTGGGTTTGTTAACGGCAGGTTTGTTAACGGCAGGTTTGTTAACAGCGGCTGGTATTTCGTCAACAGCTTTTTTTTCATCCACCATTGGGGTAGTGCTCGGCAACGGGGATTCGATTATCTCTTCCTTACCTTTAGGCTCAAGCTCGGTCACATCAACAATGCTCGGCTCTACTGGCTTCACTTCTGCTGGCTTGGGTTGTGCTGGTACATAACCAGGCGGATCAAGCAGAAAAGTGTATTCTCGCAGCAGCTTGCCCGACGACCAAACCAACTCTACCAATAGATTAACGAATGGCTCGTTAACCGGTTGTACTGAAGTTATCTTAATATATGGTTCGCCATTAGCATTCGTCTCAATCTTGAATTTCAAAGGAGGCAACCCGGATGGATAATCCAAGCCCGCATCCTTGAATACTTCGGGCGGAGCCAAGCGCGCAGACAGGCTGCTTATTTCATCTTTGCTGGCCGTCCCAAGCTCTATCAATACATTCATGGGCTCACCCAAGGTGTTGGCCACGTTAATATCGCCCATGCTAATCGCATAAGAAAAACCTGACAAAACCAAACCAATAACCAACCCTAATGCTTTGACGAGTGATTTCAGCACACGACCACCTTTATAAAATAAATGTTTAACGTGAAGAACATAACATCATGAAGTTATCAGCGCAAGCTAAAAGCTCAGGCTAAGTAAGTTTCAATCAAAATCTCAGCAATCTGCACGCTATTAAGCGCTGCACCCTTACGGACATTATCACTCACCACCCACAGATTCAGACCACGCGGATGTGATATATCCTCACGAATACGACCTACAAGAGTCGCATCCTGCCCTGCTGCGTCGATGGCAGTAGGATAGCCACCAGGCTCGCGCTTATCCATCACCTGCACGCCTGGCGCCTTTTCCAACAAAGCGCGCACTTCGTCCGCTGTGATTTTCTTGTGTGTTTCAATATGCACCGCCTCTGAGTGGCCATAGAACACCGGCACCCGCACAGCAGTAGCATTAACCATGATGTTTTCGTCTTCCATGATTTTGCGAGTTTCCCACACCATCTTCATTTCTTCTTTGGTGTAACCGTTATCCATAAACACGTCAATATGCGGCAGCACGTTGAATGCAATGCGTTTAGAATAAACCTCTGCTTTCACTTCCTGATGGTTAAACAAAGCACGTGTCTGCTCCGCTAATTCCTCAATGGCTTCCTTGCCAGTGCCAGACACGGCCTGATACGTGGCAACATTAATGCGCTCTATGCCTACTGCGTCATGGATTGGTTTCAACGCCACCAACATTTGGATAGTGGAGCAGTTAGGATTGGCAATAATGCCCCGGTTCTTGTATTGCGCAATGGCATGCGGATTCACTTCCGGTACTACAAGCGGAATGTCGTCCTCGTAGCGGAATTGCGCAGTATTATCGATCACCACGCAGCCAGCTGCCGCAGCGATAGGCGCATATTTTTCCGACACATTGCTACCCGCGGAAAACAAGCCGATCTGCACCTGCGAAAAATCAAAGCCTTTCACATCCAGAACAGTAATTTCCTGGTTGCGAAATGTCACTGTGGAACCGGCTGAACGGCTGGAAGCCAAAGGGAAAAGCTTACCAACCGGAAATTTGCGCTGTTCCAGAATTGACAACATTGCCTCTCCAACCGCACCCGTCGCACCTAAAATCGCGACATCGTATTTCTTGCTCATGCTTCTACCCTCTTTATTAATTATCCCCAACAGAACCCAGGGATTATTGCTGAATGCTATTTGTTAAAGGTGCCGAATAAAAACCACATAGTTATTACGCCTTATTTCAGCATAACTTAAGGGCTACCCGCCCATTTCTCAAGAAGTGTGTTAGCAAAGCGTGCCGTCTGCTTCATTAAATTAATTCAATAATGCCGCAACCACAGCATCGCCCATCGCATCCGTACCAATTTTCTCCATGCCAGCTTCGGCAATGTCCGCAGTGCGCAAACCCCGCTGCAGAGTCTTACGCACTGCAGATTCAATACGTTGCGCTATATCTGCGCGCGCAAATGTGTAGCGCATCATCATTGCCAATGACAAAATTGTCGCCAATGGATTGGCAATATTTTTGCCTGCTATATCCGGCGCTGAACCATGACAAGGTTCATACAAACCTTTGTTTTTCGCATCCAGCGAAGCGGAAGGCAACATACCGATTGAGCCAGTCAGCATGGAGGCTTCGTCCGACAGGATGTCACCAAATATGTTACCCGTGAGAATTACATCGAACTGCTTGGGCGCCCGCACCAGTTGCATTGCCGCGTTGTCCACATACATATGCGACAGCTCGACTGTTGGATATTCCTTTGCTACCGCAGTCACAATTTCTCGCCACAACATGCTCGTATCCAGAACATTAGCCTTGTCTACTGAACACACTTTCCCCTTACCATTTTCACCGGCGCGTTTCATGGCAATCTGGAAGCCAACATGCGCCACGCGAGATATCTCGGATTCACTGTATACCATGGTATCAAAACCTTGCCGTTCACCATTATCAAGCGTCCGAATGCCGCGCGGCTGGCCGAAATAAATATCACCAGTCAATTCCCGCAGAATCATGATGTCAAGCCCGGACACTATTTCCGGACGCAACGGGGACGCATTTGCCAACTCCGGATACAGCTGCGCTGGTCGCAGGTTAGCAAACAGATTAAGCCCTTTACGAATGCGCAACAGGCCTTGTTCCGGACGTAGCAAGCGGGGCAGTGCGTCATATTGATACCCCCCCACTGCTCCAAGCAATACGGCATCTGACTGCTGTGCCAACTTTAGCGTAGCATCCGGTAGCGGATCACCTGACGCATCATATCCCGCACCTCCGATAGGTGCGTATTCCAGCTCCAACGGCAGTCCCTCGCGTCGAAAGACTTCTAGCACCTTGGCAGCTTGTGCAACAATTTCAGGCCCAATGCCGTCACCCGGCAATACAGCGATTTTCATAAACTCAACTTTCTTCTCGGCCTATGCAATTAATTCAGGTAAACAACCACGGTGCTTCCGATTTACGCCGTGCTTCATATTCCTTGATCTCTCGCACATGCTGCAGGGTCAGCCCAATGTCATCCAGTCCATTCAACAAGCAATTTTTGCGGAAGGCATCCACTTCAAAGCGATACACCATCCCATTCGGCGCAGTGATGATTTGCTGCTCCAGGTCAATCTTCAGGTGATAGCCCGGCGTCGCGGTCACCCCCTGAAACAAGTCATCTACGCTCGCAGCATCCAGCACAATCGGCAATAAACCATTTTTGAAGCAGTTATTACAGAAAATATCGGCAAAGCTAGGCGCGATGATGGCGCGGAAGCCGTAATCGTCCAGCGCCCACGGCGCATGCTCACGCGATGAACCGCAGCCGAAATTCTCACGTGCCAGCAAAATTTGCGCGCCATGATAACGTGGCTGGTTCAGCACAAAATCCGGGTTGAGTGGCCGCCTGGAATTGTCCATGCCGGGTTCGCCGTGATCAAGGTAGCGCCACTCGTCAAACAGATTAGGACCAAACCCGGTGCGCTTGATCGATTTCAAAAATTGCTTGGGGATGATCGCGTCTGTATCCACGTTGGCACGATCAAGCGGAACAACCAAGCCATCAACACGGAGAAACTTATCCATTGTTATTTTCCATTCGCTGATTTCTCAATCGTGCTGCCGACTTTGGACAAGTCCTTGCCAAATCCGCCTACGGTATTACATCCTGTCACCATAACCAAGGGCAAAACCAACATCAACACCATTTTCAACATTTCCATTTCCTCTTGCACGCAAAGCAATACTATAAGTTTCTGGCATCTACAAAATGTCCGGCAATAGCTGCTGCTGCTGCCATCTCAGGGCTAACCAAATGTGTCCTGCCACCCGGCCCCTGCCGTCCTTCAAAATTACGGTTGGAAGTTGAAGCACACCGTTCACCTGGCTCCAATCTGTCCGCATTCATCGCAAGGCACATGGAACACCCTGGCTCGCGCCATTCAAAGCCTGCCTCGACAAATATTTTATCCAATCCTTCGCGCTCGGCCTGCTGTTTAACTAATCCAGAGCCAGGCACAGCCATCGCCAGCTTCACATTGGCAGCAACATGCTTGCCGCGTATCACCTCAGCCGCAGCGCGCAAATCCTCAATACGAGCATTGGTGCATGAACCGATAAATACTTTGTCAATCTGAATTTCAGTAATCGGTGTATTCGGCTGCAATCCCATATACTTTAGAGAAAGTTCAATACTACCGCGCTTCACAGGGTCATCTTCCCGTGCCGGATCAGGCACGTTGCCATCCACCGCCACCACCATTTCCGGCGAGGTACCCCAAGTTACTTGCGGTTTTATTTCCGCAGCATCCAGTAGTACCACTTTGTCGAACTGCGCACCCTCGTCGCTATGCAAAGTACGCCAGTAGCCTACCGCCTTGTCCCATAATTCACCTTGCGGTGCAAAAGGCCTACCCTTGAGGTAGCTGATCGTAGTGTCATCCGCCGCTATCATACCGGCGCGGGCACCTGCTTCGATGGCCATGTTGCATACTGTCATTCGCCCTTCCATAGTCAGCGCTCGGATTGCGCTACCGGCAAATTCGATCGCATAGCCTGTTCCGCCTGCCGTACCAATTTTGCCGATCACCGCCAGCACCAAGTCCTTGGCAGTGACGCCCCTACCGAGCGCACCATCCACCAACACCTGCATGGCGCGGGCTTTTTTCATCAGCAAGCATTGTGTCGCCATCACATGCTCAACCTCCGATGTGCCAATGCCAAACGCCAGCGCAGCAAACGCGCCATGTGTACTAGTATGCGAATCACCGCATACTACAGTCATGCCCGGCAAGGTCGCGCCCTGCTCCGGCCCAATGACATGCACGATGCCTTGACGCACATCCGCCATCCTGAACTCGGTAATACCAAGCTCATCGCAATTGCTGTCCAAAGTCTCCACTTGCAGACGCGAAATCGGATCGGCAATGCCCTGCGTGCGATCCGTAGTTGGCACATTGTGATCCGCCACGGCGAGCATGGAAGCGATACGCCAGGGCTTGCGCCCAGCCAGCCGCAAGCCCTCAAACGCCTGTGGACTGGTCACTTCATGCACCAAATGGCGATCGATATAAATCAATGTGGTGCCATCGGGTTCTTCGTGCACCACATGGCTGTTCCAAAGTTTGTCGTAAAGAGTTTGTGTACCCATGTTCGCTTTCGTTTTAGAGCGCGTAATTATGCCACAGCATGGGGGTTATCCGCCACGGGCAGCCCTCAGGACACATGTACCCGGAAAGAAAAATATGCCAATGAGAAAAATTCTGGCAGTGGAGAATAATATGGCATCAACCACAGATGAATACCATTTAGACCATATTGAACAACCTGTTAATTAAACAAACGGTTTGGTTCACGGCAAGGTAGGCAAATAATTAGCCCTTTGCTTTGGGATGATCCCCATTTACATTTCCCGTAACGGAAGCAAATACCATTTCGGGGTACACTACACAACAGTAAATTGCATGATGTGGGAGTTTAAAAGAGTCGAAAGAAAATGTTGTAATGTTAGAATCGACCCCGAGTTTTTTATTAATGAGTGACCCCATTTATTACTCCGACCTGCCGCAAACTATCCGGTTGAGCGAATGGTTAGGCCACTTATTTTGCGTCGTTGAAGTTTCGCAGCATTTTGAACTTGATATGCTGGTTTGTCGCCTCAAGTACCTCAATATCGGCGCCTTTATAGCCGATTCGGGAAGACTCTGTTAAGTCATATTCGACATTATTGTTGAATGCAGGGCGGGCCGTGCTATTTGAGAACTCACGATAACCAATGTTAATTTTTGACCCGACGCGGCCGTTATAAATTAGTGTCTGCTGAAATGCGTCTTGTGCCAAGACTGGGCGTTTCGTCCGTTCGATGTCCTGAACGACCTTGCATACGTATGCATTGAGCACGGTAACAACACAGAGTTCGGGCGATGACTTCTTTGCCATGACACTCTTCCATGGATCGGCGATCATGGCCTTCTCAATCCGTCCGCCGTCCTCAGTTCTTGCAGGCGAGTAATATTCTGCTGTCTCATCTTCGCCATCCTTTAGGTAATATCCAGGGTGCAGTGTGTAAGCCCAACTTATTTCACGAATTGCCCGCAAGTTTAGGGCATCATGTTCTCGATATTTTCCTTGGCGAAGCATAGTGTCGCCAATTCTCGAAATGGTCACGGAACCAATCGGTGGTTCACTAATAGCTATTGAACTCGGGGAGTAATTATATTTCGGGCTTGCACATCCCGCGAGCGTTGCTATAAGGGCCAGAGCTATCCAAAGTCTATTCATTGTCTTCTTGATCTAGTGAGTGAAAAGAAGGAAGTAAAGTGGCCTAACGTGGAGGTCACCGGCGCTGCGCGGCGTTATCGCGCAGCGTCCGGTAGACCGCAGGGTATGCATCGCGGTCAAAGAAACCGCTCCAGCCAACTTGGTTTGAGCTTGAGATCAACCTTCGAGCACTCGACCAATTGACCAAGGCACTTTCTGGCTTTGGCCAAACTTGTGTCGAGGTGCTCGATATACCACTCGGCTTTTTCGTCTTTCATGAATTCTCGGAGGGCTGCGTTAGCCTCATCGGAGAATAGGAACGCTCCACTATCTGCGGACTTTCTGACGCGCGGGAAGGCTTGTTCCCAATATTTCCTCAGTCGTTCCTCAGACTCAGCTGATAAGTCTCGATATTCGATGGCTGCGTTGTAGTGCTGATCGTAGTAGTAGACGAGGTCAGATAAAGCTTCGATAGCGCCCTGGTATGCGGCGATGCGTAGTTCCCACCACTTGCGTTGGCGGTGGTCACGATTCGCAAGCGCGGACGAGAACAAGCCCGCAATCAGGCCAACGCTAGCAAGCTTCAGGAGTTCAAGTACGGTATCCATAGCGATGCATAACCTAAAGTAGACACCCGAAAAAATACCGACAAAGGTACCTGTAAGGTGCATAAACTGGCTCTTAATTTTATCATTAATTATTTTAATTAAAATTAATATCTAAGTTTAGGGTCAGTTATTACACTCCAACAAACACCGCGCTGTTCTACAGACAGTCTACCTCCTTAAACCGAAATTTTAGGAAGCCCTCTAAAAAAACAAATTCAATCACCAAACCAGACAAATTTGGTAAAGGTTGTCAGTTGCCAAAGTGCCGTCGTACCATTTTCGTCATAAGAGCTCTCACTTCTGCCTCAGATGCGTGGATGGTTGCTTCGTAAACTTTGCTGGCGATGCTTGAGAACACCTTAAGCAGCGTCGGGTCAAAGTGGATGCCCGATCCTTTCTGAAGGACATCCATTACTTCATTCAGCGGGAGCGGATCCTTGTAAGGGCGTTTTGAACACAGGGCATCAAACACATCAACAATAGCAAACATCCGTGCAACTAAAGGGATGGCCTCACCGACTAGTCCACGCGGATACCCTGAGCCGTCCCATTTTTCATGGTGGCAGGCTACTACCTCTCTAGCGCCATCTAGCCAGCCACCGCCGGTGATAAT
>JAIOPT010000100.1 GCA_021413765.1 Betaproteobacteria bacterium
CCCTCAAGAACAACGCCCACTACGAAGAAGATTATGGCTCCCGATGCACTGCCAGCGAGATATGCAATTGCAGCCGCAATCAAACAAGAAAACGTAATGACATGGTTCATTTTAAAATGCCCTCATTTTTAGAGAAGTCTACCGTTCGAGTTCAGCCGCCGCCGAAGGCGGTCGGATGCAACGAGGGGTTGGACGTCGCGCTCCTTGACACCATGAATCTCAAGCAGCCACCCCAAAAAGGGCGCCAACTCCAGTGGTC
The DNA here is from genome assembly GCA_021413765.1 of Betaproteobacteria bacterium. Taxonomy (GTDB): domain Bacteria; phylum Pseudomonadota; class Gammaproteobacteria; order Burkholderiales; family Gallionellaceae; genus Nitrotoga. Next base: position 260 of record JAIOPT010000100.1, read on the forward strand.
AATGCCATTGCCAGCGCTCCCCAAAAAGTGACGCGAATGACAGACGCAATCACTGGTGCGCCCCCTGTGCGTGCAGCCAGGAAACCCAACAGCGCGAGGAATAAAAGCGAGCTACCTGCGACACCCCACATTAGCGCAGAAACCGGAAGCAGGAGAACCATCAGAAGCGGCAAGGCAGCGCCCACTGCAAACGTTCCCGCCGAGGCTAATGCCGCCTGCACAGGTTTTGCGGCCAATGTGTCGGAAATGCCCAGCTCATCTCGTCCATGTGCGGCCAGTGCGTCATGCTGCGTTAATTGGGTAGCAACGTCTGAGGCCAGTTTCTTGTCCAGCCCACGCTTCTCGTAAATGGCCGCTAGCTCTGCGTGTTCCTGCTGGGGATTTTCAGCCAATTCTATACTCTCTCGAGCGAGATCCGCGCGCTCGGTATCGGCTTGTGAACTAACCGATACGTACTCGCCTGCAGCCATTGACATGGCACCTGCGACAAGACCGGCAACGCCTGCAACCAAGATACCCTGAGTGCCCGCGCTGGCTGCCGCAACGCCCAAGACAAGACTGGCGGTAGAAACTATACCGTCATTTGCGCCAAGAACTGCGGCACGGAGCCAGCCTGTGCGGTGTGTTTTGTGTCTTTCACTATGTCTCATAGGGTCTCCAGCATAATGGGGAGTTCATTGCAACGCCCAATGTGGAGCTAAGGGACTGCGCGCTTTTGCGCAACCCAACTTGAGCGTAAGGTTAAGCAGTTTACTCGCAACCGCAAATTTTTCCTGCATTTGAGCCCTCACAGCAGTGGGAGGTATACATCAGTAATCATTTCGCGTTCTTGAACTTGTGGGCCGACATTTACGTAGTGAAAAAAGATTGGAAAATCTCGTAGGGTTTCACCGCTATTGGGTAACCAGACCTCGTAAAGATATACCGCTGCCGATACGTTTTCACGTGACCCAAGATGACGCACAACAGCGCAACGGCCAGCGGGAATATATTTGTTTACTACGCCTTGTGGATTGGGCGCAACGTCATGCTCTACCGATATGCAAATATCCACTCGATATTCTGCCGGTGGCGTAGTGCGCGGATCGTTGTAATGAACCCCATAATTGCGATGCCTGTCAGGTGGTAGACGATTTTCAAGACGCCATGCAATGAGTTTTCGGACAGATTCATGCTCCAATGCTGGAGAGCCACGGTGTTCTAATACTGCAACCTTGGTTTCTGGGAAATCGACGATTTGAACATCCATTTTAATATTTCTAAGTGGGTGAAATGTCGGACTGCCTAACATTTGAAATCATCGGCGTTGCGCAGCTTTATCGCGCAGCGTCCGGTGGCTTGATGGGTTGGCCCGTGTGACTTCCCACTCTGCGATGGGGCCGGAGACAATCAGGAACATCGGATGTGGTTTGGGCTCGGTTAATGTGGCGAATTGTTCAAGCCATGTAGGATCACGAGAACGTAATTTTTCAACAAGGTGCTTCCACTCGTAGTCTAGCTGCCCACGACTGGCCGCGATGTGTACTGCATTTCGTTCCGAGAGTATCTTCGTTACATTGAACCGGTACCCACGAACATTCGCTTCTGAATGGACTGCATGCAAATATGTTGCGATCGCTGCCATGGGTGACGGCGTGTCGCGGAAACGACATAGCTGGGGATGATAGGTATACCCGCGCGTATGCCCACCGAGAACGGCTTGCGCCAGAAGCGCCTCGCGCCAGAGAGCTACCAAGCCACGAGAGTCCAAATAACAAGGATGCAGTGTCCACAAACGCATAGCTTAGTTCTCTAAAAGGCCCAACGTTTGACATAACCGGCTAGCGCGGCCTTATCGCTCCAGTCCGGCTTGATGGATGGGTTGGGCGTCTTGGCGACGTACTGGACAGTTAACATTTTGCACTGTACAGTAATACGTACATATAAGGAGAGCTAAACATGGATGCGATGACCTACACCACTGTTCGCGCAAACCTTGCCAGCACTATGGATCGGGTTTGCAGCGACCACGAACCTTTGATCATTACCCGTAACGGCGAACAAGCCGTGGTGATGCTCTCGCTCGAAGACTTCAAAGCGCTTGAGGAAACTGCCTACCTCTTGCGCACGCCCGCTAACGCCAAGCGCCTTCTTTCGGCAACAGCGCAACTGAACGCTGGCAAAGGCGTTGAGCGGAAGCTGGCAAAGTGAAGCTGATTTTTGCGGACGAGGCATGGGATAACTACCTCTACTGGCAAAAACAAGACAAGCGCATGGTTGAACGAATTAACAATTTGATTCGTGAGACACAACGCGAACCATTCTCTGGCGTGGGAAAACCGGAAGCACTGAAGCACGCGCTATCAGGCTTCTGGTCACGCCGCATAACAGACGAGCACCGCATAGTTTATCGCGTTGAGGGTGATGCTCTGCAAATTGCTCAGTTGCGTTTTCATTATTGAGACGTCCAACGTAAAGCTAACCGGCACCGCGCGGCTTAATCGCGCAGCGTCCAGCGACCAAAGGGAGCGCGGTTGAGCGCCGGGTTATCTGACATAGCCAGGATACCTATAAGTTTGGGCACTGAAGATAGGTATCAAGAGATTGTTTCCACGCTGCAGACGTATTGAAATTTTTCACCAACCCATCGTCGGCCCCGGTTTTTGTGAACGCACCCATGCCGTGCTGAATCATATAGCGAGGATAGTAATCGGGCGGCCCAATGCGCGCGATTTCCTTGCATGCTGCAGCAAGGCCATCGGGATTGCCAATGATTTTGCTTACACTCTCCTTGAATGCATTTTGCTGGTCTGGTGGCATAGCACTGAACGCCTGTATTTTCAGTACGGTAACTGCTTGGTGTGCGGACTGGTCAGTTACCCGCAGCGTGTCAAAGCGGCCATAGGTTCCAGCCAATGCAAAAAGAACAGCGCCCTCTTTATACTTCCCCTGTTTGGTGCAAGCTGGAATAGCCTGGTACAGGTCTGCAGGAGTAAATTTGTTCTCCAGTTTCTCTGTGCCAACACATCCAAGATCATAATTTGACTCAAGGTTTCCCGGCGCCTCGTAATTGATTATCTGTGGGCGCGATACCTGTTCTGCCGCAAAACAGTTGGTTGCAACGAATAAAGTGAAGCCAATAATGCTGATGCCTATAATTGCTCTCATAAAATTCCCGGAAAATTGGTTCTTGCAATAAATTGGTGCATTAAAAAAGACCCACCTGACCCTCAATCCAGCGATAGGTCACTGCCAACCCGTTGTGCAGTGGCGCTGAGGGTGCCCAGCCAAGCATTTCGCTAATGAGGCGGTTATCAGATGTGCGCCCGCGCACACCGATCGGGCCGGAAATGTGGCGAATTGAAATCTGCTTGCCGGCAATGCGCGCGACCAGGGCCACCAGATCATTGATCGAGATCAGCTCTTCCGACCCGATGTTCAGCGGGGTTTGACAATCCGAGCGCATCAGCCGCAGCGTTCCCACTACACATTCGTCAACATAGAGAAAACTGCGCGTCTGCAGGCCATCGCCCCAGACCTCGATGTCGCCCCCGTCTGTGACCATCGACACCTTGCGGCAAATGGCTGCCGGTGCCTTCTCGCGGCCACCTTGCCAGGTTCCCTCGGGGCCAAAAATGTTGTGGTAGCGCGCGATGCGGCAAACCAGCCCATGGTTGCGCGCATAGGTAAGGTAAAGACGCTCGGCAAACAGTTTCTCCCAGCCATATTCGCTGTCGGGTTCGGCCGGGTAGGCTGTGGCCTCGGCGCAGGTCGGGTTGTCCGGGTCCTGCTGATTGCACATGGGGTAGACGCAGGCAGACGATGAGAAAAAGACCCGGCCAACACCCGTCACGCGACACGCTTCCAGCACGTTGAGGTTGACGAGTGCCGAATTGCGCATGACGACGGCATCGTTGTCGCCGCTGAACAGGTAACCGGCACCCCCCATGTCGGCCGCGAGCTGGTAGACCTCATCAAAGTGCCGATCCACGCAAGCTTGCGCGCTGGCTGCGTTACGCAGGTCAGCCAATACAAAATCATCCGCTGGGCTGGGTGAAAAGTCAGGCCGCTTCAGGTCAACGCCGCGCACCCACATGCCCTCGCGCTTGAGCGCTCGGACAAGATGATGGCCGATAAAGCCACCCGCTCCACAAACAAGCGCTGTTCTCATGATAAACCTCTGACATGTGTATCGATCCAGGCGGCAAGGCGATCGGTGCCGTTTTCAGCGTGCCATTGGCGGGCCGCCGCATGGGCGCGCGCAACAAGGGCCGGGAACTCCAGTGCGGCCAGCTCAACCGCTTCCAAGATCGCCTCAACAGAAAACTCGTGAAAAAAAGTGCCACTGCCAAAGCGGGCGAGCACCTCGGCGGGCAAGCAGCCCGAAGGTGCAATGATGGGAACCCCAGTGGCAACACACTCGCTCATCACCCCGGAAAAGCTCTCTACATAGGCCTCCCAGCGCGAAGGCCAGATCACCAGGTCACAACGGGCAATCTCGGCAGCAAAGTCTGGCACGTACTGCAACACCTCCACATTCGGGTGGCTGCTGCCCTGAATCGAATGGCTGCTGTCCTGCACAAGGACATGGAAACCGCGCTGAACCAAGGCCGTCACCAGCTCTGGCACCAGAGCCAGCCCGCGCGATGCACGCTGGTGGCCAAAGAAACCGATACATCGCAATACTGACGGCTGGCGATCATTTGCAGCACCATCATGCGGACAGGGCAGGCAGACCACGTCGAGCCCGGGTGAAAAGCTTTGGTAGGCCCGACAAAGGGCTTGGTCGTAGGCACCCACCGTGATCGAACGCTTCTCCAGCATCAGCTGCCGGGCGGAGCGGGCCCAGCTGCGTGCGCCAACGGCGTGGGGAAAGCGTGGTGTCCACCACATGCCGCCCAGTTGCGCAACATTGGCGGCTTGCGACAGGGCCGCTGCAAGCTGATAGGGTGCCATGGTCGGCCAGACCCACAGGTCTGACACCGGCACCTGAGCCAGGTCTGCGGCAGTCACCTGTGCCATTTGCGCATAGGCCTGCATGGGTGGCTGCCCTTGCGGCAGGGGCGTATAGGTCGGGACGCGAAATGTCGAATGCAGCGCCATACCCGATGCCCCGGCCATCTCCAGCAGACTTGGGTCTGGACTTACAGAGCCGTGTACCTCGACATCGTGACCTAGGTGGGCAAGCGCGCGGGCAAGGCGCAAGTCGAGATCGAAATGGTGACCCTTGGTGGATGCAAGTCCGGGGTCAAGAAGATTAATGTTCACGAACGAGGGTTTCCTTGTCTGTCAATGCCAGCATTTGAACTTTTTGCAGAAAGGATAAAGGATAGGAAATTCAAGCGCACAACTCAAAGTATCCTTAACCACGTTCCTCCAGTCAATGCCAATTTTTAGCACCGAATTCCCGAGAAAGTTCGAATTCCGTCTCTCCCCGGTGAATTGGCCAGACTCGATTTAATCTGCCACCTCACGCTTCGGTCTGCCACGTGGCAGCGGCATTGCCCGTCGCGCCGTTAGTGCCGCCACCTTCGCGCCAAAGCGGCTATCGCCCAAAACCCACCCTTTGTTTGTTGCATTACGGATAGCCTCCACATCCGCCTTAGCAAGCTTTGCACGGAATAACTGCCGATAAGCAGACTGACGCTCCTCATCCGTGCGACCAAGGCTTTGGTACAACTCATGCGGAACAATCAACCCCTCCGCATTCCCTTGCCCATTGGCACGATAACTCGACCAAGGGTAGTCGCCAGGATGCGCCACCATCTCTGCGCGTACAGGGTTCATCTCAATGTAGCGCATACAAGTCAGCAGATAACGCTCACTATCAATCAACGTGCTTTTATAACGCCCTTCCCACAACGTCCCTGTGCGCTGATAGGTGAAATTGAAATACTGCACATAACGTCGCCCAATCGACTGCAAGGTTTTAGATAGGCTGGATTCCGTGGCGGGCGTAACCAACAAATGCACGTGATTCGTCATCAGCACATAAGCGTGAACGGTGAGGGAATGCGTGTCAGCCGCCTCTTGCAGGCAACGTAGATAAAACTGGTAATCGGCATCCGCCGCAAAAATGAGATCGCGGTTATTACCACGTTGGATAACGTGCAAAGGTTGGTCGGGTAGATATAAGCGGGGAAGACGAGCCATCATGTAATTACATGGTTACAGGAAGGAAGCCATTGTATCAAATTAAATCGAGTCTGACCCCATTTTACGAGTGCATAACGTAGAGCTAACCGGCGCTGCGCGGCTTTATCGCGCAGCGTCCAGCGACTGAAAGGAGCGAGGTTGAGCGCCGGGTTATGTTTCATTGGCCACAGATGCGTACATGCTTGCCAACATGTGAAGGATGCCAAGCATGAACCAACCCTCTGCGATGCTCGCTGGGTTCCGCATACATGACATTAACCGCTAATTTGTCGATGACGTAAAACCAGCTCGCAAATGCAACACGCCCTCCCAATTGTGCAGTTTCAACCTGCGAGCACCCAGCGTGCTTGATGTTGGGGTGTTGCAAACCAGTCCAAAACGCCAGCCAGACTCTCGGGTGTGGTACACCGTGCAAAATGGATTGCGAGAACTGGTCTATGTGTATTGGGATGTTGTTCTCGGCGATTAGACAGCCGAACAGTTTCAGAAAGTAAAGATGTACGGCAAGCATCGACTTCGATACGCTCCCAGGAAACGCTCGATCTAACCGGACTAACATTCCGGGTTTGATAGGCGGCTGACGTTCCCGCAGGTATTTGGAAAGGCTTTCCCAAGCCCTGTCATGTTGTTGTGTGCGTTCATTATTGCAGCGTGCGCAGAGGCGAGCCTGATATTTGAGTTTGTCGGACTTGATTCCTCCAATGGGCTGATTTCGCTTTTGGTCCGTATGAAAGAACAAGGGCGATTTCTGCGTGACATGGCCGAACATAGACTTCAAGTCGGAAGCCTTGATCAAGTGTTCTCCGGAGTTTGCTTCGTCACCGCAGATCCAGCATTTCATGGCGCGTATGAAACATAACGTAATATAGAATACATCTTCATAAGTCAGTAATGCTGCCTATATCGGCAAGCATTGTCAAGCATCACCAACTCCTCACTGTTTTCAGTGCCTTATCTGTTTATTTGGCTGGACTTTAATTTTAGGACAGCCTAAAATTCTGCGGATGGAAGCTCAAGCTGTTTCTCTGGTTCCCCCCAAATTACTCGACCGGCTACGTGCCGAAATTCGGGTGCGCCATTACAGTATTCGTACTGAAGAAACGTACGTGGATTGGGCACGACGATTTATTTTGTATCACAACAAAAAGCATCCCAGAGACATGGGTGCAGAACAGGTGCGGGATTTTTTGAGCCACCTCGCCGTGGAGCGCAATGTGTCGGCTTCAACACAGAATCAGGCCAAGTCAGCATTGCTGTTTTTATACCGTAATGTGTTGAGCGTTGAGCTGCCCTGGCTGGATGAAGTGATTGCGGCAAAGTCTGCCAAGCGATTGCCTGTGGTGCTGACACCGACCGAAACTCGCCGCTTATTGAACGCGACATCGGGAACGATGGGGCTAGTGACGAGCTTGTTGTATGGCACGGGGATGCGCTTGTTGGAGGGATTGCGGCTGAGGGTTAAAGATGTGGAGTTTGAGCGGCGCGAGATTATCGTGCGTGAGGGCAAGGGCAACAAAGACCGGGTGACGGTATTGCCGGAGAATTTGATTTTGCCGTTGAAGACGCATCTGGAAAAAGTAAAGGCGTTGCACGAGCGCGATCTTGAAGCAGGATTTGACGAAGTGTATTTGCCCGATGCGTTGGCGCGAAAATACCCCAAGGCGGCACGTGCTTGGGGTTGGCAATTTGTGTTTCCGTCGGTGGTGCGCTCGGTTGATCCGCGTTCGGGGGTGGAGCGTCGCCACCATCTGCATGAGGCCAGTGTGCAGCGTGCCGTGCGCGAGGCGGCAAAGCTGGCTGAGATTGCCAAACCCGTTACGCCGCATACCTTGCGTCATTCGTTCGCCACGCATTTGTTGCAAGCGGGATATGACATTCGCACCGTACAGGAGTTGCTCGGCCACTCGGATGTATCCACCACGATGATCTACACCCATGTGTTGAACAAAGGCGGCAAAGGTGTGATAAGTCCATTGGATAGGTGAGGGGATTTATTTGTGAATGCAATTTATTGATTGATAAAACCGGGCAATGTAAATAGTGGGCAGATATGAATCGATTTAACAGTATTTTTTTAGGGATTTCCCTATTGTTGTTGCAAGCATGCGGGGCAACTCCGCCATTGGGGGCGAGGCATCAGCCTTCTGGCCTGAACACGCAGTTCAATGGTGGTCAATTGACGTTTTCTGATTACGTGGCCGATAGCCGCGCGATGATTAAAAAAGTACGTTCTGAAAATGATGTGGCCGAGTTGGAAAAAGTAGTCAATGGCAATGCTCCTTTTGAATTAAAACCGGCTGAGGGCTGCCCCAAAGGACGTAACAAACCCTATCAACGCGGTATTTTGCTTACCCATGGATTGACCGATGCGCCTTATTCCATGCATGTACTGGCATCTTTTTTTCAGGAAAACTGTTTCCGTGTCATGGCAATACTGTTGCCCGGGCATGGTACGCAGCCTGGTGATTTGCTTGATGTAACGTGGCAAGAGTGGGCAAAAGCGGAAGCCTATGGAGCCGACAAGCTCGCCGCTGAGGCTGATGAAATTTATCTGGGAGGGTTATCTACCGGCGGCACGCTGAGTGTTTATCAAGCTTTGGGAGATAATCGGGTACGCGGATTGTTCCTGTTTTCTCCCGCGCTGAAAATTACTCCGATGGCCTCTTTGGCCAATGTCCATAAAGTTTATAGCTGGCTGCTGCCATCGGCAAAGTGGGTCAATATTTTGCCCGACAAGGCTATCTATAAATATGAATCCTTCCCCAAAAATGCTGCGGCCCAAATATATGCGTTGATACAGGAAGTACAAGATCGGCTGCATGAACACGCGGTAAATATCCCGATATTTACCGCTGCAAGTCAGGACGACACAACCGTTTATACGTCAGCCACTTTGGATTTTATGGCCCACGCGCACCACACATCTAATCAATTGGTTCTTTATACGACCGATACCAAAAAAATTCCGCCGACTATTCCAAAAAGAAATTTGGAGTTGGTAAATAGCGTTTTTCCTGAACAAAAAATATTAAGCGCTGCGCACACTTCGATAATCTTGCCTGTAGATGATGCGTACTATGGATTGATGGGAGCGTATGCAAATTGCATACACTATTACCCGGATGATATTAAACAATATGATTCGTGTAATAAAAATTCGGAACAAAACTTGCAAGGCGAGTTGACTGAAGAAAACCTTAAAGCCGGTACGCTTCGCCGTTTAATGGTTAACCCGAATTTTCCAACGCTTAAAGTTTCCATGAAGAAGTTTATTGATAGTTTGCCATGACCATTGCATATGGCGGGCAGCGTTTGGTTTGTGAATGTCGCAGTGCCGCTACCAAGCTGGGTAGCGGGTTTGGGTAAAATTTAGTTATGGTTTCTGAATTTGAGTTGATCCGGCGTTTTTTCACCCGCGTTACGCCTGGCGCGGTCTTGGGCGTGGGCGACGATGCCGCGCTTCTGCACGTTGGGAGTGGCATGGAGCTGGCAGTGTCAACCGACATGCTCGTGAGTGGGACACATTTTTTTCCAGATGCTGATCCTTTTTTTCTTGGTTACAAGGCGCTGGCAGTAAACCTGTCCGACATGGCGGCGATGGCGGCGCAGCCACGTTGGGCGACTTTGGCTTTGTCTCTGCCCGAGGTAAATGAGGCATGGCTGGAAAAATTCAGCGCGGGGTGGTTTGCGTTGGCAGATGAACATCATGTAGAGCTGATTGGCGGGGATACCACCCGAGGACCGCTTAATCTGTGCGTCACGATCATGGGTGAAGTGCCGCACGGTGTGGCGTTGCGTCGATCGGGTGCGCAGGTTGGTGACGATGTTTGGGTGTCCGGCGTATTGGGTGATGCCGCGCTGGCTTTGGCGCATATGCAAGGGCATGTGCAATTGGCTGCGAAGGATTTTGCAGCCTGCTCTTCGGCGTTACACCGGCCCATGCCGCGTGTGGCACTTGGGCTGGCACTCCGCGACGTAGCGCATAGTGCAATCGATATTTCGGATGGCCTGCTGGCAGATCTAGGTCACATCCTGGAATGCTCTAATGTTGGGGCCGAAATTGCTTTCGCCGCTCTGCCTATTTCTTGCGCGATGCAACCTTATTTTGAGCAACCACTGGGCAAACACTGTGTGCTGGCCGGGGGTGATGACTATGAGCTTTGTTTTACCGTAGCCATTGCGCATCGTTCCGAAGTGGAGAAAATTGCCGTCAATCTCGGTTTGTTGCTGACACGCATTGGTTCTATCACGGCAGAAAAAAAGTGCGCAGTGCATGCTGCGGATGGAAGTATTGTCAACATTGAGGAATCTGGCTATGACCACTTCCGCTGATTCTCGCGTGCAACCTTCATGGCGCTTTATCTTTAGTCACCCCGCACATTTCCTTTCCTTTGGTTTCGGCAGTGGTCTGTTCCCAAAAGCACCCGGCACGGCGGGCACATTGGTTGCTTTCCCGATTTATTGGGTTCTTGCAGAGCGCCTTACTGATGCGCTGTTTATTTTGGTGTTGATCTGGGCCTTCGCTGTAGGTGTGTGGGTGTGCGAGAAGACCGGAAAAACGTTGGGCGTGCCCGACCACGGAGGGATGGTGTGGGATGAGATTGTAGCTTTCCTGCTGGTGCTGTTTTTTACGCCCGAAGGTTTTTCTTGGCAACTGCTGGCGTTTTTGCTGTTCCGATTTTTCGACATCGTCAAACCACCGCCCATCCGTCACTTTGACCGGACATGGCATGGTGGTCTCGGTGTGATGTTCGACGATATTCTCGCGGCGGGCTACACGCTACTAAGCTTAGCGCTAGTAAAAAGTGCGTTGCTGTGAATAGCATCCTTAAAAATGGATTGGTAGCGGTTCTTTTTCTACTCGCTACGCTCAATGCCGCTCACGCTGAGGAATTTTCAGCCAAAGTTATTGCCGTGATGGATGGCGATACTGTTCTTGTATTACGCGACAATGAGCGGATCAAGGTGCGGCTGGCCGAGATCGATGCACCGGAAATAGCGCAGCCGTTCGGCGAAAAATCCAAGCAATCGCTGGCCGAGCTGGTGCTAAATAAACAAGTGCACGTGGATAGCCAAGCAGTGGATGTTTATGGCAGGTTGGTGGCACTGATCAAAGTGGGCGACTTGAACGTTAGCCACGAACAGGTGCAGCGCGGAATGGCGTGGACATCTTCCCGTTCTAAAAAGGGCAAAACATTGCTCACATTACAAAATGGTGCCAAGAAAGCTAAGCGCGGTTTATGGTCGCAGACCGATCCGATGGCACCAAGGAATTGGCGCAAGGCACATGCAGCGCCTCAGCAACAACATGTTGTGCAAAATGATCTTTGTGGTAGTAAGCGATATTGTTCACAAATGAACTCTTGCGATGAAGCAAATTTTTATCTATCCCAATGCAATGTCAAATCTTTGGATAAAAATCACGATGGCGTGCCGTGCGAAAATTTGTGCCGTGCTAAGAAGTAATCGTCTCCATGCTGCACCCATCGGCATCGCAGCGTAAGGCATTCCCTGTATCGTGCCAATCTCCTAGCACCCAGCGCTCGCAACTATGGCCATCCACCATATGCTGGTGGCGCTTTAACCGATGAGTGTGCCCATGGATCATGCGCGGATAATGATGGCTGCGTAGCATGCTTGCAACTGCATCCAGATTGACGTCCATGATATCTATACTCTTGAGTTTTTTTTCATTCTCGCTACGTGCTCGCAGTTGCGCAATGATGGCCTTGCGCTGCGCCAGCGGCTGGGCAAGAAAGTTCTGCTGCCATATGGGTTCATGTACTTGTTTGCGGAAATTTTGATAATCAATATCGTCAGTGCACAGGAGGTCGCCATGGGTGAGCAAAGTCGGCGTGCCATATAGGTCAAGCAGCGTAGGGTCAGTTAGCAGCGTGGCGCCGCACGCATGCGCGAGTTTCTGGCCCATTAGAAGATCGCGGTTGCCATGTATGATATTGACGACAGTGCCGCTAACGGAAAGTGCGTGTAATGCATCGCTAATCTGGCGATTAAATGGGTCGTCGATGTCATCATCGCCAGCCCAGTATTCGAATAAATCACCGAGGATGTAGAGTACGTCGGCATCAGGCGCAATCTGTTGAATGAAGTGCAGAAATACCCGCATGCTGTGCGGTTGTTCAGCGCAAAGGTGCAGATCAGAAATAAATAAACTATAGGCCACGGAATGGGAAGAGCCCTGATGGGCTTAAAGGAAATTTGTTATAAAGCGTTGGGTCGGCCCATTTTTCGTCACGTCTTTGGTCAATCACTTAAAACGTGACGAAATTTGTTCCCGCCAAGCCATTTGTTTGCTTTGATATCTCAAGTCAGGCAGGCTGGTATAGTCGCCGTACTTTAAATTACTGCACCACTTCCGCTTTGGTGATGATTACATCCTCCAGCGGCACGTCCTGATGGCCTGATTTACCGCCAGTTTTGACCTTGCGAATCGCATCCAATACTTCTGTGCCGGACACTACTTTCCCGAATACACAGTAACCATAACCTTGGCTGCTGGATTGGGTGTAGTCAAGAAACATGTTGTCTTTCAGGTTGATAAAAAACTGCGCTGTGGCCGAATGCGGATCGGAAGTACGAGCCATGGCGATTGTATATTTATCGTTCGTCAAACCGTTAGCTGCCTCGTTTCGAATTGTCGCCTTGGTGGGTTTTTCTTTCATGCCTGGCTCAAAACCGCCGCCTTGGATCATGAAGCCATCGATCACACGATGGAACAACGTATTGTCATAAAATCCGCTGTTCACGTAGTCGAGGAAGTTTTTTACGGTGATTGGCGCTTTTTCAGCATCCAGTTCGATAGTGATATTGCCGTGGTTAGTATGCAGTTTGATCATGCTAGTTTTTCCTTTTTGTGCTGAATGTAGTTGAGAAATGGGGGCTGCTTGTGCTGTGCACAATAGCAAGCAGCTAAGCAGCAGGGTAGCAAATATTTGTTGAAGCTTCATTATATGGTTTCCTCGTAATTGATATGAAATCGGTTGCCGCACCTAACCCCTTATGGGTAAATTTTATGCGGCTTAAAGATTGTTGCCTATGGTTTTGCTCGCAGTTTAATACTGCAAGCTTTTATTGTTTACAACCGACAAGCTCCTGGCCACTATTTTCCATCATTGCACTTCTTCCGCTTTTTTGAGGACGACATCTTCTAATGGAACATTCTCGAGTCCATAGCGACTGCCGGTCGCTACCTTGCTGATAGCATCCACAACTTCTGTGCCTGCCACTACCTTGCCAAACACGCAATAGCCATAGCCTTGCTTATCGGGTGCAGTGTAATTCAAGGAATTGTTATCCTTCAAATTAATGAAGAATTGAGATGTGGCAGAGTGAGGGGCGGATGAACGTGCCATGGCGATAGTATATTTTTCGTTCTTCAGGCCATTTGCAGCCTCGTTTTTTATTGACGCATTGGTGGATTTTGGTGACATTTTTGCAATGCTGCTCATCGAGACTGTACCCAACGCGTAGTTATAGCCGCCGCCCTGGATTACGAATCCATCGATCACTCGATGGATTAGGGTCTTGTAGTAAAAACCACTATTAACATATTCGAGGAAATTTTTAACTGTGGCGGGCGCTTTTTCGGCATCCAGTTCGAGAGTGATTATTCCATAATTAGTATGTAGTTTAACTTTAGCCATGCTAGATTTTCCATTTATAGTTGAAGGTTGGAAAGAGCGCCAGCTGGTGCGGTGTAACATCACACGCAACTGAGTAGCAAGGAAGATGACATATTTTAAGTTTCATTATGCTATTCATTACATGCTTTTATATATAGCGGCATAGCGTTTCAATTCCCTGTATTTAGAAGATCTGGAGTGAACATGGGCATTAGTGCAAATACCATGGTCAGTGACTGAGATGTGTCAGCTTTAGGCTGAGGAACATGTTAAATTATTTTGCGGCACGCTCTTCTTGAATTAGCCATTTATTGTTTAATTTTACCAGACGCATGATTTTGTCAAAGGATGTGTTTAGGTAGTCAGAGCGATAGGACTGATGGAAGGTAATGGTGGCATGGCTCTCATCCGAGAAGCTGACCTTTTCATTGCTGATATTGATTTCGATATATTTGGGCGCGCTGATACGCACCTTGGTTTCTTTTTCCCACTGGTCGCGGCTTTCGCCGTTCGGGGTCTTAAAATCTATAGCATAGAAATCTAAATAATTTCTGACATTCTGGGACGACCATACTTCGACCCATTCATGCAATGTCTTTAGCACTTCAGCGCTATTGTAATCAGCTAGCTTTTTAACAATTGCGGGCTTGGTGGACGAGGCAACTACGGGCACGGCAGTGGCTACTTTAGATGGCACAGGAGCTGCCCCGGGAATAGCTGCTTGCGGCTTGGCTGCACTGGCAGTGGCGGTACTGGGTTTACTCTTGGAGAACAGATCTTGAATGAGAGCAAGCTTGGTCTGTGTGGCGGTATTGTTCCGGTCCAGTTGTAGCGCGCGCTCATAAGCCTGGCTTGCCATTTTGGCGTAGATATCGCCCAAATTTTCCTGTGCAGTGGCATAGTTCGGATGGTTGTGGATCGCCCTTTCTAGTGCGACCTTGGCCTTATCGTATTGGCCTTGCCCAGCATATAGTACAGCGAGGTTGTTATATGGCTCCGGCAGTTCCGGGTAATCCTCAGTCAGAGACAAGAATATTTCGATAGCGTCATTGGTTTTGAGCTGAGTAGTAAGGATGAGCCCTTTCAGGAAGCGTGCCTGAGCATCGTTAGGCTTGTTGGTAAGGTAGGTGTCGACCCGCTTCAGTGCCTGCGCATGCTGATTCTGCTTGAACAGTTTATTGATATCCTGAATTTCATCCGCGCCTACGGTGAGGCTGAAGCACAGTAACAGCACACCTCCGTATAGTGCTGCATTGAGACCAAAACGGTTGAAATTGTCCATTATGTGGTACTTTTCCGAAATGATTTTTATGATTGATATGAAATATTTTGTTCGCTTGGGCGTATAAATAATTACGCCACGTTTTTACCAAAACTTCTCTATCAGTCAATTCTGCGTGATCATCACGCGAAATTTATGAAGCATTCAGAATAAATGGGTTACCCAAGGGAATCAGATTCTATCAAATCTGCCCATTTTTTTCACAGCTTCTCATATCAGCTGACGAGGTCATCCGTGCTTCATCTGTTTGAGCAAAGAGATTTTCGGGTAAAATCATTGCTCTTGCCTTGAAAGAACCGTCGAAATAATGAGCAGCCACACACAAGCACCCGTCCCCCACTTCATCCGCAATATTATTGAGGCCGATCTGGCGAGTGGTAAACATACAGATATTGTCACTCGCTTCCCACCGGAGCCGAATGGGTATCTGCATATTGGCCATGCCAAGTCTATTTGCCTGAATTTTGGTCTGGTGCTCGACTATCAAGGCCACTGTAATTTGCGCTTTGACGACACAAATCCGGAAAAAGAAAGCGAGGAATATGCACGCGCTATTCAGGAGGACGTTCAATGGTTGGGCTTTCAATGGCAGGGTGAGGTGCGATGGGCATCGGATTACTTCGAACAGCTTTACGGTTACGCAGTCGAGTTAATCAAGCAAGGCAAGGCTTATGTGGATGATCTCAGTGCTGAGGAAATGCGCGAATATCGCGGCACGCTCACTCATCCGGGCAAACCCAGTCCGTACCGCGAGCGCTCTGTAGCTGAAAACCTTGATCTGTTTCAGCGAATGCGTGCAGGTGAATTCGCCGATGGTGCCAAGGTACTGCGCGCCAAGATCGACATGGCTTCTGGCAATATCAACTTGCGCGACCCGGCGATTTACCGCATTCGTCGCGCTCATCATATTCGGACTGGTGATGCTTGGTGCATCTACCCGATGTATGATTACACTCACTGTATTTCCGATGCGCTGGAATGCATTACTCATTCGCTATGTACGCTGGAGTTTGAAGACCACCGGCCCTTGTATGACTGGGTGCTGGATCAGTTGACGATACCGTCTCACCCACGACAAATTGAATTCTCACGCCTGGAATTGCGCTACACCATAACCAGCAAGCGCAAGCTATTGCAGCTTGTCACCGAGCAACATGTATCCGGCTGGGATGATCCACGTATGCCGACCATTATCGGTATGCGCAGGCGCGGATATACACCGCAAGGCATACGCGAATTTACTCGCAGGATCGGTATTTCAAAGAGCGAAAACGTTGTTGACATGTCTGTGCTGGAGGCCTGCATCCGCGAAGATTTGGAAGCGCGTGCGGCACGCGTGATGGCGGTGGTTAAACCGCTGAAGGTCATCATCAGCAATTTTGTGGCGGGCGAAAGCCAATCACGCGAAGCTGGCTTCCATCCGGAACATCC
>JAIOPT010000101.1 GCA_021413765.1 Betaproteobacteria bacterium
ACTAACGGCCGAGCATGTGTTCAAGGATTATCAGTTCATCACAGACAACAAGATTGCGTTGCCGAATTTGCCGGCTATCTAACCTGAGTTACATATGGAGTGAAAAAGGCGTCAGCAATAAAGTTTTAGTAATGGTTTTAATGTGCGCTTTTCTGGAGTTCGGTAATTTTTCTCAGGGAAGATTTATTAGTCAACAAATCTGCCAGAGTGTAGCGATCCAAAGTGTCAAAGAAATTTTTACGCGCCTCAGCAAGCACTGACTTCAGGGTACACGCGGGTAGCAAGGGACAGCTTTGTTTTTTTGCATTGAAGCATTCGACCAGGTTGGTATTTTCTTCCATATCGCGCACGACATCCCCGATGTTGATCAATTGCGGCAAACGCGCCAAGCGCATTCCCCCTCCCTTACCGCGCGTCGTTTGAATATAGCCTCGGTTGGCCAATTGATGCACGACTTTAGTTAAATGGCTTTGCGAAATACCATATTTTTCAGCAACCTCGCTGATCGTAGCGAGCGTGCTTTGCTGAGCGCCCAAGTAAATTAAGGTACGCAATGAATAATCGGTAAAGTGGGTAAATTGCATTTGTGAATATATTTAATAATTACACTTTGAATTAATGCACTGTAACATTCTAATCAGAATTTTGCGCAATTCCTAGCAGCCTGTCAGACTTCTCACCTCTCCATTAAACAATAAAAAACCAACAAATCACCACAAATAAATGTGTGCGCTTGTTAAACAATAAGTTGAAAAGAGCTATGACAGGCTCAACCCGAATGGAGGGACTTTTTGCAGCACTACCCTAAATACACACCCCGCGGTCAAACTTCATTTCCAAAAAAACTGTCAGTTTGGACTATGGTAAAATTTTTCTCCAAAGCTTTCCAAACTACTCTAATTTTCACAACAGGAAAAATAACGCTGCAACAGCAGTCGGCAGTAGCGCACCCAGCAGCAAACCGATAGCTCCGATCGATTCGTTGTTAAAGCCACGCCTGAGTAGTGCCACGCCGGCCGGATTGGGCGCATTGGCAATCACGGTCAGCCCCCCCCCGGCTACTGCACCTGCAACCAGCATGTACTTTGCCTGATCTGACATGCCGGCAATCAACGAGCCCAGATAGGTGAGCGCCGCATTGTCTGTAATCGCTGTCAGTCCGAGGGCGCCAAAGAACAAGGTTGTCGGACCGAGACTGGAGACGAGGGGTTGCAGCCACCATTGCTGCATACCGCCCAATACGACCAATCCAGCCAGAAAAAACCCGACCAGCAATCCCTCCTTGAGGATCAACGGGCTTTGATACCGCTCATATGCTTGCGTATAGCCGAGAAACAACAAAAATAATCCCAAAAACAGCACAGGGTGATGGGCCAAGATGACTACAGCGGTTAAAAACACCAAGTGAATTACGCTGACCAGCAAGGGGACCCGGGACGCAGGATCGTCAATTACGGACGGGTTATGTTCTTGAATATGTGAGCGCAGCAGGAATGTGATTCCCGTCGCATTGATCAGTACGGAAAGACCAGATTTCCAGCCAAAATTTGACGCCATGAACGCAGTATCCCAATGCCATGCCGTAGCAACCATGAGTACCGGTGGTGCAGCATAGGGCGTCAGCGTGCCACCAATTGAAACATTAACAAATAGCACGCCCAGTGCTCCATACTTAAGCCATTCCGGAATTTCTTGCCGGAAAATTTGCGGTGCCAGGATTAACGCGGCAAGCGTCATGGCAGCGGGTTCGGTAATCAGCGAACCCATCAACGGCACCGCAGCCAAGCCCAGCCAGGCTAACGCTAGACTAGTGCGTATCGGTGCCAGGCGTGCCACAAGAACTAATAAGTGTCTGACGATGTCCAGTACTGGCCGTGAAGCGGCTACCACCATCACGACAAACACGAACAGCGGTTCCGTGTACTGGCGTGACTCAGCGTAAGCAATTGCTTTCACTCCACCCGTCACCAGCGCCATCACGACAATCAGAACGAATGCCCAGAATCCGAACACTACTTCAACCTCGCCCAATAGGTGGAACAGGCCTGCATGTCGAGGGTAGCGGTGGGCGAGACTGTCCAATGATTTGGCGGCAAAAGTATGTAGCAACGCGCAGGCAAAAAGTCCTGCCCCAATTGCTTGCATGGTGTCAATTTCCATGTCGATACCCTTCTTCATTCATTGTCGATTGTGCGTGCATCATAAAGCACCCGGTCTTGTTATCGACAATATGAAGCGAGGATATTCCAGCCCGTTTGTTGTGTTCAACCAATGTATCAATGGATTCGGGTGCGCTTTACATGTTGCAACGCAAAAATCAGGGTGGAGTCGATGACGGGAAATGTGAAGTGCCAGAAGATTGCATAGAATGTGACTTACTGTCGGGTTTGGTAGTAGCAATTTCGTTTCTGGCGACCGCGCGAATTTCACAACGAGCATCTTTGTAGGGACCATTATCCTGTTCCCATCCATAGCCCGGTGAAATTTGCGCGCAGTACCGTTCGTCATTTAATTTGCTTTTCCATTGGTACCATGAAGCTGGAGCAGCGAAAGCTGGAACACAAAAAAACGAGTAAATAACTAGAGCGGCAAATCTCGATTTCATATTAAAAGAGAGAACATCGCATCAACCCCATTATGAATACCGGCACTAGAACTGCAGATCTCGAGCGGTGAAAGGAACGGTTGGCAATTCACCAAGAATCCGGACAAGAACCGAGTTCATGGTATTGGGATCATTGTCAAAGCCACCGTGGGTATCGCTTTTAGACATTGCCCCGGGTTTGTCTCCTACCCCTGATATAACGATGCCAGGCAGGCCATCGACTGCACTATTCAAAAGATTCAGTACCTGTTGATCTTCTTCCAGAAATTTTTGCATGCCGAGCAAGGGTACTCCCCGAGACCCCTCGAAGGCATTGCTGACCAAATAAAGAAGGGATTTTCCATAAGGACCGACATCATCGTCGAGCTCGCCCACCTTGCTCAAAATATACAAGCTGGGCTTGGGACAGGTCTTATCCATAATCTTGGGCAGCACAATCTCTTTGAACAGATCCATCCGAATTGCTGGTGCCATGAATTGAAGCGTCTTCCAGGATATGCCTAGACTGGCCAGTTGCGTAATGGCATGTGCGGCGAATATGGAACCAGCGCTGTGGCCAACCACATGAAGCTCCCAATTGCCTTCCGCCTTCTTGCCAAGACTTTCTTTCGCTTCTTTCGCATATTTTGTCAGGAGCTGCATTGCGCCTGCCTCATTTTTGGAGGCGAGCGCTGCGTTTTCTACCATCTCTCCCCACAGTTTTCCACCAGGGTAGGCTAGGGTTAGCTCAAGCACACGATCCTTCGCCTCGCGCAGGTGATCAAGAAATGCGCCGCCTGCCCGCTCATCAGCTGCAGTAAACTGATCTTTGAGGATGTTCTTTGTGGTATTGAACCAATCGCTCTCCCACATGATGTGTAGCGGGTAAATTTCGTTAGCAAGACAAACATCGCGAAATGCAACAATCCTTTTGGCTACATCCTCTTCGCTATTCAGACCCCCATGAATATATAACATCACTCGTCGTTTCGCCCAATCCTTGGTTTTGGCCGGAATGGTTTCTAAAAACAATCTTTTCAAGTCTTCTTCCGTGGTCCAATAGTTACCTTGGTCAGAGAGTTTACCGTTATTTCCAACGTCGATTACATATGGTCGAATCTCGTTTAGAGGGATAACTTGTCCCGCGCGGAAGGTTCCGCTCGTGACATCTGCCGCGCCCTGAGCCCAGAGATCCGCCTTTACAGGCACACCGAGCTGCGCAACCCAAACGTCGGTGGCATGAATCATGAAATCTTCGTATGGCAATAAGGCAAATCCATCTTTGCCCCAGTCCTTCCCCCATGAATTCTGGATTATGAAACCTTGAGAGGTATAGCCAACAAGAGCTATCGCATGCCCGCCATCTGCGCTTCCCCTACGCTCAATCACGGGAATTTTAATTTTTTTGGATTTGCTGCTGGCACCTGCTTTGAGTGAAACCGTGGAGGGGCCGGGCTGCCCCCATCCGGAATGCACCATTAATGTGGCATACACGATGCCGACTTCATGAATTGCCGCATGAACATGACGAACCTGTCTGAAATCGACTCGATAATAAGCGCCACCTGGTGTCAGGGTTGCTTGATCGGCACGCTCTTGGTCAAAATTGTTCGCGCCATGCAGATCGTTAGGCCAGAGTTCTTGAGTACATACGCCATGGCGTTCCCAACCCTTCATGGCGCCTCTCGCCGAGGATCCAGAATAATTTTCTCCCGGCCATTCATCATAGCGGCGGGCAAGTTCGTAAATCATGCGCGGACTGATGCGACGCTTGAGCTTGCGTTGATGGAGCAAGAAATTGATTACTGCCGCAAGGGCAAAACCCGTACACGCGCCTTCCGTGCCCTGATCAAGAATAGTGGGAACAGCGTGGATGTTAACAATCTCGTCGGGCAAGGCATGCAGCGTGGGCAGATATTCCCAATCTTTAAAATCAATCTTGTCAGGAAAAGCATCCAGCGTTCTGCCAATTTTTTTCGCGACACTTCTTTCATCCGGCTTTTCGCGTCTAGATTCGGATTCCGGCCGCGTGGTTTTCGGGGCGGACTCCTTGGCCACTGATGCTACAGATTGAGGCGTTTGGGTAGGGATACGTTTCTTTGCCATGGATATTCTCCTGTTTATAGAGTCACGTTCACACTTAAGGATAATCCAAATCCTCAAGTTGTTGAGAAGACAAAATCAGCTTGCAGCGCTTGTTTGCTGACCGTAAGAGACAGCGTGTAGCTGGGATAATTTTCTTTAGCATAATAGATCGACAGCTATAAAAATGAGAATAAGCAATTTCCTTATTTTTATTTGTAAAATCTCTTGCGGAACGTCTCAATAATTAGCCCCGCCCTAAAAGATGCACGCAAAAGTTTTTTGTATGGTTAACCAAAAAGTTTTTCGCCGGCAAACAACTGCTGCACTGTCTCGCGTTCTCGGATAAGTTGCATGACTTCCCCAGCCACCATTATTTCGGCTGCACGTGGGCGCGTGTTGTAGTTTGAACTCATGCTCATGCCATAGGCGCCAGCCGACATCACCGCAACTAGATCACCCTGCAAGATAGCCAATTTACGGGCATTTCCAAGGAAGTCGCCGGTTTCGCATACCGGGCCCACTACTTCATATTGTTGCACTGGCGTATCACTTAGCTGCACTGGCTGGATGTGATGATAGGCATCGTACAAAGCTGGACGCATCAGATCGTTCATTGCCGCATCGACAATGGCGAAATGTTTTTCTTCTCCATGTTTGAGATATTCAACCTTGGTCAGTAACACGCCGGCATTGCCAACCAGCACCCGTCCCGGCTCAATAATAATTTTCTCGCTGCGTCCTTGCAGGGCGCTGAGTAGCGCACCGGCATAATCGGCAATGGCAGGCGGAGCCTCGTCCAGATAGCGGATGCCTAGCCCACCGCCCATATCAAGATGCTCAAGACGAATTCCCTCACTTGCCAGCGTGTTTACCAGCACCAACATTTTTTCTATCGCTTCGATAAACGGGCTGAGTTCAGTCAATTGCGAACCGATATGGCAATCCATGCCAACCACGCGTAGATGTGGTAGCCCGCTCGCTTTGCGGTATAACGCCAGCGCTTCAGTATAGGCCACGCCAAACTTGTTTTGTTTCAGGCCGGTGGAAATGTAGGGATGCGTCTTGGCATCCACGTCGGGATTCACGCGCAGGCTTACCGATGCCACCTTGTTTATTTGTCCGGCCACTACATTCAGACGTGTGAGTTCCGCTTCCGATTCCACGTTAAAACACAGAATGCCCACCTCCAATGCCAGCTGCATTTCTGCCACTGTTTTGCCCACACCGGAAAACACCACTTTATTCGCCGCGCCCCCAGCCGCCAGCACACGCTGCAATTCGCCACCGGAAACTATATCAAAGCCAGCGCCCAATTTGGCGAACAGATTCAGGATGGCGATATTGGGATTAGCCTTTACTGCGTAGCAAATCAGATGCTCGCGCTCTTTGAACGCCTCAGCAAATTGACGATAGCTATCGGTTAACGCGCCATGTGAGTACACATAGCATGGCGTACCAAATCGCTGTGCGATATCAGCCAGGGGTACTTGTTCGGCACAAAGCTGGTTACTCTGGTATTTGAAATAATCGGTCATGGCTATTTGGTTTGATCAGGAAGTGGCTGGACTGAGGGCTGCGTTGGTGGCAAAAATAGCGGCCCCTTGTGTCCGCAGCTCTGTAGCAGAAGTGCCAGCAGCACCATAATACCGGTCATACGCATGATTGTATTCTCACTAAAATAGAACAAAGTGGGATTATAAAGGCAAGACCGGAAGTGACTGAAACTGAATTTCATCAACGCCGAGGTGGCTGTCGCAAGGTCGCAGCTTTCATCAGGAGGCAACGGAGCCAAGTCTTGCTATGCAACATGAAAAAAGCACATGAGACCGGTGATTATACGATGCAGCAAACTGCCGATACTTTGGGTGCATTATTCCACTGTCAGCAGTACGCCCCATAGAACTTCCCTTAAAAATACATTATTGCTTGTGATGTTGGGCTTCGCAAGCTCAGCGCCAACCTACGTTAGCCTAGGCTACGCTTGCTAATCTACGCTTGCCTTTGTGTGCCGCATGTTGCATCGGCACGTCGGTGGCATATGTATTTTCCCTTGTGATGTTGGGCTTCATTTCATTCAACCCAACCTACCGCGCTCCGCGTCTAACAAACGGGTTAGATCGTGGTTTGCTTCGCGATCACGATCACGATTTACCTTGATCTTTATGTATGCGTGATATCCGGTAGCTTAAAGATCGTCGATTTGACATAGTCATCGAATTCCTTGAATGACTGACACCTCCGCAGATTGTTGATTGTAACTTTTTCAGCAATCTTGCTATTGTGGGCGGTGTTGAGATAACGTTTTTTACCTATTGACCAAATGAGTTTTGCTAAGTGCTCTTTTGGAGAGTTAATGGTCTCGCAGTTCTCTATTCGTGGTGGAGATTTTTTGAGGTGAAATACGTCCCTAATTGCTGCCTCATCGGATAGTAGCCATGATTCCATTTCCTCAATCGGTATGACGATAAGGGACTTAGGAAACATCTTCACTGGAACCTTCTTTTGGAGAAGGTTCCTGAGCGCCATCTCGTCCTGCCGATCTAAGTCATGGAAGACCAATACATGATGACAACCACCTTCAAAGAGCGTTTTAGCCCAACTGTCACACTTGTTTCTAAGCTTCCCGCACCCGTTACCAACAAATTTTCGAACGGAAAATTTACTTCGATCGACGTATTTCCCTAGAATGTTAGTCACAACATCTACATCGCTGGCATCTTCTGCAATGATTCCTATCCGCTTAGACATTTTCTAGATCACCATGCTTCCAGAACTCGCCGAGGCTTCCTTCGTTCAAAAGATAGTTCTTGAGAGCAAGCAGTTCTTTGCTCTTCATGTTTCGTTTGATGTTGGATATCTGTGTGCCGTTGTCTTTGGTGCGCCAGACCCTAAAGACGTTATCGACATTTAGCTTATCAAGGACTGAGTCAGAGTGTGTCGAGATAAATATCTGCTTATCAGCGGAGTAGACCTTGATCATTTCAACAATGCTGCTTAGGAGACCATGATGTACGCACACTTCAGGTTCTTCGATCATTAAGATCGAACTCTTGTCGGTTACGAGGTAGAAGAGAAGCGCAAGAGTTTTAAACGTTCCTTCTGATAGTTGACTTGGCGAGAGGCTATTGCCTGATATCTTAAAACTTGGAACTACGAGTAAGTTTGTTTTTTCTTTCTTTAGAACCTTGCCGCCAGTCATAACGCTATAGTTAGATGACGAAGTAACAATTTCATTGAATTCGATTGACTCCACAAGGCCAATCCCACCTGCCCCCACTAAGCTTAGGAATTCGGAATAGGCAGGCGTCTCCCAGCGATGCTCCTGATAAATGTCATACAAAAGCTTTTTATGCCCAGCGATGGAAATACCTGTTCTTCGCTTTGAATCGCCTTCGACTTCAAATGAGATTGGGCAGCTGCCAGGATTTGTGAACTGCGAGGCGCTGTAGTAGCTAATTCCAAAGGCAAGGCGAATTGCCTTTTCAAGGGACGCCAATATCTTCGAGTCGAGCCCACGTTTAGAAAGGAAGTCTATGAAAGGCGATCTGCGGGGACCAGATGAAGTAGATACTGCGGAACGATCTTGGATGCCTTCAAGCAGAATCCACGAAGGAACGTCGAATCTTTTCCTGTGACGGCCACCAACTGGAATTGACCAACTCTCATAGGAGCTGATTATTTCATCTTGATTTTTCTCATTGGTAACGAGATTGAGTTTTGCGGTGTGGATGATAGATAGTTCGTCAATCTCATACCATGTTTTTATCTCGCAAACAGTGGAGATGGGCTCTTCTCCATCGAAGCGGCGTCCGCCGCGGCTATAGCAAAGCGCGGGGAGCAGCCGAATAGCCGAAAGAATGTTTGTTTTTCCGCTTCCGTTGGGCCCTATTAGTGCGGAAAGAGATTCATGCGGTATGAATATGGCTTCACTGCATGACCGATAGTTCTTGATGCTGATTTTTGCAATTCGCATTCGTGTTGTTCTTACAAATAGTCATCTGGGAATAGTAAGCAGGCATAACATAACGAAAATCGGGGCCGATTCTAACATTCCAACAAAGAGGGTGTGCCGAATTTTGTATAACCAAATGTTTAGGTCAATCCAGGCACCACTGCTTTAATTCACGGCGTCGCTTGGCATAATCGGGGCAACCAATTTCGACCACCTGCCAAAATGCAGTCGAGTGGTTCATCTCGATAAGGTGGGCGAGTTCATGTACTACGACGTAATCAATCAAGTGCAGTGGCATTTTGATGAGTTGCCAGTTGAGGCGCACATCGCCTCGTGTGGTACAGCTGCCCCATTGCGTGCGCGCGGAGGAAAGCTTCACCATGCGCGGTGCTACGTTCATCAGGGGTGCATAGTGTGCTACGCATTCATTGAACAGGTTTTTCGCCTCGCGTTGATACCACTGTGTGACAGTCTGCTCTATCAATGCTTGGTTAGCATCATCTGTGACATGCACGAACAATTGCGCACGGTTCAGCAGCGGTGGCGTAGCGAACAAGCTGACGACTACACGCAAGGTAATCACCTCGCCCATGAAAAAGAGCGGCTGCCCATCCCGCCATTGTGGCGAGATGGGCTTCTTCGCTTGCCAATTCTCAAGTTTTTTTACCACCCAATGCGCTTTGTCCTGCAATACATCGTGCAGCCATTTCTCCGAGGCGCGCAGTGGCATATTCACCGTCAGCCCGTGATTGTCGATGCGCAGGCCTATGCTACGGCGCCGATTAGTACGTTTGAGGGTATAAGTAACCTGGGTGCCAACCAGATCCACTGTGCGTTGTTCAACGGCCAGCGGGGAAATAAGTCGGCGTAATTTTTCAAGCATCAGGGTAACCGCGTGACTTCGGTTTCGATCCATTCTTCCACGCGCCGATTGATCTCCTCGGCCTTGAGACCGGCGGGATCAATGGGTGTACCTATGCTCATGGTGATAACGCCCGGATACTTGAGAAAGGATTCGCGCCCCCACAGTTTGCCCGCATTGTGGGCCACAGGAACTATTGGCACGCCGCTGGATGCACCTAGAAGTGCGCCGCCGATCTTGTATTTGCCGCGCTGACCAAAAGGAATGCGTGTGCCTTCAGGAAAAATAACCACGCAGAAGCCTAGCGCCAGCCTTTCTTTACCCTGGCGCAGCAACTGCTTGATTGCCTCGCGGCCTTCGCTACGTTTAATGGCAACGGGGCTGGTCATTGCGAGACCCCAACCGAAAAAAGGAAGCCACAACAGTTCACGTTTGATCACCCATACTTGCGGCGGAAATACTTTTTGTAGCGCGATGGTTTCCCATGCAGATTGATGCTTGCACAGCACAAGACACGGTTTATTCGGGATGTTATTGGTGCCGCGCACTTCCATGCGGATGCCGCA
Organism: Betaproteobacteria bacterium; assembly: GCA_021413765.1. GTDB lineage: Bacteria > Pseudomonadota > Gammaproteobacteria > Burkholderiales > Gallionellaceae > Nitrotoga. The sequence goes on from JAIOPT010000101.1 coordinate 10,050, forward strand.
TACCACGCGCAACAGCCATAGCATGATAAGCGCCCAGCCAGAGATGATGCGATAGCGTGTAATTGGATGAAACGGAAAGGTGAGTATTGCAATTAGCGTAAACAGCGGCGTAATGACGATTTGCAGCAGCAGAAAAATCAGCGAGCGTATGAATACCATATCAGAGAAATTTTAAAAATATCGTCGTTCCCGCGCAGGCAGGAATGGAAAATTCAGATTATTTAGAGAGGCCATTAAATTAGGGTGGCAACGACTGCTGCCAAGTCACGATAAATCAGAGTGCCTTCCGGCAAACCGCCCTTGGCCTGGGTCTTCGCGCCCTTGCCGGTAAGCACCAATATCGGCTGCGCGCCCATCTTGGCTGCGGCTTCCAGATCGCGTAACGCATCGCCTACCATAGGCACGCCCTTCAGGTTCACGTTATAGCGCATGGCAATTGTTTCCAGCATGCCGGTTTTAGGTTTGCGGCATGAGCAGTTGGCTTCCGCCGAATGGGGACAATAAAATATTGCATCAATGCGGCCGGCTGCCTGCGCTACCGTCTTATACATCTTATCGTGGATGGCATTCAGTGTGAGCATATCGAACAGGCCACGTCCTATACCTGATTGATTGGTCGCCACCACCACGCGATAGTCCGCCTGCACCAAGCGAGCAATCGCTTCAAGACTGCCGGGTAGAGGCCTCCATTCATTCGGGTGCTTGATGAATTGAGGGGAGCCGTAATTGATAACGCCGTCGCGGTCAAGGATGATGAGCTTCATTATGACCCCCATTTTTAGGCTGCCAGTCTGGAGATGTCAGCGACCTGATTCATCAGGTCACCCAGTCGCTTCAGCAAGGCCAGACGATTATCCCGCACAGCAGGATCTTCAGACATCACCATCACCTGGTCGAAAAATTCATCTACTACTGTGCGCGCCGAGGCCAGCAAAGTGAGCGTAGCAGTGTAATCCTGTTTCTGCATTCCGGCTTCCACCTGCGGTGCGAGGCGTTGCACGACTTCATACAGGCTGCGCTCAGCATTTTCGTGCAACAGCCCAACCTGAATCGCGGCTTCTACCGTGTCGGTTTTCTTCAGAATATTTTGAATGCGCTTGTTGGCGGCCGCCAATGCCGCCGCTTCCGGCAGTTTGCGGAAGGCACGCACCGCTTCCAGACGCGGTATCACGAGATCGATGCGCGTCGGGTTTTGACACACAACAGCTTCAATTTCATCGGGAGAAAAATCGCGTTCGCGCAAATAACCGCGCAGTCGTTCGAGCATGAAGCCATGCACATCGGCCACTACACTGCCGCTCAATTTTTCAGCGGTGAAACTATCCTTGCTCAATTGCAATAGTGTATCTAGCGGCAATGCCAGCGGGGTCTCGATTAGAATGCGCAACACACCCAGCGCGTGGCGGCGTAATCCAAATGGATCCTTGTCGCCGGTAGGGACTAGACCGATGCCGTAAATGCCAACCAGTGTGTCCAGCTTGTCAGCCAGAGCCACCGCACAAGCCACCGCGCCTTGCGGCAGAGTGTCACCGGCAAAACGCGGGTGGTAGTGCGCCGCGATAGCATCTGCCACTACCTGATTCTCGCCGTCATGCAGCGCATAATAGCGACCCATAATGCCTTGCAGTTCCGGAAACTCGCCGACCATGTCAGTGGTCAAATCGGCCTTGGCTAGGCGTGCCGCCAGTTCAGCCACCGATTTTTCAGCATTAAGCTGGTGCGCGATGGCGCCAGCCAAGATGGTTATGCGCTCGACGCGCTGCAATTGTGAGCCCAGCTTGTTGTGATAAACCACGTTGCCTAGCCGGGCGACACGCGATTCCAGCGTCTGTTTGCGATCCTGGTTGAAAAAGAAGCGCGCATCGGCCAGGCGTGGACGCACCACTCGTTGATTGCCATCGATAATGTGCTTGGGATTGTCCACCTGCATGTTGGAAACAATCAGAAATTTATTGAGCAGCTTGCCGTTGTTATCCAATAATGGAAAATACTTCTGATTCTGCTGCATGGTGAGTATCAGACACTCCTGCGGCACTTCAAGGTATTCCTCCTCGAACTCGCCAACATAAACTACCGGCCATTCCACCAGCGCCGTGACTTCATCCAGCAGGCCATCGGATGGATTAATGCGCGCATTGAGTGCGTGCGCTTTGGCTTTGAGATGTTCATCAATTCTGGTGCGGCGCTTTTCAAATGAGGCGATAACCTTGCCATACGTCAACAATGCTTCTTCATAGCTATTGGCGCATACGACCGGCATTTCACCTGTGTGCAGGAAGCGATGCCCGCTCGTTAACCGTCCACTCTGCAGTCCCAATACCTCGCCGGGCACTATGCGATCCCCATGCAGCATAACCAAACCATGCACGGGACGCACAAACTGGTGGTCGGAGTCGCCCCAGCGCATTAGCTTGGGGATGGGCAGTTTCTTCAACGCTTGAGTTGTGATGTCGGCCAAATAGACATCCAGGCGCTGACCTTTTTTCTCTAGCTGTGCGACGAAATACTCTGTCTTGTCGTCATTGTTACGCTGCAATTGTTCAAACGTCACACCTGCACCGCGCATGAAACCTTCCAGTGCTTTGCTGGGTTTGCCTTCAGCATCCACCCCGGCAGCTACTGCGGGACCTTTGCGTTCTATCACTCGATCAGCCTGCTGCGAAGCTACATTTGTAATTGTCAGGGCCAGCCGACGTGGAGTAGCAAAAGGCGTGCAAATGCTATCCTCGCCCGCCAGCCCCTGTCCACGCAGTTCAGTAAATATTTCGTTGGCGAAAACAGTGGAAAGACGTTCCAGTGCCTTGGGCGGTAGCTCTTCGGTAAGCAGCTCAATCAATAAAGTCTGTTTCATTATTTTGTCTCCCCGGCCTTGCACATCGGGAAGCCAAGTGCCTCGCGCGAGTCGTGATAAGCCTGCGCCACCAGCCTGGACAAGGTTCGTACGCGGCCTATGTAAGCAGCGCGTTCGGTCACCGAAATCGCACCGCGCGCATCCAGCATATTGAAACTATGAGAGCACTTCATGACCATCTCGAAACCGGGCAATACCAGCTCGGCGGCGATCAAGCGCTTGGCCTCGGTTTCATATTCATTGAAGTGTCGGAACAGCATCTCGACGTTGGAGTGCTCGAAGTTGTATTTGGATTGTTCCACC
>JAIOPT010000014.1 GCA_021413765.1 Betaproteobacteria bacterium
GGCTGGAATGGATCGACCTGGACTACCCTTGCTACGGTAAGCGGAAACAATCTGGTCAAGCGCACAGTAAGCTTCGCTGCATACACCACCGATCGGATTCGGATAAATATCACCAGCGGGCTCGACGGCTGGTCTCGCATCGTCGAAATCGAGGCATGGGGCAACTAGCAACCTGTCGGACTTCCCAGCTGATTGCGGTGAAGCGTGAGGATATCACCCTGAGCCGAAGGTGCGACTCACTGAACCACCATCGTTGAAATAAGACGCTATGGAGGTAGGAGAATGCGCTATTTGTCGCTGACGATGGCGAGACGGCCGTTCTATGCGAAATGCACTGTACGTTGGAACCGCTGTTCGGACCAACAAGGCATATATTCAGGGGATTCAAAAAAAGGTGCATCAGGGGGAGCTGATGCACCAGAAGGGGAGCTTTTATGAAAAAAACAGAACAGAACACAGACTATTTCATTTGCTGACTTTCTTTAGTAGACTCCTCTGAACTCAGTTTTCCATCATGGTTGGTATCCAGCTCTTTGAACACTTTGATCGGCATTTTATGGGCTGTGGCTTCTTCCAGGCTAACAAAGCCATCATTGTTTGTGTCGTAAGTTGCCGAAGATGGTGCACCTTCTTTTGTAATGGAATCAGCCTGAACATTGACAGTCGCGCCAATTAATAGCATAGAAGCTAGAGCTATTGATCGGGCCGCTTTGTTTTGTAAAGTTGAAAAATAATCCATCTTGTTTCCCTAGTAAGCTCAGCGATATTGCTGCATTTATAACTTATGCATATATCATGCCAATAATAATTTTGGATTAAAAAACAAATAATTAATATTTTTTGTTTGATGTTGCTTACATAATTTGAATTTTTGTGTCGTTATATGGCAACAGAAAACCTGCATAATAATGCTAACTATTTGAAATATAGTAAGTACTTATGTCGTCGAGAGCCGACGAACTAGATATATCTATCTGGAATGTGAATATGAAATATTAAGTTATAGATCTACCCCATACAGCGTTCAAGGAGAGGGTAATTCAGACGATACAATTGCGATGTCGACAGGTTTATCTTTTCTGCACTTTGGAACTTAATGCCTCTCATGTTTTTGCTTAATATCCACACATTTTATTTTCGAAGCACGGGCATGCGAAGCTCGCTGGATCAAGCATTAATAATAGAGCCGACCATCAAATAGATTAATCAGAACATCAGGATTCCGGCTATCGCGAGTATGATGAATCGCTTTATTTAATGGCTGGCTGTAACATGAAAATCAACGGTATTTATTTTTCAGTCGATGTTTCGCATTTCGATTATTTAGATAAGTAGCGTATGAAATTTTCAACTGCCTGCCGTTTATGTCCGCGCTTGGCTAACTTCCTGGATGAGGTGCGCCAAGCACATCCAGATTACTATGCTCATCCGGTGCCATCCTTTGGTGACGCGCAGGCGCGCCTGCTAATCGTGGGGTTGGCACCCGGTATGCATGGAGCGAATCGCACTGTCCGTCCGTTCACCGGTGATTTTGCCGGTAAATTGCTGTACTCCCACTTTATCAATTTTGTTTTGCCAATCGATCCTAGCCTTTGAACATAGCAGGCTACGCTAATGCCAAACTAATTTTATGCGATTGCCCATCTGGCGGTATTACGCGCGCTGGGCTTACAAATCAAAGACTATAAATTTACGCGTGGCGTGCGGCATACACTACCGAACGGCATAATGCTGTATGACAGCTACCATTGCAGCCGCTACAATACTCAGACCAAGCGCCTGAACGAGGGGATGTTTCATGCCATTTTCAGAGCAATTGTTTTATATTTGCGTAGCCTTGATCTAAACAATAGCCTTGACCCAAACAATCGAGTTTGATCTTAAATCATTTGTCGCCAGTCTGCCCCTGCTGCCTGGCGTGTACCGTATGCTGGATAATCAAGGGCAGGTACTATATGTCGGCAAAGCTGGGCAGCTTAAAAAACGCGTCGCATCCTACTTCCAGAAAACAAATATCTCACCGCGTATCAGCTTGATGGTGTCGCATATTGCCCGCATTGAGGTGACAGTCACTCGTTCCGAGGCTGAGGCTCTACTGCTGGAAAATAACTTAATAAAAACATTAAAACCACGATATAACATACTGTTTAGAGATGATAAATCTTACCCATATATTGTCCTGACCGGACATGGTTTTCCTCGTCTGGCATATTATCGTGGTGCGACTGGTAAGCACCATCAATACTTCGGGCCTTACCCCAATTCACATGCCGCCAAGGAAAGCATACAGTTGCTGCAAAAAATTTTTCGCATCCGTACTTGCGAGGACAGCACATTTTCCAATCGCGCTCGTCCCTGTTTACTGCACCAGATTCATCGCTGCACTGCCCCTTGTGTTGGGTTGATTAACCAGCAGGATTACGCAACTGATGTGCGTAACGCGAATTTACTGTTACAGGGAAAGCAGGGTGAGGTGGAAGGATCGCTGCGCCAAGCCATGGAGCAAGCGGCAGAGGCTCAACACTACGAGCAGGCCGCTGCGTTACGCGACCAGTTGCATGCGCTACATACGGTGCAGCAAAAGCAGTTCATGGAAAGTAATCGTGCAACGGACGCGGATATCGTCGCCGTCGCTGAGCTGAATGGCGTACTGTGCGTGAATTTGGCTATGGTGCGCGGCGGCAGACATCTGGGTGATAAGAGCCTCTTCCCGCAAAATGCCGAAGGGCAGGCGGCTGACGAAGTGCTGCATGCCTTTCTTGCACAGCATTACTTAAACCATAGCGTGCCGCCTCTGATTCTCACCAGCACGCCTCTCGCGGCAGATACCTTGGAAGAGTTACTTGGCGAGCAGGTGGGGCATAAGGTGCAGATACGCCACAGCGCAACTGGTGAGCGTCGCCAATGGTTGGATATGGCGCTGAAAAATGCTCTGCTGGCATTACATCAGCAAGCAGGCCAACAGGCTGGGCAGTTTGCTCGACTGGAGAAATTGCGCGAAGTGCTTGCGCTCCCGCTATTGTCACGCATTGAATGTTTTGATATCAGCCATACCATGGGCGAAGCGACTGTGGCTTCCTGTGTCGTGTACGATAACTTGGCTATGCGTACTACCGAGTATCGGCGCTACAACATTAGCGGTATTACTGGGGGAGACGACTACGCAGCGATGCGCCAAGCCTTGTTTCGTCGCTATCAAAAATTACAGGTGGGGGAAGGCAAGCGTCCCGATTTGATTTTGATAGATGGTGGCGCGGGTCAGTTAAGCGTGGCTTGTCAGGTGTTGGAACAGCTTGACCTGATGGAAATTCCGTTAATGGGTGTAGCAAAAGGCGTAGAACGCAAGCCCGGGTTAGAGCAATTGTTGCTTCCGCAGCATGAAAAACCGCTACAATTGTTGCCGGACAATCCAGCATTGCACTTGATTCAGCAGGTGCGCGATGAAGCCCACCGTTTCGCAATTAGTGGTCACCGCGCCAAACGTGGTAAAGCGCGCACAACATCCATGCTGGAGGAAATCAGCGGAGTAGGGGAGAGGCGTAGACGTAACTTGCTGGCTCGGTTCGGAGGTCTGCAAGGCGTATACCAAGCCAGCTTGGAAGAGTTGGCGCAAGTAGATGGCATTAGTCTGGCGCTGGCAGAAAAAATTTATCAACAATTGCATTAATCATGCCACTCAATATCCCAAATCTGCTGACTTGGTTTCGCATTTTGCTCATACCGGTGTTTCTCGGGGTGTTTTATTTGCCTGACGCAACACTTTCCCTGCACCACAAACATTTAGTCAGCACGGTGATATTCGCATTGGCCGCTCTCACAGATTGGCTAGATGGTTATCTGGCGCGCGCGCTCAATCAGACTTCCGCCTTTGGCGCATTTCTCGATCCAGTCGCTGATAAGCTGATGGTGGCTGCCGCATTGATTGTGCTGGTAAAGCTTGGCTATGTGGATATGGTCATTGCTTTCATCATTATTGGTCGTGAAATTGCCATCTCTGCTTTACGCGAATGGATGGCTCAGCTTGGTGAAAGCAAGAGCACAGCGGTTTCTATGCTGGGTAAGGTGAAAACTGTATTTCAGATGATTGCCATATTGCTGCTTCTTTGCCATGAATCACTGGTTGGTTTGCCTGCTCATACATTGGGTACGTTGCTGATTTATCTTGCTGCTGTTTTGACATTATGGTCAATGATTTATTACTTGAAACTTGCGCTGCCTCAAATTGCCCGTAAATAGCAGGGACATAATGCTGCATAAAAATACAAATTCCAGTGGCAAGTTGGTACTAAATAAAATTTCGCCATTGGGCTATACAGAAATGAATATTGCATCGGGCCTGTCACGAGTAATTAGAAGATTATTGATTTGTTGCCTCATGCAAGGTATACTCTTCCGCTTTCGGGGTGTAGCGTAGCCTGGTAGCGCGCCTGCTTTGGGAGCAGGATGTCGGGAGTTCGAATCTCTCCACCCCGACCAATATATCTTAGTGGTACAGAGTCGAATGGCTCCACAGGAAGTTGTGCCCGTAGCTCAACCGGATAGAGCACCAGCCTTCTAAGCTGGGGGTTACAGGTTCGATTCCTGTCGGGCACGCCAACGATATATCTAGTTGAGTTTTT
>JAIOPT010000102.1 GCA_021413765.1 Betaproteobacteria bacterium
CGGTAATGTGCGAATTGCTGCGCCGCTGTAACAGCCTGCCGGGCTTCGCCGTATAAATAGTTGCAAAATACCGGCCAATTGCAACCGTGCATTTCTACAATTTCATTGCAAATCAATGAACTCTGAACACCTTCCGCAAAAGAATTAGCCGAAGTGGCGAACTAACAAAAAAATTCCTAAACGCCGAGGATTTACAGCACAATAGCCGATCAGGAAAGCTTACGAACAGCGATTAGGGGTAACGCAGCGGTGGCTCGACGAGCATCATCCGAAGATTGCCAAGCGCACCCAACCCGTTGATGGCCGTATCAATGACATTTATGCCTTTAATAAAGCATAGCAGTATGAGTCACCCATTCTGATTTCACGATAAATTTTGCTATTTTTTCCAGGGATTATCTCGATGACATTGACCACCCTCACCGCCATCTCTCCATTAGATGGCCGCTACCACAGCAAGGTAGACTCCTTGCGCACTTATTACAGCGAATTTGGCCTGATTCACTATCGGGTTCTGATCGAAATCGAATGGCTCAAAGCGCTCAGTTTGGAGGTGGGAATTCCTGAAATCGAACCGTTCTCTGCCACAACCCTTGCCTATTTCGATCAGTTGATCGAGCAGTTTAGTGAAGCTGATGCTGAACAAATCAAAATCATTGAAAAACGCACAAATCATGATGTGAAAGCGATCGAATACTGGTTGCGTGAAAAGCTTTCAGACATTCCGGAAACAAGTAGCAAGTTAGAATTTATCCACTTCGCCTGCACTTCAGAAGATATTAATAACCTGAGCCACGCACTCATGTTAACAAATGGGCGCAACGAGGTTATGCTGCCCGCCCTAGATAAACTTATCGACTGCTTACGCGACCTTGCACATCAACTGGCAGACATGCCTATGTTATGCCGCACCCATGGGCAAACTGCCACGCCGAGTACACTCGGCAAGGAAATGGCCAATGTAGTACATCGCCTACAACGTGCGCGTGCACGGTTGGCTAGCGTAGAAATACTAGGGAAAATCAATGGCGCTGTAGGTAATTACAATTCTCATTTGGCGTCTTATCCTGAAGTAGATTGGGAAGCTTTCGCACAACGCTTTGTCATGGCACGTGGAATCACTTTCAACCCATATACCATTCAAATCGAACCGCACGATTACATGGCCGAATTATTCGATGCTTACGCGCGTACCAACTCCATCCTGACTGATCTCAACCGCGACCTCTGGGGCTATATTTCATTGGGCTATTTCAAGCAAAAAGTGGTAACGGGTGAGGTCGGCTCTTCCACTATGCCACATAAAATTAATCCAATTGATTTTGAAAATTCCGAAGGTAACTTAGGTTTAGCGAACGCCCTGCTACGCCATCTATCCGAAAAGCTTCCGATCTCGCGCTGGCAGCGCGATTTAACCGATTCCACCACGCTGCGCAATATGGGCGTAGTGCTGGGCTATACATTGCTGGCTTATGAGTCATGCCTAAAGGGATTGAATAAACTAGAAGCAAATCCGCAACGCATGGCGGAAGACTTGGACAATAGCTGGGAAGTATTGGCAGAGCCAATCCAAACTGTAATGCGGCGCTATAGTATCGAAAATGCCTACGACAAACTTAAAAAACTAACACGCGGCAAAGGCGGCATCAATCGCGACAGCCTGCATGCTTTCATCCACACATTAAATATTCCGGAAGCGGAAAAACAACGCTTATTGGTATTAACACCTGCCACCTATACAGGTAAGGCCAGTGAATTAGCAAGGCGTATCTGAATTAGATAAGTTCACTTAAAAGTTTTGTCTATACCCTCATCCAAATAAAAAAACCTCTGAGGTTTTTATTTGGATGACCCTTCCATACAGAACCACCGGATCACTATGACCTGCTTTCGCACCTGCTCGACTTGTCAGTCTCGCAGTCAAGCATCCTTTTGCCATTGCACTATCAGTACGATGTCCGACCGTACCTAGGATACCTTCGTACTCCTC